>NZ_CP092418.1:1589166-1897222 GCF_023716485.1 Microbulbifer variabilis
CAGTAGCGGCAATCTGTGTTCTGTCTTCCTTTATGGCAGCGCGCAAAGGTGTAAACAAACCGATAACAGAGGCATTGGTACATGTATAAGTTAGCGAAACTAAAAACTGCTTGGAAAGTTTTGGGCAGCGCTCTGGTAATAGCAATGGCTCCAATGGCATTGGCCAATTCACTCAATACCAATAGTGGGGCCAGCAACGAGATTATCTACACCACGCAGCAAGTGGAGGGCATGCTTGCCAAAGCCGATTTTTACCGTCTGCAAGAAAATTCCGCGCGAGTAGTCACTGAGGTGCAGGTCTACAAAAATGGCGAGCTGGACAGTATGGATAATTACCATGTGTACACCCGCCCACAGCGCAAATCTCTAGTGGTATTCAAAGGCAAGGGAGAGGAGGGCACCAAAATGTTAATGCTGCAGGATAACTATTGGATGCTGATGCCGCGCAGCCGCCGCCCTATACGGATTACACCCATGCAAAAATTGTTGGGGGGGGCATCGGTGGGGGATGTGGCCACACTTACCTGGAGTGAGGATTATCAGGGCGTTTATGCCGGGCAGGAGACATTACAGGATCAGCTGGTAAACCGTTTGAGCCTTACCGCTAAAACCAAAGGGGCCAGTTATCAGCGTATTAACTTGTGGGTGGATAGCAAAAGTAATTTTCCGGTAAAAGCCGAGCTTTACCTGAAATCCGGCAAGTTGGCTAAGGTTGCGCACTTTACCTCTGGGCAAAGAGAGGGGCGGCAGTTAGTGGTGGAAATGCGGCTGCAGGATACGATCAATACTGGCACAGAGACGCGGGTTATTTATGAGAGTGTCCAGGCCCATGATTTGCCGGAAAAGTATTACAACCCGGCTTACCTAAGTCGCCAGTCAACCGCTGAGCTTTAACGAACTTTGCAGCCGCTATTAAGCGGCTGCAATAGCTTTCTGGTTAATTATTTCCTGGGGTGACTCCAATTCCTGGGAAAAAATGGCTTCAATAGCCTCAGCCTCGCGCAGGCGTTTAAGTTTCTCAAAAAATACTTGGGCCTCTGGAAACGCGAGCTTGAGATAGGCGAGCCACTGCTTGATCCGGTTACCCAGATACTTGGCCGGGTAGACTTCCCGGGTAATTTGATAGTAACCCCAGAGTAACTCGACAATCTGTGGCCATGCCATCGGCTGATATTCTACTCCGGCGCAGAAGGCCTTGATCTGCAGCCCCAAATCAGGCCTTGCCAACAGGCTGCGGCCAAACATAAAGGCTTGGCAACCGGTTTGCTCGTGGCAGCGCTGAAATTCCGCCAGTGTCCAGATATCGCCATTGGCGACTATTGGAATCTGCAGTTTTTCCCGAATCTCACCGATATATTCCCAGTAGGCCGGGGGCTTGTAGCCATCGACTTTAGAGCGTGCGTGAACCGCCAACTCATTGGCTCCACCGGCGGCTGCGGCCAGGGCGTTATCCATATAAGTAGAGCGATCGTTGAACCCCAGGCGGATTTTCGCGGTGACAGGGATGCGATCCGGTACGGCCCGGCGCACAGCGCCGACAATCGCCTCTACCCGATGTGGGCTTTGCAGTAGGCAGGCACCCCCATCGCTGTTATTGACCGACTTGGCTGGGCAACCAAAATTCAGATCGATCGCCTTTGCCCCCACGGCAACCGCTTTGGCGGCATTGATGCCCATGGCCTCGGGATTGCCGCCCAGAAGTTGCAAGCGTACCGGGACATCATTGGCGGTTTTGGCGCCCTCCAAGAGCTCCGGGCACAGACGTGTAAAAACCCTGCGGGGTAGGCGGGTATCGGTAACGCGCACAAATTCGGTTACACAGATATCGACTCCGCCAATCATTGAAAGCAGTTTGCGCACATGGTGGTCGATAACACCTTCCATGGGGGCCTGGTAAATCTTCGGCTGCAGGGAAATTGTCTTATCGGTCATAAAGCTGGAAATAGGAAAAATTGGTGTGATGGTTGGCGCATATTCTATCAGCAAGTGATCGCTATTCCGTAACAATGATCATTCGGCTGGTAGTTTTAATAGGAGATTTGAACTCAAATTCGAGCGTGTTTGCACCAATAAAGGACGCAATGAACCATGCGCCACCGTTGCCACTGAAACCATTAAGTGTTTGATTTTAAAAGCAACTTGTATTGATAATAGAAAATTGACTGCACTTCCATGCTGCAGAAGAACCCTCTGGCAGTAGATAGTATGGTTGCTTGTCGGGGTGGAACCGCCAACGAGGTTGTATTTGCCCTGCTTGAAGACTAGATTGCCGGGCGTAAATGGGTTGCCAGCCAGGCAGGTTACCAATTAGATCACTGCGCTCAGTCGCAGAATTTTGGGGATTGCAGTTGGAGTGGCTTGGTGTTGGTCAAGCTGGGAATTGTGCGGAAGTTTAGCGGTGCTGTTTGGCAGTTTTTATAGGCGCCCAAGCATAGTGGCTGCTTAACATTAAACGGCCACAGGCCGAAGAATAATCGCCCGGATATTAACCTTTTATTATCCGAAGGCTTAGGGGGATACAGAGTGCAAGATACGCTACTTCAACAGGGGTTGGATATTACCCTGTTCGGTATGGGAATTGTTTTTACCTTCCTGCTGTTACTGGTGATAGGCACCGGTATCATGTCCCGAATTATTACTCGCCACTTTCCCGAAGCGGAGCCCGTCGCCACTCCGCCCGCTAGCGGTAACGATGACAATGCCCGCTTGCACGCCATTATCAAGGCGGCCATCGAACAACATCGAAAAAAACGTTAATCGCCAAATTTCGCTTCATTAGAACATCCAATAATTTCTGCCGAGAGAGATAACCCATGACTGAGGTTAAAAAGCCATTGGGGATTACCGATGTAGTCCTGCGTGACGCCCACCAGTCACTATTCGCCACCCGCCTGCGACTGGACGATATGCTGCCGATTGCAGAAAAGCTCGATCAAGTCGGCTTTTGGTCGCTGGAATCTTGGGGGGGCGCCACCTTCGATGCTTGTATTCGCTATCTCGGCGAAGACCCCTGGGAGCGGATTCGCGAATTAAAAAAAGCCATGCCCAACACCCCGCAGCAAATGTTGTTCCGAGGGCAAAATATTCTGGGATATCGCCACTACGCCGATGATGTCGTAGAAAAATTTGTTGAGCGTGCCGCGGTCAACGGGGTGGATGTCTTCCGCGTATTCGATGCCATGAACGATATGCGCAACCTGAAGACGGCCCTGGCCGCGGTAAAAAAACAAGATAAGCACGCTCAGGGCACTATCTCCTATACCGTGAGCCCGGTACATACCATGGACTTGTGGGTAGAGCTGGGGCGTCAGATTGAGGATATTGGGGCGGACTCCATTGCCATTAAGGATATGGCCGGCCTATTGCGCCCCTACGAAGGCTACGAGTTGGTAAAGCGCCTTAAAACAGCGGTGGATATTCCCATCCATCTGCATTGCCATGCGACCACGGGTCTTTCTATTGCCACCGCACTCAAATGTATCGAGGCGGGCGTCGACAATGTGGATGCCGCCATCAGCTCCATGTCCATGACCTATGGCCACAGCCCCACGGAAACACTGGTTGCCATGCTTGAAGGTACCGAGCGGGATACTGGCCTGGATATTAATCTGCTCGAAGAAATTGCCGCGTATTTCCGCGAGGTGCGTAAAAAGTACGCGAAATTTGAAGGTTCCCTTAAAGGCGTGGACTCGCGCATTTTGGTGGCCCAAGTGCCCGGTGGCATGTTGACCAATATGGAAAACCAGCTGCGCGAGCAGGGTGCCAGTGAGCGCCTGGATGAGGTACTCGAAGAGATTCCCCGCGTACGCCAGGATCTTGGTTATATCCCCCTGGTAACGCCCACCTCACAAATTGTAGGCACCCAGGCAGTATTAAATGTGCTGACCGGTGAGCGCTATAAATCTGTCTCTAAAGAAACGGCAGCTGTTTTGAAAGGGGAATACGGCGCGACCCCTGCCGAAGTGAATCAGGAGCTGCAGGTGAAGGTATTGGAAGGCGCAGCGCCAGTGACCTGCCGCCCTGCGGATTTGATCGCTCCAGAGTTGGACAGGCTCACCTTGGAGTTACAGGAAAAAGCCGGGGCAGAGGACATTGCCCTGACCAATGGCGAAGGTGAAATTGACGATGTGCTCACCTATTCACTCTTCCCACAAATCGGCCTCAAGTTCCTGAAAAATCGCGGCAACGCCGATGCCTTTGAGCCGGTGCCTACTGGCAATGAAAACTCCACAGTGAAAAATGACAACGGGGAAGAGGTGTATACGGTCACTGTGGAAGGCCAGAGCTACACCGTGACAGTGGCCGATGGTGGCGATCTGACCAATATTGCCCCGGTAGGTGCGGCCGCCCCTGCAGCCAGTTCAGCCAGTTCGGTTCCAGCCACTGGAGGTGAGCCGGTCAATGCGCCCCTAGCGGGCAATATCTTTAAGGTGATGGTGATGCCTGGTGACAAGGTCAGCGAGGGCCAGGCCATTATTGTGCTCGAAGCCATGAAGATGGAAACCGTAGTGAGTGCGCCGCGCAGTGGCAATGTTGCCAGCGTAGCGGTAAAAGAGGGCGATTCCGTGGCGGTGGGTGATGCCCTGCTGTCTATCGCATAGATTGGGGTAGGAGTCGCAAGTGGATAATTTACTCACGCTTTGGCAGTCCTCCGGCATCGCACAAATGATGCCGGGGCAGCTGGTCATGATCTTTGTTGGATTGGGGCTGCTGTTTCTGGCTATTCGCAAAAACTTTGAGCCACTGTTGCTGGTGCCAATTGGCTTCGGCGGTATCCTGGCCAATATTCCCGGAGCAGATCTGGCACTCTCTGCAGCAGAGACCGCATTGGCCCAGGGAAATGCAGCAGTTCTTGCCCAAATGGCCCAGATCTTGGGGTTGGAGACTGTTGCCAGTCTCGAGGATTTAAAAGCTGCCCTGGGTGCTGCCCCGGCTGCGGTGCAGCTACAGGCCGCAGAGTTTGCCAGCGATGCCGGTTTCAGCAACGGCATGCTGTATAACTTTTATTCTGTGGCTATTGCTTCGGGTGTCGCGCCGTTGGTGATTTTTATGGGGGTGGGGGCCATGACCGATTTTGGCCCGCTGCTCGCTAATCCGCGTACCCTGTTCCTTGGTGCGGCGGCACAGTTCGGTATCTTTGCCACTGTACTGGGTGCTGTCGGACTCTCAGTTGCGGGGATTATGGACTTCTCCATCGCCGATGCCGCGGCTATCGGTATTATTGGCGGTGCAGATGGCCCCACAGCAATCTACGTTTCCAGCATTTTGGCCCCTGATTTGCTCGGTGCGATTGCGGTAGCAGCCTATTCCTATATGGCATTGGTGCCCATGATTCAGCCACCGATTATGCGCGCACTCACTACAGAGCAGGAGCGCAAAATTGAGATGGTGCAGCTGCGTCATGTAAGCAAGCGCGAGAAAATTACCTTTCCGCTGTTGCTGTTGATTCTGGTTGCCCTGTTTCTCCCTGCTGCAGCTCCGCTGTTGGGTATGTTCTGCTTCGGTAATCTGATGCGTGAGTGTGGTGTGGTGTCTCGCCTTTCCGAAACCGCTCAGAATGCGTTGATCAATATCACCACGATTTTCCTAGGTCTCTCGGTCGGCTCGAAACTGGCCGCAGATAAATTCCTTGACCCAAAAACTCTGGGAATCCTCGCCCTGGGTATCGTGGCATTTGCCATTGGTACTGCCGCAGGGGTATTGATGGCCAAGCTGCTCAATGTATTCAGTAAGCACAAGGTAAACCCACTGATCGGTTCTGCCGGTGTATCTGCCGTGCCCATGGCTGCACGGGTATCCAATAAAGTGGGGCTCGAATCCAATCCGCACAACTTCCTGCTGATGCACGCTATGGGTCCGAATGTGGCTGGGGTTATTGGCTCTGCGGTTGCTGCGGGAGTCATGATCAGCATGGTACGCAGTTTAACCGGCAGCTGACTTGGCCCACAAAGCCATTCCTGATAAGGCGAACTTCGGTTCGCCTTTTTCTTTGATAAAATTTAAAGTGGAATATGGCTGTATTTGCAAGGTATTTGTCAGGAATATCTATTTACCTGTTTAATTTTCGATGGACAGGCAAACAAAATACGGCTCTCTAGCTCCCTGAATGCTTTTAAATGGCTTCTTACTACATATTCTCTCAAGAGCTGCGTGGGTAGTATTAATGGGTGCTCGACACGATTCATTTTGAGTTAAGGTTTTTTGCGCTATATTCCTTCCCGAATTTTGGCTTGTAATAAGAAATTTTACTGGAAGTAAGACCATGCGTAGTTTGCCGCTTTTAATTTCCCTTGCTCTGTTCTCCTCTCCTGTACTGGCCCACGACAATCATCGCACCGCTGAAGATTTGCACGAGATTAAAAGAGAGATGGTAAAACTTCGCAAAGAAGTACATGCCCTGAAGGATGAAAATCAAGAGGCGGATGAAATGCGCAAACTCAAGAAAGAGGTTGTCAGGTTGCGCAAGGATATTCGCTCCATGCAGGACCTGATTGTGGACCTACAGGCCCTGGTAGAAGGTCAATCTAACAATGCCCAACCAGAAGTCGTTCTCCATCCAGTAAAGGAGCGCCCCAGATGGGCCTGCTATATGAAAGATATGCGGGCTGGCGGTATGCACTCCAAAGGCTTTTCTGAGGTAGAGGCCAAAGGCAAACTGCTGGAAACCTGTTCTACTCGGGGCGGTGTTTGTTTTGAAAATAGAATTACCTGTTCAGCTGAGTAATACTGGGTTCACTACAGTTTAAGACACTCGGGGAGAGATCTGGAGCATACCTAAGGAAGCTTTGCTGGCCAATGAGATATATATCGTTTTAAGGCCAAATTTCAGTGAAGGGTAGTGGCTATATATTTCTCTGTTTTAGGATTCAAGGCTTTGTCGACGGATAATAATGTTTACGTTAACTTATAAAGCAAGGCTGTAGTGCTTGGTTGACTCAGTAGCGTGAGCTTTGATTTTATTGAATTTTTGGTTTTCGTTTTTGGCTTAAAATTTTGATTGTTTTGCTTTAGGTAAGTTGGATATGTGATTTTTAGATACACCAGATTCTAGGTCTGGTGTATCTAATACGTTAACTTTCAAATGTCTTATTCACCCTGAACTGTAATCATTAACGTACCTGTAAAAGGCGCGTCAGGTTCTCTACCATTCCATACTGTGGCTGCGATATCAATATCAAATCGTGCATTGTCATTAAGGCAATTACTTGCCTGTATTATCTGTCCTCCCAGAGCAACACCAGCCATTACAGGCTGTGCTGGTCCTCCAGTACTATTGGCGTAGCCTACATTGTAAGGAATGGCTGGCGTGCCATTATTACTCTGTAAGAGAAAGGTTGGGTCTGAGCCAACATTAGCAAATGTGATGCTAAAACTACCAAAGCCACTTGCTGCAACACAGAAGATGTCTGATCCCATTGCATCGCTTCCGGGAGTCGGATCTGCAATAGTTACTGCATCTACATTATCTATGATAATAAAATTAGAAAATGTCAAGGTGATAATACTTGTATCGCTATCCATTGCTTGAGATAGCGCAATATTGGTTGAGCCTAATGTCAGGCCAGCCACAATAATGGATGTGAATAGCTTTTGCTTGAGAATTTTCATAAGAAACCTCCTTGTGAAAAATAATTTTCTTCAGTTAATGTCAGCGCCAAAATATAGCCTTGTGTAGATGGCTAAAAACTCTTGGTGAATGAATGATAGCGGATGTTATATTTTTTGGTGTGGAAGGTTATGTTTTGCAGGGGAAATTTGGGAATAAATTATTGGCGCTTAGGAATAATTTCTTATTTGTTTTTGATGTCAGTTTAAGTTTTTATTGTTAGGGTGGTTTTTTATATGTAGGTCGTATAATTCTATGGTTGTTTATTGTGGTTGGAAATGATTTTTAGAGGGTCACTTTGAGGTGTTTGTATTGTGTTGCAGTTGTTAATGTGTCTGTAAGTTGGTTGTTGGGGGGGGGCTGTCGTTTCATACGTAAGTGGTGTTTAGGTGTCAAGTGAAGGTGAGTTCCAAATAATTCCGTTATATGTTTAGGGCTCTTTTATTGGGAGTGTGCGTTTTATGAGTTTTCGGGGGTGAAGTTAAAAATTTTTTAAAGGTTCAGTGTTGAGGGGTGGGGGCAAGGTCTAGATCGGTAGCGGCTAAAGGTGTTAGTGATTTGAGGGTGGAGATTATTGTAGCTACTTCCTTTTGCATAAAAGTACACAATGGTTGTGCATAAAAAATATTCAAGCTAAAGATAAGTGAAGATGCTTGTTGAGTGAGTGTGATTAGTTTTTGATTCAAATAAAATCTAGAGGGGAGGTGCTAATAATTGAGGGTGGTTTGTTGGTTGGATCATGTTTTTAAGTTTTCTATTTTTCTTTTTAAGTGCTGCGCCAGAATAAAAGCCTGGCGCAGCTAGAGATGATGAAGGCTGAATTTAAGCTTATTCAGCCATGACCATGATCTCGAGTACGCCAACAAATGGGGCGCCGGCTGCTCTGCCAGTCCATTCTGCATTGGGAATGCTGATATCAAACTTTGCGTTATCCATTGTTGGGTCCATGCACATAGCTGTTTGTATCATGTTTCCAAACTCGGGTGTGTCGGGGGAGACCATCATGCCTGGTCCTGGACTAGTGTCGTTTTTAAAGAAAACTTCATAGAATATTGGTGACTCGCCGGGTACGGAAGAGTCTAATTCAAACGGTCCACCTGTAGGATTGTTTGGATTTCTAAAAACAATACTAAAAAGTGTAAAGCCCATTCCAGAAACGCAGAATGTATCATCGTCGACTATGGGGCCTGGAGTACCATCTGGTGGTGCCAGGAGGTCAAGATTATCCACAAAGGCGATGTCAATAATTGGCGTAGTCATGTAATTTAGTGTGATAGTGCTGAATTCGGTATCCGTTTGGGATAGTACCGATGTGGTAGAGCCGAGTGCTAGGACGGCAGTGGCTATGGATGCCAGGGCTTTTTGGCTTAATATCTTCATTTGAAACATCCTTGTACAAAAAAAATAACATTCATGTTATAGAAAATGCAAAGATCAATCTTTGGTAAGCAGTCTTTGCCTAAAAATAATAGACCGTAAAGTAAGCTGAATGATCTCAGGCGTTTTTTCTGGAAGTATTCGGGAAGAAATTACTATTTTGTGATAGTAATTTCCTATTTTTGGGAGAGGTTTTTTTGTAAAGGGCGCGGGTTGATTGGGTGTCTACTTGATTGACTTTTTTTCTGCATGAGGCGCTCTTTTGATGTGGATTATTTATGACTCTTTAATGTAATTTTTTATTGGCCGCTTAATGAAGTGATTATTCAGTAATTCAAATAGTATCTCACGGTTAGCTAAGTGATTGTTCTCAGGTGATCCGTATTTTTGGGTGTACTCTGGGAAGAGTTGTGTGACCTGTTGTTGCGACCACTCCAAGTGAAATTGAAGGCCCAGAATATTGTTTTTGTATAAAAATGCTTGATTTTGGCATAGCTCTGAACTTGCTAGGCGCTTAGCGCCTTCTGGAATGTCAAAATAGTAACTATGTGCTTGGAATGCTTTATCTATTGTGAGGGGTTCTTCAGCCGTCCAATGAATAGGCTGCCAGCCTAGTTCTTCCTGCTCCATTGATTTGATATCTGCTCCCAGTGTATGGGCAAGGATTTGTGCACCGAGGCAAATGCCCAGAATGGGGGCTTGCCGATTAATAATACTTTTTACCCAGTGTATTTCACCGGCAAGCCAGGGTAGTGAGATGTGATCTTTTACGTTCATCATCCCTCCTAAAATAATCACTCCTCTAAAGCCCGTATTGGGAAATGTTGAGATCTGTGGTTTGATAAGAATTGTCGGAATCTGGCGTTGACTCGCCCAATCTGCAATATATCCAGGCCCTTCGTGTTCTTCATGCTGGATAATAAGAATTGGCTCTTGCATTTTATTGGAAGTCCCGTGTTTCCAAATAAACTTGTCTACGAAAAGCAATACCTGCTTCTTTGAGAGCTTCAGGCCAATTTTTTTCTGAAATGGGAAGTTTGCTGCCGGTATCTATGGATTTAGATAGAGTTGCTTTTGCTGTAACTTCCACGATTTGGTCAAAACTTGGCGGGGAGGCTATTTCATGAATAAGTAGACTCGTGTCGCCCAGATGCACCAGGCGGTAATGACCATTCTTTTTACGGGAGAGCGGTAGGTCTAATAGCTTGTCGGTTACCGTAAATTCTATTGAGCTAAGCAGAATTTTGCCTTTTCGCTCAAAGTGGCCATTAAATACTTCGCCGCTAAAGAGGCCTAACTTACCGTTGCGCAATTGGTTTAAAGAGAAAACTTCAGGCTTGAGAGAGATAAGCGGCGTGTTCTGGGCCAGATTCATCACTTCTTCTTTATTTTCAGATTCCAAAGCAAGAATAAGCTGATGTCCGTGGCGTTTACCGTGAAGAGGCATATGCGATGCAATGAGCTGCCCGTTAACTGAAAATAACGCCATTCCATGAGTGCCAATGGAGTCGTCTGCATAACTGATTGTGGAGGCCATGGTTAAGACAGCTGCGATAGTAATACTGCAGAGCCTATTAAGCGTGATCATAAATCATTCAGTTCCTGTTCTTTACGGGTTAGCGGCAGGCTTTCCTATTGAGCCTCTGCGTACTTGGCAGCAAGCGATTCTAGACGTACATTAGTTACGAATCGATTCATTTTGGGCAACTTTTGATTCCAATATGGAAATAGAAGATCTTGAAAAATTTCTTGTTATTGCCGCGACAGAAAACCTGCAGCGCTCGGCAGATCGTTTAGATACAACGCCAGGGGCCTTAAGTAAGGTTTTACGTCGCCTGGAGACGGCGCTGAATACTCGCGTGTTCGACCGGGTAGGTAAGCAAATCCGACTAAATGATGCTGGTCGCCGGCTACAAGGTAAAGCGGCTGAGATCACTTCCATTGCACGCCAGGTGCAATTTGAACTGGGTGAGCTGGGAAAGTTTTCGGAGTGCCGGGTAGCTGCCCCAGCAGTCTTGCAATTGACTTGGGCTGCATTTATTCAAAGCAAGCTGGCAGAAATCCAGCCAAAAGCGTGCCTTTCATTGACTTCCGCCTATGAATCCTTGGCCTTGAGAATGTTGGTTAGGGGAGAGGTAGATTTGGCCATGATTACCGGTGCGCTGTTGGGACAGGTCCCCACCCAGATAGCAACGCGTAAGCTGGGCACAGAAAGCTTGTGTATTGTCGCGGGCTCCGGCCACCGATTGGTTTCTGGGGAGTGGGCAAATGTGGAAGTGCCAATCGAAGTTATTCAGCAGTATCCCTTTGCGGCTCCTAGAATCTCTCCTTTCTGTGGCGAGGAGAGGGGTATTGGCAGTGATGGGTGGGGGGATAACCTACCTGTCCGTAAGGTCCAGGTTGTGGTAAATGATTACGGTGTATTGTGCGGCCTGGTAAAAACGGGACAGTTTCTTGCCTTATTGCCAGAGGGGTTGGCAGAGGATATCGGTGGGGTAAAAATCGATGTCGCTGGCCAATTTACTGGGCCCAGAGAAGAGATTTTTATTGCCTGGCGAGGGGGAAGTGATGGTTGGTTAGAGGACTTGGCTCAGGCCATCTCAGGAATTGAGGGGCTCAATTAGCGCCCCTCTTATTTGGATTTATCAGGGGTTAACTTTTAGGGGTTAACTAGATGGTGCCTGGGGTGGGCAGGGCGTTCCCGCGGCTATCCAGCTTTTCAATGCCTCAACTAGCTTGCCGTGGGGGATATTGACTGGTTCTCGTTTACCCCCAGGGTTCCATCCCCATAAAGCTAGGGGGTTCTCACTCATAAACAGCATCAATTGCTCTGGGGAGCGGCCGCCATTGTCCTGGGGAGTGGTTAACAGCGCACAGATTTGGGCCGATGACATACGAGACCAATTAAGGGTTATTGGAGCCATGGCCCAACCGGGTGCGCCGGGTGCGCCTGTCACAGGGTTGTTCTGGTCAGAGTGGCAGTTACTGCAGCGCATTGTCCCCATCCCCATATTTTCGGGTCCTCGCTCAACCCGGGGTACATGGGGGGAGCCCTGATTGATAAGTGGCAATTCCAGCTGGTGACAGTTTAAGCAGCGGGGGTGCAGGAGAACTTCGACAATCGTCTCCCAGTCTTGATGGCCAGTATTATCAACCTGGGAAGTTTGTGACTGGCTATCCTGACCAGTAGTGTCCTGTCGGTTTCCACATCCTGTAAATGCCAGTAATAAAAGAAGACTTATTGTTATGTGGCGCAATAAGTCTACCTCTTGCCGCAGTTTCATTTAGCTGTTCCTCATTTCCTATGAGAATGCCCTGTACATCATTGTGGCAGATAGCTGGGGACTGTTAGGCAACTAAATGTACCTGGCAGTGATCGAAGTGACGGCTTAATGTGAGGCTCATTTGACCTTGTGGTCACGCCTATCCGTTGACGCTCTCTTACACGTGGTAAGATAGGCCGGATGTAAATGTTTGATTTAGATGACAGTGGAGCGCTATTTGGCGCTCAGAGGAGAGAATATGTCCTGGTTAGGGGCGGGTATAGGTGCCGGATTTGGTTTTATGTTTGGGGGCCCTATTGGTGCGGCCTTGGGTGCCTGGATAGGTAGCTCCTTTGGTTCTGGCCTCAAGCGCCTGGGTAATGCCGCTGCGGTTCTGAATAGGGAAGGGGCTCAGAAAGTTTTTATCGTTACCCTGTTTTCCATGCTGGCGAAGATGGCTAAGGCAGATGGCCAAGTATCCAAAGCAGAAGTTCAGCTGATTGAGGATTTTATTCAGAATAATCTTCGTCTGGGCGCTGAGGATCGCAAGCATGCCATCAAGATTTTTGAGAATGCGAAAACGGATAAGTACAGCATTTACGATTACGCAAAGCAGTATCGGATGTTGGTGCAGAATCAGGCGATGCGGGAAATGGTTTATCGCCTTCTATTTGCAGTGGCGTATGCCGATGGTGAATTACATGCTTCTGAAGAGGTAATTCTCAGGAAAATTACCGCGGATCTTGGTTTACATGAATCGCTTTTTGATGCCATGCAAAATCAATTTGGGCATGGGAGGGGAGGCAGTGCTTCCGATCTTCAGCAGCATTACGCAGTGCTAGGTTGCACTGAGGAAACTAGCGATAAGGATTTAAAACTGGCCTATCGCCGCAAGGCTGCTGAGTATCACCCTGATAAGATCGCTTCCAAGGGGCTTCCAGAGGAGTTTATGCGCCACGCTGAAGATCAAATGAAGAGTATCACCGTTGCGTATGAGGCGATTGTTGATGCGCGAAAGAGTAAAGCAAAAGTTGTCAGTTAATCTTGGTGTGACATTAGCGTATTAGAGCTTGCCAAACGGCGGGATAACCTGCGGGTAATTTAGTGGTTTGCTCTGGCTAGATATTACATAGGTTGATTGTTTCAGCGCAATTTCTGAATTTAAACCCCTGCATAATCATCTGGAACACTGCGAAGAGAGTTTATGAGTCTTGCAAAGCAAATTGAAGAAAAGTTAACTGCCAATTTCCATCCCCAATTTATTGAGGTTCAATGCGAAAGTCATTTGCATAATGTGCCGGCGGGGTCTGAAATGCACTTTCGTGTGGTGCTTGTGAGTGAGGTTTTTGATTCCGTTCGGAAAGTCCAGCGTCATCAAAGGGTCTATGCAGCGCTTGCGAATGAAATGGCTGGCCCGATCCACGCCCTTGCCCTTCATACTTATGCGCCGGATGAGTGGGATGGCGATGCTCCCAAAAGTCCTGAATGCCAGGGTGGTAGCAAGAAAGGGTAAGTAGCAGCAGAGTTTAGCTAGCAAACTCTAGAGTTTATTTGCGAATTTAACCTGCTATTTCTTGCAGGTTTTAGTGACGCTCCTTCCTCAGAAGTACGCTATGGGTTGGGGCGTTTGAGATCAAAAAGTTGGCTGGAGTTCCACTGGATTGAATAGCCTGAATCCCTTTCGCCAGTGAAGTCACAATTTCCCTGTGTATCTGTTTGTTGTTTCTTATTTACCTTTTACCGGCTAATTAACCTCTGTGTGCATTCAGTTGGATTTCACTTCTCCCGAAATATCATAACTTGGCGCTTTTCGGCGTCTCTGTCTTTTTTTTTGAGTGAGAATATTTCAGCTCCTGTTCAAAGCAGGTTGTGGAATTCGAAGCAGTGCACGTTGTCCAAATTTGCAGTGCAGTAATAATGGGTGTCGTTGGTTTTCTCTTGGAAGCAATACCAATATGTGAATTTCAACGACAAAAGATATTTTGTGTGCCATTAAAACGTAGAATTATATTTGAGCGCCAACATTTGTTTGTTTTTTCTACATCTGTGATTTCGTGCGACTAGACTGACCATTGATTGGGCTGATTGCTGTTTGATCTGCTGAATATCAATGGAGTTACCACAAATGAAGATGACGCGTATTCTGATCCCCGTTATGACGCCCCTCGCCTTAGCAATCTCTAGTGTCGCTTCGGCAGGACCTGCTGGCTATGCCCCACCACCCCCTCCTCCTACCCAGGAGTTTAAGATACGGATTGGCGGTTCATACTGGTCACCAAACTCAGACAATGTAACCTTTGCTGATCGGTGGCTGCGCTTTTACGATGACGATGATTATGATGATGACTATCATCGTTTCCGTGATTGGGGTGCTTTCCGAACCAATCTTGATCCAGATGGCGAGTGGGGTTGGTTTATTAATGCTGAATGGAAGCCTATCGATCACTGGAGTGTTTCACTGAGTTACCAGCAAGGCGATCGCCATACTGGTGGTAGTCGTGATCCCTGGCTTTATCGTTTTTGGGATGATGACTGGGATGACGATATATTATTTGATCGTCGTCGTCGCGGTGATTTTGCTCGTTGGAAGCCCCAAACGACTGCTGCATACCTGAATTGGTATCCACTGGATCCCAGCTGTTTGGTGCAGCCTTATATTGGTATCGGTATTAACTATACCGACTTTAGTGATGAGCGCCTAAGACACTGGGGCTTCTGGCATCGTAACGATGATGATGATCTGGTTTTCCGTGACTGGGATGGCCGTGTGAATTTTGGCGATAGCTGGGGTTATACATGGCAAATTGGTGTTGATTTCACCTTTGGTCACGATAGTAGCTGGCTGATCAATCTGGCAGCTATTTACTATGATGTCACTACCGATGTTGAAGTAGATACCTTCTATCGCAACTTCCGTGATGATGATGATGACTTCGGTCGCTTTTGGGAGCACAGATTCGGAGGTGACTACGAGTTTGATCCCTGGGTGTTCCAAATCGGTGTAGGCTATAAGTTTGATTTCAACTGGTAATCACTCTTATCCTTTGAAAAGGGGCGCGTTGCGCCCTTTTTTATTGTTTTTATAAACACTTAGAGGGTGAAGTTGAGGTTATTCTGCGTTGTGTTTAGCGACTTTAACCCAACCTTCTTCCGTACCTGCTGCATTTATTTTTTCTAAATTTGTCTCGGTATTTTCGAATTTTTCCTTTCCATTCATCCATTTTTTTACCTGATCCGCCCTTTTTCCTTTTTTCCTGGTAGTGCTCAATTTTATTGCTCCAGCTTTGGCACTGTTTCAGCGTCGCACTCTGGGCTAGAGCTATAGAAGATGTAGAGAGCGTAAGCAAGAAAAAAGGTAAGGCTGAAAATACTTTTATTTTTGTTTTTTTATTGGTTCTTTGAAACATATCTATCTCCTAAGATTGCTGGGCTTATGTTATTGCCGATACATCAAGGGAGGCTTGATTGTTTAGATGGGGAAGGAGTGCTTAAACGGTTAGAGGGCGGGTATCCGCCCCTAACTTTAATAATTAGCCATTGCTTGGGAAACTGTATTGTGCTCCCTCTCTCACCCCACTTGCCGGCCAACGCTGGGTGATGGTCTTACGCTTGGTATAGAATCTTACAGAATCAGGTCCATAAGCGTGCAGGTCCCCAAATAAGGAGCGCTTCCAGCCGCCGAAGCTGTGGTGTGCAACAGGTACTGGCAAAGGCACATTGATGCCGACCATGCCTACTTTAATGTTGTCACTAAAGTAACGGGCAGCTTCCCCATCTCGAGTAAACAAACAAGTACCGTTACCGTACTCGTGAGCATCAATGATATTCATCGCTTCCTGCATGGTATCTACACGCATTACGCAGAGGACGGGACCAAAAATTTCACTGCGGTGTATCGCCATCTCCTCGCTAACACGATCAAATAGGCAGGCTCCCAGATAATTGCCCCTTTCGTAGCCTGGAACCTTCATATTGCGGCCATCTACCACCAGCTCCGCGCCTTCTTCGATACCGGCACTGATTAAGCCTTCCACCTTGTTTAGGTGTGCTTGGGTAACCAAAGGTCCCATATCGTTTTGGTTGTTCATGCCATCGCCAATCTTTAGTTGGGCAATTTGCTCTTTCAGCTTTGCTACTAAAGTGTTGGCTGTTTCATCGCCAACCGCAACGGCTACAGAAATAGCCATACAGCGCTCGCCACAGGAACCATAGGCTGCACCCATTAACGCAGCGACCGCATTGTCCAGGTCAGCATCCGGCATTATGATGGCGTGATTTTTTGCGCCACCGAAGGCCTGAACTCTTTTGCCGTGGGCAGTCCCTGTGGTGTAGACATATTCTGCAATGGGAGTTGAGCCAACAAAACTGACCGCTTGAATACGCTTGTCTGTCAGCAGTGTATCTACTGCCTCTTTGTCGCCGTTGACGATATTTAAAACCCCAGCTGGGATGCCAGCTTCGATACCCAGCTCGGCAATAAATAAGGCGCAAGAGGGGGTGCGTTCAGAAGGTTTTAAGATAAAGGTGTTACCGCAAGCAATCGCCATTGGCCACATCCATAGAGGCACCATGGCGGGAAAGTTAAATGGGGTGATTCCCGCACAGACGCCCAGAGGCTGGAATTCACTCCAGGAGTCAATAGCCGGGCCTACATTCTTACTATGCTCCCCTTTGAGCATCTCTGGGGCAGAGCAGACATATTCAATGTTCTCGATGCCCCGTTGCAGTTCACCCATGGCATCATTAAGTACTTTGCCGTGCTCCAGAGTGATCAGCTCGCAGATCTTCTCCGCATTTTCTTCCAGCAGGTCGCGCAAGCGGTACATGATGCGTACACGCTTTGCTGTGGGTAGGTTGCGCCAGGCGGGGTAGGCAGCTTCTGCGGCAGAGATAGCCTCTTCAACGGTAGCTTTACTGGCCAGCGCGACCTTGCCGATTATTTCATTCGTTGAGGGATTGGTTAGGTCTTGTAGGCGAGGGTGCTGGGCCGAATCGTCGCTGGCAGATAGTTTGCCATTAATCAGGTGACCAATAACTTTCATGGTTTCCTCTCGTTGGGGATTTATACGTTATTTTTTACCTCTTTGTGCCTTTGTAACACAGGTAACCCCAGGTAGGAAAATTCATCAGTTGTTGCAGCCCGAAATAGAATGGACCTCTTGTACCGCTTTAATTTCTTACTAATTAAATGAGTTTTTGGTCCTTAATCATGTTTGGGGAAGCCCCTAAGTACGGCGAGAAAAGCATCGCCGAAACGTTCCAATTTGCTATCGCCAACACCGGAGACGGCCAGGAGTTCACTGTGGGTTTGCGGGTGTGCTTTAACCATTCCGCGCAAGGTGGCATCGTGAAAGACGACATAAGGCGGTACCCCGCGCTCTTCGGCCAGTTGTTTACGGCAGCTGCGAAGTGCTAGCCAGAGGGGCTCCTCTCCTGGCTCTAGGTCTTCTAGAACTGCCGTATTTCGGGTTTGCGCGCGAGGGGCTTTCTTGGGGAGTTTGCGCAGTTGCAGTTTTTCCTCTCCACGCAGTAATGGGCGGCAGTTTTCTGTGAGTTTGAGCCCCTGAAATTCACCTTCAACTTCCAAATAGCCTCTTACAATTAATTGGCGCACCACAGCCTTCCACTCACTGCCGCTGAAATCCTTGCCAATGCCGTGGGTAGTGAGTTTGTCGTGATTGAACTTGCGAACCTTTTCATTATCTGAGCCGCGCAGCACGTCAATGACATGACTGGCACCAAAGCGCTGTCCTGTGCGGTAAACGCAGGAAATCAACTTGATAGCGGCTTCGCTGCCATCCCAGGTAGCGGGTGGCTCCAGGCAGATATCACAGTTGCCACAGGGTTGCTCGAGAGTTTCAGCAAAATAATGCAACAGTGCTTGACGTCTGCAGCTGGTCATTTCGCATAGCCCCAGCATGGCATTGAGGCGTGTGCGTTCATGGCGTTTGTGCTCTTCACTACCTTCGGAAGATTCCACCATTTGTCCGAGTTTGACCACATCTTCCAGGCCATAGAGCAGTAATGCTATAGAGGTTTCTCCATCTCGTCCCGCTCGCCCGGTTTCCTGATAGTAGGCCTCGACGCTTTTGGGCAGGTCTAGATGCACAACGAAACGCACATCCGGCTTGTCGATACCCATACCGAAAGCAATGGTTGCGACTACGATTACCCCTTCCTCGCGTAAAAAGCGACGCTGATGTTCAGCGCGGGTTTCCGCCGGCAGACCCGCATGATAAGGGAGGGCGGTATAGCCCTGCTGGCTGAGCCATTCGGCAGTACTTTCCACTTTGGCGCGGGACAGGCAGTACACGACGCCTGCTTGGCCTTCCTGTCCATTTTTTAGAAATTGCAGGAGCTGTCGTCGCTGGTTGTCCTTGGGCTCGATCCGGTATTGGATATTCGGTCGGTCGAAACTGCTCACAAAGTGTCGGGCGCTTTCCAAATCGAGGCGCAGGGCAATCTCCGCGCGGGTGCGCTTGTCCGCCGTAGCAGTCAGCGCTATGCGCGGTACTCTGGGGAACTGCTCGTGCAAACAGCTGAGTTGCAGGTAATCAGCGCGGAAGTCATGGCCCCATTGAGAGACACAGTGAGCCTCATCAATGGCAAACAATGAGAGTTCTACTCTCTGGAGAAGAGCCAAGGTTCTGGGTTGTAGCAGGCGTTCCGGGGCCAAATAGAGCAAGTCGAGTTCGCCGTAGAGCAACTGGTTCTCAATGGCCTGGGCCTCGTCATAGGAGATGGAGGAGTTGAGGTAGGCGGCTCGAATACCGGCTTCCTGCAGGGCTTCCACCTGGTCCTGCATCAGGGCAATTAGTGGAGAGATCACCACGCCGCAACCGGGCCTGGCCAAGGCAGGAATCTGGTAGCACAGAGATTTGCCGCCTCCGGTGGGCATAAGTACCAGGGCGTCATCGCTGGCCATCAGTGTATTGATTACCGCTTCCTGAGGATCGCGGAAGTGGGTATAGCCGAAGACGTGTTCGAGAATATGTTGTGGGGAATTCATGGCGGCGGAGTATACCCCGCGTAGCGACTTTGTGCGGTGGGTTTTAGGATGGGGTTGCCTTGAAATACCCTGCAATGGCAGCTTAGGAGTTGTGACTGAATTCACGGGTTATAATCACATCTCACCCCGCATCTCATCACAGCGATCGCCTAAGGATAGGTCTATGCGCACATTGATCGTGCTTTTTGTGTTGTGGTTGACAGTTCTGGCTGGGCTTTCTGGCTGTTCCTCTAGTGCTCCGCGTAGTTTTGCGCAATCTATTGTAGCGGATACTCACCTGGGCTGGCGGCCAGCACCGGAGAATCAGTTAGCCTTCTCCCTGGCGACAGTTTCCGGTGTCGCGCAGGTCGAGCTGCAGCCGTTACCGGAGCAATTTACTCTGGTAACTTTGGAACTCCCCGGCATGCGCAATGTGGAGGGGATTCAATGGCAGGGTGAAGAGGGGGAATCCACCATGCTTTACGATGGGCAAGCCGGGCTTGATGGCGTCAGCTTGCAGAGTCGCGATCATGGTTTTCGGCTGCAGTTGCAGCTCTCCTCTATGGACTACTTGCGCAATGGTGGGGTGCTGACCGTGATAGATCGCAGGCGCTAGCCTTATTGGGCTGCGCTTTTTCTAAACCCCAGCCCTTCAGGCCGGATCAGGTACAGTTGTTTCCAAAATTTTCCTGTTACCCAGAGCCCATTTCGCTTCTTATCCCAGGCGATCCCATTGGCAACCGTGTCAGGGTGTTTACGGACATTGGGATTTAACCGATTCAGGTCAACAGCACCGCGCACTTGTCCGCTTATGGGGTCTATGGCGATGATGCGGCTGTCTTGCCAGATATTGGCCCAGATCAGGCCCTCGGCGAATTCCAGCTCATTCAGATTCGACCAGACCTCCCCGGCGCCATGTACCTTGAGCTGACGCTTGACTTCAAAAGTATCTGGATCGCGGTAGGTCAGTTTATTACTGCCATTACTCATAATCAGGGACTCGCCGTCACTGGTAAGGCCCCAACCCTCGCCGTTGTATTGCTTAACCTCCAAATGTTGTAGGTTGCTGGCATTGTAAATATGTAGCTCACCGGCTTTATAAGTCAGTAGGTAGAGCTTATCGCCCAGAACAGTAAGACCTTCGGCAAATAGCCTGCCCGGCAGCCACTTTCTCCTTACAGGTTTTTCACTGGGGTCGGTATACTCGGCAAGCCAGGAACGACGGTAAAGGCCACTGCTTTCCCACCAGCGCTGGCCATCGAAATAAAGCCCCTGGGTGAAATGATTCCCACCACGTTGACGCTCCTCCAAAATGGAGAAGGGGGTTGCCTTCAATTGTGCTTGTGCTGCTATTGGCAGCAGGCAGGATAAGAGCAGCAGTATGTAGCTGCGGATAGTAAGTCGGTACATCAATTATCTATGACCAGAGTAAAAACCTTTGTCACCTTGACCCTTTTGGGTGGTTTGGCGGTAGTGCTGCCCATTGCAATCTTAGTACTTTTATTCCAGTGGCTGTTTGGCCAGGTCAGTGAAATTGTCGCCCCCGCCGTTACTTGGCTGGAAGCCCATACGGAGTTTAAGGATACCCTCGCCAGACTTGTGGTGATAGCACTGATTCTTGGGGGCTGTTTCTTGATTGGTCTATTGGTAAAGACCAGCATTGGTAACTGGCTACACCGCCATGTTGACCACTGGCTTGGTCGCCTGGCACCTGGGTATAGCACTATTAAAGATTTGGTTGTGCAATTTATTGGCGGTGGTGATGAGGGGGTACTTTCCGGGCCTGTGGCTCGGGTGCGCATCCACGGTGCAGACAATCCGCTTGCGGTAACGGCGATAGTGACCTCTCAGCATGCCAATGGTGAGATGACGGTTTACGTGCCAACGGCTCCAGTACCCACTTCGGGTTTTGTATTCCATGTGCCGGCGGAGTGTGTAGAAATACTGCCCGGTGTTAGCGTTGAGGCTGCCATGAAAACCATCGTGGCCTGTGGCGCCGGTAGCGCTAGTCTGTTGGCCCCACCGGGGAGGCCTCAGGCAGAGAAAGCTTAGGGAGGGGGCGTTTAAAAGCTTTGCGATAAGAGGAGCCTAAGCCCCACTCGACTAGCGATTTTTACCCAGGTTGCGGATGGCAAAGCGCGCTGGATGCAGGGCTTTCGCCAGATCTGAGCTAACAGGTAAGGGCCCGCCCATAATCCAGCTGGCGAGTAATTCGGCGGTTAGCGGTGCGTAGGTAAAGCCGCGTGAGCCCAGGCCGCCCATTACATAGAGTCCCGCCTGATAACCTGAGTGCTCGGGGATGAATAATTTTCGGTTTTTACGCAAGCTTGCGTAGGTGTTGTTCAGGGACTCCCAGTCGGGAATTGGTCCGGCAACTGGTAAATAATCCGGTGTAGCGGCGCGCAGTGCGGCGCGGCCATTGAAATCCTGGCTGGAGAATTCCTCGGCAAAGTGTGGCAGCAGTTCTGCCAGTGTTTGCAGGTTCTCCTTGTGTTCACTTTCCCGTAACTCTGTGGCGGTTTCCTTGAGCTTGAAGGTGGCCCCGAAACTCTGGCACCCCTCGTGGGCGGGTGTGATATAGCCTTCGCCACAGAGGGCAATTTTTAATTTTGCAGAGACCTCTGTGGCGTGCACGCGCGATACCTGACCGCGTATTGGCCGCAGGGGTAGGGCTGCAGCCGGTGCAAAGCTGCGGATATCATTGGCCCCACAGAGAATGACCGCTTCCGTTTCTATCTCTTTGCCTTCTGTACGCAGCAGCCACTTGTCATCTTGGCGAGTCAGTGATTCTACTGCGCGGCCCTGATAACGGGTGATGTTTCGGTGTTCCAGTAGCGCAGCACATACCTTTTGGGGTTCCAGCCAGCCTGCATTGGGGAAGTAGAGCCCGTCAAAAGGAAGATCTACGCCGGCGAGCTGACAGGCCTCCTCACGGGTAACCATTCTGGCCAGGTTTTGCCCTTGGTGTTCTGCCAGGCTAGCGGCGATCTGTTCCTGTAGCAGCTTTTCCCTATCACTCTGAGCCAGTTGCAAGAGGCCGTTAAAATGTGCGAGCCGTGGGCAGTGCTGTTTGTAAAAGCGCTGGGCGAACATCAGAGCGTGCAGGTTGAAGTCCCCATTGGGACCCGGCTTGGGGGATAGCTTGCCGTAGAGTATGCCCTGGTCGTTGCCGGAGCCACCGCTGCCGGGGGCCGGCCCGCGTTCAATAATTTGTACCTGCACGCCGCGCTCTGCCAGTGCCCTGGCAATGGTGGCGCCGGAAATACCGCCGCCGATCACTGTGGCAGATTGTGGATGCTGTGCTTCGGTGCAGGGTAGGTGCCAGGGGGTGCTGTGCTGCTGGCAGTCGTGTAACTGCTCCAGGGTGCCACACAGCATTTCCCGCTTGCTGCCAAATCCCGGTACTTTGCGTAGGGCGAAGCCCGCTTCTCGCAGTCCGCGCTTAACCAGCCCTGCGCAGGTAAAGGTGGCGAAGGTGGCACCGGGGCGGCTCAAGTGGGACATATTGGTGAACAGCTCTTCTGTCCACATGTCCGGGTTCTTGGCCGGCGCAAAACCATCCAGGAACCAGGTGTCGATGTAGCGATCGCGTTTCTCTTGTTGTAAGCGCAGGCTATCCAAAGCCCGGCTGGCCTCCCCAATAATCAGAGTAAGTTTTACTGGGCCGAACTGTAGGCGGTGAATACCTTCGGCTAATAATGGTGGGTAGGCTTCAATCAGTGGCTGGGAGTAGGCCTGCAGTTGTGGCCACAGTGCTAGGGCACGCTGCAAATCCTGGGGGTGTAGGGGGAATTTCTCCACACTAACAAAGTGCAGCTGTGCACTTTTCGGAGCGGTTTTCTGCCATAGCTCCCAGGCGGCGAGAAAGTTTAAGCCGGTGCCAAATCCGGTTTCGCCGATAGTAAAAGTGGCATTCTCGGGCAGGGTCGCCCAGCGTTCCGCCAGGGCATTTTGTTGCAGGAATACGTAGCGAGTTTCCTCCAGACCGGAAGCTGTGGAGAAATAGATATCGTCATAGGCGAGGGACAGGGGTTGTCCGTCTTCGCGCCATTGGATGTCCGCGTGTTTGCCGGATTTGCTCACTTCACTACTATCCTCAGGCTCCGTCCTTAAGGCCGAATTCATGCATTACCTGGTCACACCAGCGGCCAATACGCTCTTCACTGAGGTCAAATTCATTCTCTTCATCGAGGGCGAGGCCGACAAATTGGCTGCCATCTTCAGTCAGTCCTTTGGATTCCTCAAATTCATAGCCCTCGGCAGGCCAGTAACCCACGGCGCGGGCGCCGCAGGCGAGCAGTTGGGCATGCAAATAGCCCAGGGCATCCTGGAACCACTGTGGATAGCCTTCTTGGTCCCCGAGCCCAAACAGAGCAAAAGTCTTACCGCTCAGATCGAGCCCGGCCAGGTCGTCCCAGATATTCTCCCAGTCTTCCTGCAGTTCACCGTAATCCCAGGTGGGAATGCCAAATAGTAGGAAATCGTAGCTTTCGGCCAGGGCAATATCCGCTTCGGCTACGTTGTGTAGGTCGATCCACTGGGGGCCAATGTATTGGCGGATTTTTTCTGCAGCCATTTCGGTGTAGCAGGTGCTGGAACCGTAAAACAGGCCTATTGGAGCTTGGGAGCTTGGCATAACAAAAAATTCTTACTGCTGGTCTATGGCGCCGTTGAAGTCGAGCTGTCGCCAGGCTTCATAGATCACAATGGCGGCGGCGTTGGACAGGTTGATACTGCGGCTCTCGGCGCGCATAGGAATGCGCAGGGTGTTCTCTGGGCCCACCATTTGTAGAAACTCCGCCGGCAGGCCGCGAGTTTCGGGGCCAAACACAATCGCATCGCCGTCTTGGTATTCCACTGATGTATGGCTGTGGCTGCCTTTAGTGGACAGGGCCAACACCCGCGAAGGTTTCTCACTATCGACAAAAGCCTGCCAGTCTGGGTGTCGAACCACGCGGCTGTATTCACTGTAATCAAGCCCGGCGCGGCGCAGGCGTTTGTCGTCCATATCGAAGCCAAGGGGTTCGATTAGGTGTAGCTCGGCGCCAGTATTGGCGCAAAGTCGAATAATATTGCCTGTGTTCGGGGCAATTTCCGGTTGGAACAGAACAATTTTGAACATTACTTGGCGGATGCCCTGGAGCGGTACTATCTAGCTTGAATGATTTGAGCCGGGCGGTGGGCCCGGCTCCGCATGGCAGCAGATTATTCCACAATTAGAGGGGAGTGGCGATCTCCTCGCAGTCGATCTCCACCCCCAACTCATTGGCGATCTGGTCGAGTTCGTCGCGCAGGCCATCGAGATCCATATCTTCATCCACATTGATCTTGCACTCGGCAGTGAACAGAGGCTCGCCACTCCACGGAGTACTACTGTAAGTAGTTTCCAACTGATCCATATTGATATGGTGGGCGCTGAGTGCGCGGGATATTTCCCGCACAATACCGGGGCGGTCGTTGCCTACCAGCTTCAATGTCAGTGTCTGTTGAGGCTTAGTGGAAACGGCGATCGCGTCTTCAACGATCAGGTTATAGCCATCCTGGGCGAGGCTAGTGAGAGCGACTTTTAAGCCTTGGGTTTTGTCACCGGGAACAGCAACGCGCAATATACCGGCAAATTTTCCGGCAAAATGGGCCATATGGCTGTCTTCCCAGTTGCCACCGTTATCCGCAATGACTGCAGAAAGCTTTTCCACAACACCGGGCTTATCGTTGCAGATCATGGAGATAACGAGATGCTGTTGCATATAGTGTTCCTTTGCTTCAGTGGAGACGTATCATTTGCATTGTAATAGGATCTCGTCGGATAACTCTATCGTCCAATCTCAAAGCCATTTTTCTTTTCCCGGCAACAGGTAACTTAGCGAGGGACTGTCAATGAAGGTCATTGCCGATTTGTGCGTGATACCCATGGGTGTGGGGGTGTCTGTCAGTAGGTATGTTGCGGAGTGTGAAAAAGTACTGGTGGAAGCCGGACTGACACACCATCTACATGCCTATGGCACCAACATAGAAGGGGACTGGGATACGGTGATGGCTGCGGTAAAAACCTGCCATGAGCGAGTACACGCGATGGGCGCCGATCGCATCACTACCAGTCTGAAATTGGGAACCCGTATAGACCGGGAACAGTCATTACAGGATAAGATCGACAGTGTGCGATCGAAGCTGGATTAACGATAACAACACAGGAACGATTATGACGATCAATATCAAGAAATCTCTGCTCGCTATGGCCGGCGCTCTGGCCCTGGCTGGTGGCGCCCAGGCTGCCGACTTGAATTCTGTCATTCAGGGGGATCACCGCAGCAAAGAGTACGTTGCGCGAGACCAGTACCGTAACCCGGCAGAAACCCTGGAATTTTTGGGCATTAAGCCAGATATGACGGTAGTAGAGGTTACTCCTGGCGGTGGCTGGTACACCGAAATCCTAGGGCCCTACCTGGGCAAGAAGGGCAAGCTCTATGCAGCGCACTTCCCCGAGGATAGCGAGTCTTCTTACTATCAGCGTTCTTTGAAAAGCTTTAAAGACAAGCTAGCTGCCGACAAGAAGGCCTATAAGAATGTCGTAGTGACCGAGTTTTCACCGCAAACCGGCCGTGAGATAGCCCCAGCAGGCAGTGCCGATGCGGTGGTGACTTTCCGCAACGTACACAACTGGATGTACCGCGGTTATGAAGATAAGGCTTTTGCCAGCTTTTACAGCGCTCTGAAACCCGGCGGTGTTCTCGGTGTGGTTGAGCATCGCGCCAAGCCTGGTACCAGTAAAGAGGATATGGTCAAGAGCGGTTATGTGACTCAGGAGTATGTTATCGAAGCAGCCAAGAAGGCTGGTTTTGAGTTGGAAGAGAGCAGTGAGGTCAACGCCAACCCGAAAGATAGCGCCAAGCACCCGAAAGGTGTCTGGACTTTGCCACCCTCTCTCCGCTTGGGTGATGAGGACAAAGACAAGTACCTGGCCATCGGCGAGAGTGACCGCATGACTCTGCGCTTCCGCAAGCCAAAATCCTAAGTTTAAATAACCACTTACCAGTACAGGTAAACACCGGGAGCGGCGTTCGTCGCTCCCATCTCACCCGGATATGAAAGTTGTATGATCATTCCCTTTGCGCAGTTGGATCCCAACACTTTGCAGAACCTATTGGAAGAGTATGCTACCCGTGAGGGCACCGAGTATGGTGAGCGCGAGGTGGAACTACCGGAGAAGGTGGCTAGCCTGCGCCGTCAGTTGCAGTCCGGTGACGTGGTAATTTGGTTCGATCCCGGCGAGGAGACCGTCAATCTGGTGCTGGCCGAGGATCTGCCTACCGATGTCTGAATACCTCATTGATGAGCCTCAAGCTCCTAAAGCGCGCTTTCTGTTTGCCCATGGTGCCGGTGCGCCCATGGACAGTGAATTTATGCAGACGTTGGCCACTGGGTTGTGTGAGCAGGGTATCGAAGTGGTGCGTTTCGAGTTTCCCTATATGGCCCAGCGCCGCAGCGGAGGTGGCAAGCGGCCGCCTAACACTATGTCGCAGTTACAGGAGAACTTTAACGCCCAGATTGAGCAGTTTGCCGGTGATTTACCCCTGTTTATTGGGGGCAAGTCGATGGGAGGGCGGGTAGCGAGCCTCCTGGCCAATGACAGCTATGCGCAGGGGGTGGTTGCCGGACTTATCTGCCTGGGGTATCCATTTCACCCCCAGGGCAAGCTGGAGAAGCTCCGCACTGAGCACCTGCTAGATTTTGCCTGCCCCACTTTGATTGTGCAGGGAGATCGCGATCCACTTGGCAGCCTTGCAGAGGTGAATACTTATGGATTGGCGGAGGCTATTGAGATTGAGTGGCTTGCCGATGGTGACCACGATTTTAAGCCCCGTCGCGCGAGTGGATTTACCCAAGCCCAACACTGGCAGACTGCGGTGGATAAAGTGGCGGGGTTTATGCAGCGGTTTCCAGGATCGTGACGCGCTCTTCCCCCACTAGCAGTGGGGCCAACTGGGCCATTTGGGCGCGTCGCTCCTCGCTGGTGTACCAGTGTTGCCAGTGCAGTTCTGACTGCCACTTAGACAGGGTAAAGCGGCGCAATGGATTGCCCTTTTCGATATAGGTCTGTCCCTCGATAAAACCGACGGTGCGGTAGGCACAGGTAAGGACTCTTCGTGCGGCCTCCTCGTAGCTGCTCTGCATTTCGGCGGCAATTTCTCGCTCAATCAATACATAGATCATCATCTCCCCACAATGCGATAGGGCCTAAATGGATTTTAGCGCGGCTGTCAGCGGAAGAGTCGGCAGCCAGTTTCTAGATGACGAAGTGCGCTAAATTGCGCACAATAAATACTATGAAGTTTGATCACACCCTCGATGCCCGCGGCCTGTTGTGCCCGGAACCCGTAATGATGCTGCACTCAGCGGTGAGAAATGTTGCCGATGGGGAAGTATTGAAAATGATGGCCACCGATCCCTCGACGCAGCGGGATGTGCCCAAGTTCTGCCAGTTTCTCGGCTATGAACTGGTGCAGCATGCAGAGGAGAATGACGAGTTCGTGTATTGGATCAAGAAAGCGGAATAGTTGGTCAGATAGCGCCCCGGTCCCGCTTCGACGGCACCGGGGGCACACTCCCGAATAAGTTTTGTACTGACTCTATGGCCTGTTAACTCTTATGGCGCCGTTACTAGAGCGGCGATCGCGGCTAGTGCCTCAGGGTCCTCAGATTTGATCTTGTTGGCGATATGATGTTGGAAGAAGTAGCGAAAGCCTTCACTCTCCTGTGCTGGGTATAGACAGTGATCTCCCGGTAGTACCGGAGTGGTCTCAACGACATCGTGATCGATCAGCATACCGTGAATAACGCCGTCGGCGTGCAGCCTCCAGCTGATGACCTCGATCAGTGTCAGGTTCTCCCTGTCCTTATCCATAAACACCGCATGGGTGCCGATGGTATCGGGAATCTCCTGCAGAACTTCCTCGGGTTTGCTGCTCTCAAACTCAAAGTATTCCGCCGCAGTCTCCAACTCGACGACTTTGTGGATTGGGGGATGGTGGAAGATGTCTTCAATACCGGGGTCGTAGTAGCCTTCGAAGCGTCCATCCAAAGGGTCCTTGATATCTGGACAGGCCACTATGGTGTTTAACCAGGGAACGAGGCCAACGACCTCGCCATTCGCTTTAAGCCCCCAGCAGAGTATTTTTAAGCTGTATAGGTCTGTACCGCTGGAGTTGTTGGAGTAGAGCATTTCCAAGCCGTCTAGCTCCGGCGAAAGGCGAATAAAGCGCCTGTCCGCAGAAGTTTCGATCGGCTCGCCGGTGAAGAGGTCAACCACATTGTTGATGCTGTGGTCTGTCATGGAACACCTCCTGGCAGGGCCGGTTATATACCGTCTCCGATCAGATCAAGGTGCGACTGCCAAGGCCCTATCTCTGAAAGAAGACCGGGGCAGGAGGGTATTTGACTGCATTAGACCCCTCCTCGGGGAATACGCTGAAAAGGCAGGTGTTCAGCGGCCTCCCTGTGAGTAAAGGTATATGTTGATTTCCGGAAATACAACCGGCCCGCTAACGCCTGCAGAAGCGGCGCGGCTTTGATCGAGGCGCTCCCGTTGATATAGTCCCCGCCTTTGCGGTATCCCGGAGAATATCTTGCCCGTCACTCACTTAGAAATGGCTCCAGTTTCTAATACTCCCCTAGCAGCCAGATCCACTGCCGAGCGTATTGTGGCGGTCTTCAATCGCTGTTTTTCCAGTCCAGAAGGACTAAATACCCGACTTTGCGGCGGTTTTTCCGAACCTTACTATCGGCCCGCCGGGGGCCAGCAGGGCCATCATCAGGTCGAGTTCACTCTCGACTATGCGGCCAGCGCACTGCACGAGGTGGCCCATTGGTGTGTGGCCGGTGAGGCCCGCCGGCAGTTGCCCGACTATGGCTATTGGTATGCTCCAGATGGGCGTAGTGCCGAGCAACAAGCAGAATTCGAGTTGGTGGAGGTCAAACCCCAGGCGCTGGAGTGGATTTTCGCCCGTGCCTGTGGCCTCCGCTTCCGTGTCAGTGCGGACAACTTGGAGAGTGGCCTTGGTCCCAGCACCAGTTTCAAAGAGGCTATTTGGCGCCAGGTTCAGCGCTATTGTGCGGAGGGGCCCAATGAGCGGGCGAGTACTTTCGCTCTTGCGCTCGCAGGGGCGTTTACTCAGCCAGATCCTTTGAGCGGCGATGTCTATCAGCTGCGGGAGCTATCGTGAGCAGTTATCTGGTCGACTCTTCTGTCTATATCTTTCGCTACTACTTCGCCTTGCCACCCAACTGGCAGAGTCGCAGTGGTTACGACACAGAAGCGGTCTACGGCTTCACCAACTTCCTGGTGGATCTTTTGGCGAGAAATCCACGTCATATCGCCTGCGCTTTCGATGAATCTCTCGGCAGTTGCTTCCGCAATACGCTTTACCCGGACTATAAATGCAGTCGCGCATTGCCAGATGAAGCCCTGGCCTTTCAGTTGGCGGCCTGCCGGGAGATGGCGGAAGCCCTGGGTATCGCCAGTTTCTCCAGTGAGCGTTATGAGGCGGACGATATTCTCGCCAGCTTGACGCGAAAACTGCGCAATCATGCCCCAATCATTGTGAGTCGGGATAAAGATCTGGGGCAGTTACTGGCTCGTGGAGCCTCCAGTCTTTGGGATTTTGCCGCAAACCAGCATATGGACAGCGTGGCCATTGAGCAGAAGTTTGGTGTAAAACCCGCTCAGATTGCCGACTACCTGGCGCTGGTGGGTGATAGCAGTGACGATATTCCCGGAGTACCCGGCATTGGGGCCAAGACTGCAGCGCGATTGCTAGGCGAGTTTGATGATGTCGAAGCGCTGTTGGCACAGCGAGAGAGAGTGACAACACTGCCCATTCGGGGTGCGAAAGGGCTCGCCCAGCGGCTGGAGGAATATTCCGACCAGCTGCGCTTGGCAAAACGCCTCGCAAGCCTGATGGAGGATATCCCCCTTGGCATTAAGGTGAGTGATTTGCGTCGGCAACCTGTGGATGTTGACTTGGCCACGGCTCTGGCCAAGGAGTTCGGGATCGGCGGGCTGGCAGGAAAAATAGAGCGCACACTAGTGAGCGCTGAAGGAGAACCTACATGAGTGAAAGCCACGCACAGGGCGTTGGCCTCAAGATTGTTGCCGATGAGAATATACCGGCACTGGAGCAATATTTTGGCGATCTGGGTAAGCTGGTTCGCTATCCGGGCCGCACACTGACGCGCGAGCAATTGATTGATGCCGATATCCTACTGGTGCGCTCCGTCACACGAGTGAATCAGAGCCTGCTGGAAGGCACGCCGGTACGTTTCGTGGGTAGCTGTACCATCGGCACCGATCATCTGGATACCGATTGGATGGAGCGTAATGGTATTTACTGGAGCGCCGCGCCGGGCTGCAATGCCAACTCCGTGGTTGAATATGTATTTTGCACTTTGGCCGCCCTAGACGTGGACTGGCGCGGGCGCAGCTTTGGCATTGTCGGTTGTGGCAATGTGGGAGGGCTGCTGCAGAAGCGCTTGCATGCCCTGGGTGCGAGCTGTGCTGTCTACGACCCCTGGCTGCCAGATAACCCCAACTTTGCCCCCCTTGAGCACGTACTGAGTCAGGACATTGTGTGCCTGCACGCCCCCCTGGTTAAAGATGGGCCCTTCCCCAGTTTGCATATGATCGGTGCTGAGCATTTGGCACAGATTCGCGACGGCGCTGTTTTGATTAGTGCCGGTCGCGGTGCGGTGGTGGACAATCGCGCGTTATTACAGGTGTTACAGCGGGCAAAGCGTTTTATGACCGTGCTGGATGTCTGGGAGGGGGAGCCGGGAATTAACACTGAGCTGTTGGAGTTGGTGGACCTGGGTAGCCCGCATATTGCCGGCTATAGCCTGGATGGCAAGCTCACAGGCACCCGCATAATTCGCGAGGCGCTCTCCAATGCGCTGGATCTGGCCCAGCCAGAAAACACTGGCGCCACCTGCGATACGCAAGCTGAAGTCTCTAGAAGGCAACTTGAGCCGGTGATTAGTGGGGCGGCGCCAATAGCGAATTTGTTATTGCAAATGTATGACCCACGCGAAGATGATGCGCGCCTGCGCGAAGCGGCTCGAGGGATAGAACCTATGGCCAAGGCTTTCGACCGCCTGCGCCGAGAATACCCCGAGCGTTTGGAGTTTTCCCATTACCGCGCCGCAGCGCAGGCCCTGGGTAAAAAAGAGAGAGAAGAGTTGGCAGTACTGGGGCTCATGTGCGATTAGAAAAACAAGTTAAGAAGCTGGGTTTGATTATCAATCCTTGGGCCGGTGTTGGCGGCCCAGCGGGGCTTAAGGGCAGCGATGGAGCCGAGACAGTGGCGCAGGCCCTGGCGGCTGGTATTGAGCCGCAATCCCACCAGCGCGCCGCGATTGCCCTGGAGGCCTTGCTACCGTTTCGGCAGCAGCTGGAGTTTTTGTGTTTTGCCGGTGATATGGGGGCGGATACGGCTAGTGCACTGGGCTTTGCCGTGCGTGAGGTGGGTGCAGCCGAGTCCTCCCCATCAACCTCCGAGGACACTGAGAGAGCGGCAATGGCGATCCGCGACGCCGGTGCCGACCTGATCGTCTTTATTGGCGGTGACGGCACTGCGCGCAATATGACCAATGTCCTGGGAGATCACTTTCCAGTACTGGGTATTCCCGCCGGTGTCAAAATGCACTCCGCTTGTTTCGCGATTTCCCCCAAGGCCGGTGGAGAAGTTTTGCGTAAATTACTGGCCGGTGAGCTGGTGGATTTGTGTGAGCGCGAGGTGCGTGATATCGATGAAAATAGCTTCCGCCAGGGGCGGGTGAGCACTCGCCACTACGGCGAGCTGCTGGTGCCCCAGGAGGGCCACTTCCTGCAGGCAGTAAAGAACGCCGGGCGCGAGGTGGAAGAGCTGGCTGTGGCGGATATCGCCGCGGAGATTGTCGAGGAACTAGAGCCGGATACCTTGTATATCGTCGGTCCCGGTTCAACTACCTTAGCTGTCTTGAGTGAATTGGGGTGTGACGGCACCCTGCTGGGGGTGGACCTGCTGTGTGATGGCGCCCTCTTGCAAAAAGATGTGAGCGCGCCGCAGATTGAGGCAGCGATTGCCGCACACAAGAGTGTGAAAAAAAATGGTCAGGTAAAAATTATTCTCACTGCCATCGGAGGCCAGGGCCATCTGATCGGCCGCGGTAACCAGCAATTCTCCCCCAGAGTCCTAAGCCAAGTGGGTCGTGAAAACCTGGTGGTTGTCGCCACCAAAACCAAAATAACTGAACTCGGCGGGCGCCCCCTGTTAGTGGATAGTGGTGACCCCGAACTGGATCGGCAGTGGAGCGGCTTTATCCGTGTGGTAACCGGCTACCGTGATGCGATCCTCTACCCCTTAAGCAATGGAGAAGTCTGAGTGTCTACCGATTGGCAAGTGTTGCTGCAGCAAGTAGAGCCCAAGTTAGTTCAGGGCGGCGGTGACAGCCGGCGTTTGTTTCATGGGCGTGGTCGCTGTTTTACAGGCCTGGAGCAGGTTTGTGTCGATAGTTTTTTCCCTGCATTACTGGTTACTTTTTTTGAGGAGTACGAGGGGGAAGGGGAGTTGTGCGAGAAGCTCTGGCAGATGGCCGAATCATTCGGTTATCAGGGGGTGGCCGCGCAGCGTCGCTATCTCCCCGGTGCACCATTGGAGTGGTTGTGTGGCGAATCGGTGGCCGCACCAGTGGCACAGCGCAACGGTCTGCAGTTTCCGCTGACCTTTGATCGCCAGAATGTTGGCTTCTTTCTGGATATCGAACCCGGTCGTGCCTGGCTTGAAGCGCAGGTGCGGGAGCGCTCGGAGCGCGCATCGGTGAAGATGCTGAATTTGTTCGCGTTTACCTGTGCTTTTTCTGCTGTGGCTCGAGCCGCTGGGGATATTGAGATCGTCAATGTGGATGTGAACCGGGGCGTTTTGAATCGCGGCCGAGAAAACCATGAGGTGAATGGCCTGTCCCTGCGAGGTATTCAATTTTTGCAATTCGATGCACTGCGCCAGTTCAAGCGCTTCGACCGCCGGGGGCCCTTTGATCTCGCTATCGTAGACCCACCCACACGCCAGAAAGGCCGCTTCGATGTGAGTCACAACTACGAAAAACTGCTGCAACAACTGCCTGCCTGCCTCGCGGATGAGGCAGACCTGCTGATGGTGATCAACTCCCCGCGCCACAGCGAAGCGCACTTTCGCGAGTTGATACTCGGTGCCGATAGCGGCTATGAAGTGGTAGAGCGGCTGGCGCAAAACCCGGATTTCCCCGATCGGGACCCGGATGCCGCCCTAAAAATGCTGCACGTTAAATATCGTCGTCAGAATTAGCGATACTAAATAGCGGTGATGCCCAAACCACTCTATTTACAGTGCGGCAAACTCCCGCATCAGGCGCTCCACCAGCGCTTGTAACTTTGCAGAGGAACCATCGCGCACGGCGCTGTTGAGCAGCTGTGCGTTACTCTGGCCAGAATTTTCTTCCTTGTTGATCAACAGCAGAAATCCCCGGTGGCTCAGTACCACTTCCTCCGCAGCTTCCTGGCGCACCAGCTGGGAGAAGTGAATGTAACCGCTCTGTTTTAACCAGCTGAGGGCACCCAGACAGGCCAGGTGCCGTGGTGAGTGCAGGCCGAATTCGTCGGGGGTGTCTGGCCCGGCAATGTCCTCTACGTAAATGGTGGAGGGCAGGGGGAACTGGCCAAACAGTGCCAGTAGAATTCTGCCGGCATCGCGATAAAAGTCGTGGATATGTAAATCGTCCAACATCAGCGGGTATATCGCTCCAAAAAGTAACCCAGCCGCTCAATCGCGTGGGAGAGGTCGTCGGCGCGGGGCAGAAAGACAATACGCAGGTGATCGGGCGCGTCCCAATGGAAAGCGCTGCCCTGTACCAGCAGGATTTTCTCCTGGCGCAGGAATTCCAATACCAGCTGTTCATCACTATCGATTTTGTGGTGGTCCAGGTGCAGCCTGGGGAACAGGTAGATGGCGCCACTAGGTTTGACACAGCTGACACCGGGAATGTCGTTGAGCATGCGGTAGGACAGATCGCGTTGCTGGCGCAAGCGGCCGCCGGGCAGTATCAAGTCGTTAATACTCTGATAGCCCCCCAGTGCGGTTTGCACGGCATACATGGCCGGTACATTGCCGCACAGGCGCATAGAGGCGAGTATTTCCATCCCTTCAATAAAGCCTTTGGCGCGATGCTTGATTCCACTGATGATCATCCACCCGGAGCGGAAGCCGGCCAAGCGGTACGATTTGGACAAGCCATTGAAGCTCAGGCAGAGCACATCCGGGGCCAGTTTGGCCATGGGGGTGAACTCGGCGTCGTCGTAGAGGATCTTGCTATAGATTTCATCGGCAAAAATCACCAGATTGTGGCTGCGCGCCACCTCTACAATCTCTTCCAGCAAAGCCTTGGGATAAATCGCCCCCGTGGGGTTGTTGGGGTTGATCACGACAATGCCGCGGGTGCGAGGCGTGATTTTTGCTTTTATGTCCTCAATATCGGGCAGCCAGCCGGATTCCTCGTCACAGCGGTAGAGTACCGGGTTGGCACCAGCGAGATTGGTAGCGGCCATCCACAGGGGGTAGTTGGGCATGGGCAGCAGCAGCTCATCGCCATTGTTGAGCAGTGCCTGGGTGGCCATGGAGATTAACTCGGAGACACCGTTGCCCAGATAGATGTCATCAATTTCAACTCCCTGGATACCCAGGGTCTGGCACTCCTGCATAATAGCTTTACGCGCGGCGAATAGTCCCTTGGACTCCACATAGCCCTGGGCTTGGGAGAGATTGTGGATGACGTCCTGGATGATTTCATCGGGGGCGTTAAAGCCGAAGGGGGCGGGGTTGCCGATATTCAGCTTGAGGATACGGTGGCCTTCCTCCTCCATGCGATGGGCTTGCTCCATCACCGGGCCGCGAATCTCATAGCAGACGCCGTGCAGTTTTTCAGATTTATGGATGTCCTTCATGTTGGTGCGGCAGCCCTGTAGCTTGGCAGGAGCAGCCTCAGCCGCGAGCGAGCTGCGCGATAGGCGGGATGTCCACTGGCGGCGGTTACCGCTCCTGCGAGAACGATTAAAACGGAACGAGACAGTATGGCAAAAGCAAAAGACGATAACTACTGGCGAGATCAGCTGACAGATGAGGAGTTTGAGGTCTGTCGCAAAGGGGGGACAGAAGCGCCATTTAGCGGGGAATATTGGGATGTTTTTGACAAAGGTCTCTACCGCTGCCGCTGTTGTGGCGAGGTTTTGTTTGATGCGGGAGCAAAATTCCAGAGCTACTGTGGCTGGCCCAGCTTCGATGAGGAATTTAGCGTGGGGATTATTCGAGAGCTAGCCGATAATAGTTTTGGTATGGAGCGTATCGAGATTCGCTGCAGTCAATGCGACAGTCATCTAGGGCATGTGTTCGATGATGGGCCTACTGAAACCGGCCTTCGCTACTGTGTCAATTCCTTGTCGGTGAGGCTGGACCAGGAGTTCAACGAAGACGGCGAAGAGGAGGGCAAGTGAGGAGAGTACACTGGAGCCGCTGGCTACTCAGGGTGCAGTGGGGGCTACTCGGGATTATTGTGCTCGCAGGCATGGCACTGCGGTTCGGATTGCTGCGCTTCGAATTGGTCTTCATGATATTTACTTACGCGGGTGGGGCGGCACTGATTGTCGCACTGGTGAGTTTACTGGTGTTTGTCTGGGGGTCGCGCAATCACAGGCCTCAGGCACGCAGCAATGCCCTCTGGGCTGCGTTGCTGGGACTGCTGCCAGTAGCTGTGCCCCTCATTACTGTGGGCAAAGATAATTTCAATGCGCCAAAAATCCACGATATCACTACCGATACCCGCAACCCCCCGGCATACCAAGCAGTCCTCGACTTGCGTAAGCCTTGGGACAATAGTGCCGCATACGGCGGCGAGCCTGTGGCGAGCCTGCAGCGTGAAACCGATATCTATTCCGACATCTATCCACTGCATGTCCATATGCCTGTTGCCCGCACCACTGAGCTGGCGGCGGAGGTTGCCAAGAAGCTGGGCTGGAAGATTGTGTCTTACGAACCGGAGAAGGGGCATATCGAGGCAACCGACCGAACCCTGCTGTTAGGCTTTACCGACGACATAGTGGTGCGAGTACGGCCGGAAGATGATGGTGGCTCGCGGGTGGACGTGCGTTCCAGTTCCCGTGTGGGAGTCAGTGACCTAGGGGCCAACGCAAAGCGTATTCGTGAGTTTATTGAGGAGCTGCACCTGCGTGTACTCAGCGAGCAGTACGGAGTGCCCTCTGACGCCTAAATTATCTTCCCGCAACCGGCAGTGTTAGGTAAGTATCTGACAATAAAAGAAAAAAAATTCAATTCGGGTGTTGACAGTATCCCGAACGGTACATAGAATGCGCCCCACTTCTGACGCAGAGCTACACTTTAAAACGCAGCGAAACGACAGAAGGTTTCTGGGTCCCCATCGTCTAGAGGCCTAGGACACCGCCCTTTCACGGCGGTAACAGGGGTTCGACTCCCCTTGGGGATGCCACGCGGGAATAGCTCAGTTGGTAGAGCGCAACCTTGCCAAGGTTGAGGTCGCCGGTTCGAACCCGGTTTCCCGCTCCAAGTTTCCGCTTTGCGAGATGATCTCTAGTCAGCTCACAAAGCACGCCACCGAGAAATCAGTGGCATTGCCATGGACAGCATGGCAGCACCGGACCATAAGGTCGAAGTGCAAGTTTCTGTCCCCATCGTCTAGAGGCCTAGGACACCGCCCTTTCACGGCGGTAACAGGGGTTCGACTCCCCTTGGGGATGCCAATACGACCCGGTAGCAATGCTACCGGGTCAAATTGCGGGAATAGCTCAGTTGGTAGAGCGCAACCTTGCCAAGGTTGAGGTCGCCGGTTCGAACCCGGTTTCCCGCTCCAATTTTATTTTTGGATGGATCTTTGGCCCCATTCAAAAGTAAAGTCACCGCGAGGTGGCAAAGCCATGGACAGCGTGGCAGCACGGGACCGAAGAGGTTGTAGTGCAAAGTTTCTGTCCCCATCGTCTAGAGGCCTAGGACACCGCCCTTTCACGGCGGTAACAGGGGTTCGACTCCCCTTGGGGATGCCAATACGGCCCGGCAGCAATGCTGCCGGGCCAACACAAAATGCGGGAATAGCTCAGTTGGTAGAGCGCAACCTTGCCAAGGTTGAGGTCGCCGGTTCGAACCCGGTTTCCCGCTCCAAAATAAAAAAGCCGCTCAATCGAGCGGCTTTTTTATTTTCCGATATATTGCTTCTAAGTTTATTACTTGCACTGGTATTGCCGGAGTGCGACTGTGCGCCTGGAATTCCGCCTCCGCGGCTTTGGGCTTCCCTGTGTTTCCGCCGGTTGAAATTATTCGGGCAAGCACGTTGAATGGCGCCTTCAGCATAGGAATTCACAATGACCGCCGCGCTATCTATCCATAACCTGCAAAAAACCTACGAAGGCGGCTTCCAGGCCCTGAAAGGGATCAGCTTCGAAGTACAGCCGGGGGACTTCTTTGCTCTGCTGGGCCCCAATGGTGCAGGTAAGTCCACTACTATTGGCATTATCTGCTCATTGGTGCGCAAGACTGCCGGTAGCGTGTCGATTTTTGGTGTCGATATCGACAGTGATTTTGCCGCTGCCAAGCGTCTTTTAGGCGTGGTGCCGCAGGAGTTCAATTTCAGTCAGTTTGAAAAAGTCTTCGATATTGTGGCTACTCAGGGGGGATTCTATGGAATGCCGCGCAAGTTGGCAGAGGAGCGCACAGAGCAATATCTGAAGCAGTTGGGACTTTGGGACAAGCGACACACCCAGGCGCGTATGCTGTCTGGGGGGATGAAGCGCCGCCTGATGATTGCACGGGCACTGATTCACGAGCCAAAACTACTGATTCTGGATGAGCCTACTGCTGGGGTGGATATCGAGCTGCGTCGCTCCATGTGGAGCTTCCTGGAGGAAATTAACGCTCGGGGTACCACCATTATTCTCACTACCCATTACCTGGAGGAGGCGGAGAGCCTGTGCCGCAATATCGCCATTATCGATAAGGGCGTTATCGTTGAGAATACCTCTATCAAGTCCCTGCTGAAGACTCTCAACCGCGAGACATTTATTCTCGACTGCAGCGAATACCTAAGTAAGGCACCGGAGCTTACGGGGTTTAAATGCTGCCTGTTGGATAATCATTCCCTGGAAATCACTGTAGAAAAAGGGCAGTCACTGACAGAGGTCTTTGTCGAGCTCAAGGCCCAGGGCGTTACCGTGACCAGTATGCGCAACCGTGCCAACCGCCTGGAAGAATTGTTTATTTCCATGTTGTCCGAGGAAAAAGAAGAGGGGTTGGATTCGTGAGCGGTAAGTTGACCTGGATATCCTTCAGCACCATTTTCCGCCGGGAGGTGCGCCGCTTTATGCGCATCTGGCCACAGACCCTGGTGCCGCCGGTGATCACCATGACGTTGTACTTTGTGATCTTCGGCTCTCTTATTGGCAGCCGTATCGGGGAAATGGGCGGATACCCTTATATGGAGTTTGTGGTGCCTGGGCTGATTATGATGTCAGTGATCACCAACTCCTATGGCAATGTCGTGTCCTCTTTTTACAGTGCTAAGTTTCAGCGCAGTGTTGAGGAGCTGCTGGTATCGCCCACGCCAAATTGGGCGGTGATGGCTGGCTATGTACTGGGCGGTGTGGCGCGTGGCTTGGTTGTAGGCCTGATTGTCACTCTAGTAGCGATGTTTTTTACTTCTCTCAGAGTCGAACACCTGGGAGTCACCATCGCTATTGTGTTTCTCACATCGGCGCTATTCTCTCTGGCGGGTTTTATCAATGCGATTTATGCCAACAGCTTTGACGCCATATCGATTATTCCCACTTTTGTTTTGACCCCGCTTACCTATCTGGGTGGTGTTTTCTACTCCATCGATCTGTTGTCGCCCTTTTGGCAAGGATTGTCGAAATTGAACCCGATTCTCTATATGGTGAACTCCTTTCGCTATGGAATCCTGGGTGTTTCCGACATTAATGTGGCCTGGGCATTTGTTGGGGTCTTGGTTTTTATTGCGCTTCTCGCCAGCTGGGGACTTTACCTGATGAGTCACGGCAAGCGATTGAGGCACTGAGGTTGAGTATGAGCAGAGAAGATTGGCAGAACCTCCCGCTGGGTCGGGAAACCGTTTACGAATCCAGCTATAACCCAGAGCTACTGCACCCGATTCAGCGATCCATTTCCCGAGCCCAACTGGGGCTGTCCGTTGGCGCCCTGCCATTTTTTGGGGAAGATGAGTGGTGGGGATTTGAGCTCTCCTGGCTCAATACCAGAGGCAAACCCCAAGTGGCGGTGGCGCGCTTCAGCTTTCCCGCGGAAAGCCCCTGTATGGTGGAGTCCAAGTCCTTCAAATTGTACTTAAACTCCTTTAACCAAAGCCGCTTCGATTCCTGGCAGCTGGTTCAGGATACCTTGGTGCGGGATCTAAGCGCTGCGGTGGGTATGGCTGTGGAAGTGACTCTGCTGGAGGTGGAAGATATCTCCCTGGATGTGCAGAGGCCGCAAGGGTTCTGTCTCGACCAGCTGGATATTGCCGTAGAGCAATACCAGCCGGACTCGACACTGCTGGCGCTGGAAGGGAGTGGTGTGGAGGTTACTGAAACTCTCTACAGCCACTTGCTGCGCAGTAATTGCCCGGTTACCGGCCAGCCGGATTGGGCGACGGTAATGGTGGAATACAAGGGGCCGATGCTGCAGCGCGAAGCGCTATTGGCTTACATTATTTCCTTCCGTGAGCATCAGGATTTTCACGAACACTGTGTGGAGCGGATTTTTTGCGATTTGCAAAATCTTGCGGACTTTTCCGAGTTAACAGTTTGTGCCCGCTATACCCGCAGGGGAGGGCTGGATATCAACCCGCTGCGCTCCACCCGTATTGAGAAGCCTCTACCGCCGCGCTTCGCCCGTCAGTAAATTATTGCTAATACAGGTGATATTGGTCTCAGGTATTTCTGTGGCCAATATCGTCAAATCCCACAGCATTAAAACACTCCGGCCTTAAACCTTGTGTCACACGTGGCGCTGTTCCCTCTTGGGCTAAGCTTTCCTGGATAGCTTTTTGGGTGCAGGTGTATTGGATGTAGCCTATCGATGGGCCTGTACAGTTACATTAGTGGCTATTCACTTTTCTTGGCTCGATAAAAAGTAAATAAGCTGCAATTGGTGTATCGCCAATGATTTACACAGATCCATAGGCCCCCTAGATATGGAAATCCAAACACAGTCTCCAGCGCTACCCGCTGTGCTTGTGGTTTTCATCCAAATTATTTCCTCCACTCCCGCCAATGCCCAGGTTTATGTTGAAGCCGATCAATTGATGAAGGTGATCGAGGCGCAGCAGCGCCAACTCGAGGCACAGGAAGCGCAAATCCGACAGCAAAAGGCTGATCTAGAGGCTTTGCGGCAACAGGTGGAGGAGCTGCGCAGGACGAGGCCCCCAGAAAATTCCCCGGCTGCGCCAGTTCCGGCAGTACCAATGCCGTCAGTTCCTCCATCGAGAGAATACAGTGAGCCTGTGAATGGCGTTGCGCTCGATGATTTGCGCGATCAATTAGAGCTCATACGCAAAGATATCCCGCCTGGCTCCCTACCGCCCCCTCGGGCCAGGGGAGACCCAAAGCATCCGGAGCAGACGGATATCGAAGAAATCATTTCCAGTGTACCGACCGACTGGCCGGGGTCTATCCCTGTGCTCGGCAGTCGCACTCGAATAAAAATTAATGGCTTCGCCGAGCTGGATGCTAACTATGACACCGGCGCCATTGTCAGCCCGGCTGAGTTCACGACCAGTGCTATTGTCACCAGCAATAGAACTGCAGCGGAGGGTGAGGATGGTCAGACCAATGTTTCCGTTCAGGTATCGAGATTGGTGCTCAAGTCAAGAACGCCCTGGGGCGGCCGTTTAATCGAAAATGAATTTTCTATGGATTTCCTGCGGGATCCGACAGTCAGTGAGCCTCTGCTGCGTCTGCGCAAAGCATACGGCCAGGTCAGTGATATTTTACTGGGCGGAGATTTACGGTTGGGCCTCGACTGGTCCACGTTCAGTAATTTAACCGCCTCACCAAACACCCTGGATTACGAAGGCCCCAACTCACTGTTAGCGCTCATGCGCCCGGTTGCACGTTGGAGCCGTAAATATGATCCAACTCTCACTCTGCAAGTCTCCCTGGATGCGCCAACTGATCGGGTTTTTCAGAATGCACTGGAAGTGTCTCGCTGGCCGGACTTTGTGGTAGCGGTTATTTCCCAAACAGACCGCATTAACTTTCAGGGCAGTTTTATCCTGCGGGACCTGCGTGGCAGTGGGGAACCACAGTCTGCCGTTTCGGATACCGGATGGGGTATCAATTTAAGTGGCGTGATTGATATGCCCGGTAGGCTTGCGCCGGATTTTGCCTCCTACTCCTTTAGCTATGGCTATGGCTATGGAAGCCTTCTGGATGATGAGCCCCCCGACGCGAGCTATGACTTCGTCAATAATCGGCTGGAGGCAATTCCAACTCTGGGTTGGTATCTGGCTTATCAACACTGGTGGAGCCCGTGCCTCTATACCGTGGCAACCTATGGGCTGGTGCATCAGGACAACCTGGATTTCCAGCCGGGCTCCTCATTTTATCAAACCCAATACAGCAGTATTAATCTGACCTGGACCCCGACGCCGCATTGGCTGTTTGGCGTTGAGGCCCTTTATGGAACCAGGGAGGACAAAGATGGAGCCTATGGTTCAGTCTGGCGGACTCAGTTCACCAGCCGTATCTCGTTCTAGTGGTTTCAAATGTGCGATATCAATAATGTTGCGCTTTATTTTGCTATGCGGTTTTTTAACCTCCTGTAATTCACCGAGAACAGTGGTGACTGACACTTGGCATTCGCCGCTGATTGCGGAGCGCTCGCTGGGAAAAACTTTGGTCCTGGCCTTTACCCTGGTTCCTCGCCCAATAGTTGGCATCTATGTGGAGAGTATTTGGGTGGAGCAGTTGGGTTGCTACGGCGTGAATGCCCTCTCATGGAGTGATTTTGCGGCCGATGGCAAGGTTCCCACGATGGGAGAGCTGGCTGATGTCCTGGCTGAATATCAATTTGACACGCTATTGGTGACACAGTTGATCAGCTTTAAACAACTGAATAGGAATGTTTCCAACTCTCAAGTGGCCATTGTCGAAACCCGTTTATATTTTGCGCCATCGGAAGAGGTGTATTGGTCCCTGGAATCTGAAAGTTTCCTGGCGAACTATATGATGGGGGAAATTCGCCGTCCCAGGGAGGGAGATGCCCTGGAATATGTGGAAACAGTTATTCAACAAATGATGAAGGATGGTGTTTTCTAGGCGCTGATGTCATCGTTTCATGGAGTTGGTCACCACAAACCATTTCCTCCTGCGGGGTAGGTGAAGTTAAAACATAATTTGTTCAGCTATTCTGGTGAGAAGAGCCGTACGGAAGGGTGTGCTGAGCATCTGATGTGGTTTATGTGTACGGTGAATTTTTTGTGGCGGGTAATCTGATAGGAATGCCTGCTGAATCCTAAGGTCGGTAGGCATTGCAATGGATTGGAATACCGTGGCCCCTGTCAGGTTTGTGCAATACTGGGTTCGCTACTGGGGATGTATTGAGCACCGATCCTTCTGGTTAGTATGCCTTCTTTTCGCATTTCTTTTTCTTTTTTTGATTCCCTCTTCAAGCTCTGCCACTGAAAGTTTTCTGATGCCTTTGGGGCCCGTTGCCCATGAACAGAAAACCCATTTTTTCTGGGCGACAGCACTTACCATGGTAGCGGTGCTGCCCGTATTTATTCTGGTGCCAGTCATTCTATTTAAGTATCGCCGTAAGAAGGGAAAAGGTATTTATGCGCCCAAGTGGGAGTCTTACGGCCCTTTGGAAGTCGTCATGTGGGGTGTTCCCTTTATGGTGATTTTTGTTCTCTCTTTTATGCTTTGGCGCGCAACTATTGCTCTGGATCCCTATGAGGAAATAGAAGGCGTATTTCCTCCTGTCCAAGTGCAAGTGGTGGGGCTGGACTGGAAGTGGTTGTTTATCTACCCAGACTTAAAAATTGCCACAGTAGGTGAACTGGTTGTTCCTGTACACACCCCGGTCTCCATGATTTTAACCAGCGATACCGTGATGCAGTCTTTTTGGATTGCGGCGTTAGCGGGGCAGATCTATGTGATGCCGGGCATGACCACACGACTCAATTTTATTGCGACTAAGAATGGTAAAACCCAGGGTGAAAACACCCAATATACGGGCAAGGGATTTACTGAGCAGAAATTTGATGTATTGATTAAGAGTGAAGAGGATTTTCAGGCCTGGGTGGCACAGGTCCGCGCCAGGGGGGTTGAGCTGGATGCTCAGACCTATAATCGCCTGGCTGAAAGAAGTACCCGCAAAGAGATGCAAAAGCAGTTGGCCACGCCTCAAATGCCCAGCAATGCCCTCTATTTTACCATTGCCGATCCCGAGCTGTTTCAAAGCATTGTTATGCGATATCACTCGGGCAAGCCCCTTAGTATGGAAGAGCAACCCGGCACGGTGAAGTTTGGTCAGGGTGAGGATAAAACAGAGGGTGCGCAGCCATGAATATTACCGACTATGGCTGGCTGGGAAAGCTGGGCTGGGATTCTATCGTTTTCAGCAAGCTGTTTACCGATTTTTCGGTGAGTGAAGTGGTGGCCAGTACCGCTGGTGCCATTGTTGTTTTTGCCACCATCGCCATCCTCGCTCTACTGACCTGGTTTCGCGTATGGGGCACTTTATGGTCTGAATGGCTGACCAGCACAGACCATAAAAGAATTGGCATCATGTACATAGTCTTTGCACTGGTGATGATGACCAGAGGACTACTGGAAGGCATGGTGATGCGGGCACAGCAGGCTGCTGCCCCAGATGGTTTTCTCTACGCAGATCACTTCGCTCAGCTATTTAGCACCCACGGCACAATAATGATTTTCTTTGTTGCCGTGCCTTTTGTTGTGGGTCTGGTCAACTTTGTAATGCCATTACAGATTGGTGCCCGCGATGTTGCTTTCCCAGTACTTAACCAGATTAGCCTGGCGGTCACCGTGTCTTCTGGGATTCTGTTGATGGTCTCGCTGGTGGTGGGGGAATTCTCTACTGGGGGCTGGTCTGCCTACCCGCCTTATACGGGGGCGGACTTTAATCCCGGCGTGGGACCAGACTACTGGGTGTGGGCGATTGTATTTTCCGGGGCCGGTACCACTCTTACGGGGATTAACTTTACCGTCACCATTTTAAAATGCCGTGCTGCGGGCATGAAATTTTTCCGCATGCCCATGTTTTGCTGGACGGTATTGTGTTCCTCCATCCTGATGATTTTTGCTATGCCGCCACTCAGTGTTGCGGCGTTAATGCTCGGTTTCGACCGCTATTTGGATTTTCACTTTTTCACCAATGATCTCGGTGGCAATATGATGAACTATGCCAATTTATTTTGGCTGTTCGGGCACCCGGAGGTCTATTTGTTGGTGCTGCCGGCCTACGGTATTTTTTCTGAGGTGTTCTCCACTTACTCCGCTAAGCGCCTATATGGCTACAAGTCATTGGTAATTGCCACCATGTCGATTGCCGTATTGAGCTTTACCGTGTGGCTTCATCACTTCTTTACCATGGGGCAGAGTCCCACCATCAATATTGTATTTGGTATCGCCACCATGCTGATCGCGGTGCCAACCGGGGTCAAAGTCTACGATTGGATGGCGACGATGTATCGCGGGCGAATTCGCTTTACCACTCCAATGATTTACGCCATCGGATTTTTGATTTTATTCGTGATCGGTGGCTTGTCTGGAGTGATTCTGGCGAACCCCACGGTAGATTTCCAAGTACACAATACCCTGTTTTTGGTGGCGCACTTCCATAATGTACTAATTCCAGGAGTGCTATTTGGTTTGCTGGCCGGATATAACTACTGGTTCCCCAAGGCGTTTGGTTTTCGCCTGGATGAGCGCTTGGGTAAGTGGTCGGCATATCTTTGGGTAGCCGGGTTTATGCTCACTTTCTTTCCCCTTTATGGTGCAGGATTACTGGGGATGCCAAGGCGCTCATTCAGCTATATGGATCTGACTTTCAAGCCCTACATGGTGGTGGCTTTTATCGGGGCCATGGTGGTGTTATGCGCATTGATCAGCCTGGTATTGCAGTTGCTGGTCAGTTTACGGGATCGCAAGAAAAATCGCGTTCCTGTGGGGGACCCTTGGGATGGGCGCTCTCTGGAATGGTCGATCCCAGCCCCTGCGCCTTCCTACAATTTTGCGGAACTGCCGAGGGTAACGGACCGGGATGAATTTAATGAGGCTAAGGAGCAGGGGCGTGCTTATTTACCGCCAAAAGTCTATCGGGATATAGAGATGCCCAAGAATAACCCTTTGGGATTTATTCTATGCGCTCTGAGCGGCATCCTGATGTTTGCATTGGTCTGGTACATGTGGTGGTTGGCCCTGATTTCCGTTCTGGCCATTATCATTGTGGTAATCGTCTCTACCTTCCGCTGGGACAGTGAGCAAATTATTCCGGCGAGTCAGGTACAGCAGGATACGGAGAAGTGGCTGACACTAGTGAAAAATACCGAACCGGTGGGCAGGGATCTGGAAAATACTCCGCAAAACCATGGCTACGCTAAGTTGGAGCATTAGTTACCGATGAACGGGAATTCATCAGCGCTAAATAAGGGGATGAGAGAGAGCCCTGGAGCCATTCATAAAGACCCGGATATGGTGATCTTTGGATTCTGGGTTTTTATGATGAGCGACCTGATTTTTTTCGGGGTCGTTTTCGCTATCTATATCACCATGATTGGTGCGACCGCAGGCGGCCCTGGTCCCAGGGAGCTATTTGATTTCGGCAGCCTTTTTGCGCAGACCATGTTGCTACTCACCAGCAGTCTCACTGTGGGGATAGCCACTATCACCATGAAGCACCAGCGCAGCCAGGGCAGTTTCCTGTTTTGGGTGGTGGTGACTTTACTGTTGGGGCTGGGCTTTTTAACTCTTGAGTTGCTCGATTTCTCTGAAATGGCAGCCAAGGGAGGGACGCCCCAGCGCAGCGGCTATCTATCAGCCTTCTTTGGTTTGGTGCCCCTACATGGTTTACATGTCAGCTTTGGCTGCCTGTGGATGTTGGTCATGATCGCACAGGTACTTACAGTTGGCATGACTGATTTGGTGAAGTTGCGGTTTTTACGGTTGGCGCTGTTCTGGCATTTCCTGGATTTGATTTGGATTGGGATTTTCTCAGTAGTTTATTTTGGTGGCTGGGTCTATGGCTGAAAAATCCGGTTTTTCCGCACATTTGCGCACCTATCTTACCGGGTATGTGCTGTCGGTTGTGTTTACGTTGGCTGCATTCTGGGCAGTACTGGCTCTGGGTAAGGAATACAAGAGTGTACTTATATTGGTAGGTTTGCTTGGGGTAGCCCAATTGGCGGTACAGCTCAAATGCTTCTTGAATGTGACAACGCAAAAGGAAGGGCGGGATAACCTGGCTCTGATCCTTTTTTCAACGCTGATTTTACTGATTATTGTCTTGGGGACTGCCTGGATCATGGGGAACCTGGCAATGAGAATGCATACCACAATGTGACGGGTCCCTAAGCTCAGATAATTACTTTGCTTTTAAGGCTGGTTGTGGCTTTTTCCAGGGATTGCAGTACCTTGACCTTGTCGTAGTTGCGAATCTTATCCAGGTCTAGGTGCATAGAAAAGCCTGGGGCGTGCTCCTCCAGGTAACTCTGCTGTCCGCCGAGATTCTTGCGCAAGTCGGTGACTTGGTAGACTTTAACCGGGGTGCTGATGCCCTTCACCGTAATATGCCCTTTGTCCCGGCACATAACAGTGTGCTTGATCATTGCCCAGGTCTCATGGCTAATCAGGATTTCCCCCGGCTGTGCTGCGCCTTCCAGGCGGGAAGCCAGGTTCACGTGGGTGCCCATTACGGTGTAAGACTGGTAGTTGGCTGTGCCGAAGATACCCACGGTGCAATAGCCAGTGTTAATGCCCATGCGCACCTGCAAAGGGCGTGAGATCCCTTTGTTGTACCACTCCTGCTTCATTTCCCTCACCCGCTTGCGCATCGCCAAAGCCATAGCCACACAGCGCAGGGCGTCGGATTTGGGGCCCTTACTTTCATCATCCCCAAAGACCACCATCACCGCATCGCCGATAAATTTGTCGATGGTGCCCCCATACTGGCCTGCGATTCGGGCCATCTCCGAGAGGTAGTTGTTGAGTAGGAGGGTAAAGGTTTCCGCTTCGAGCTCTTCGGTCAACTGGCTGAAATCTTTGATATCGGAAAAGAACACCGTAAGCAGCTTGCGCTGGGTAGTCAGTGCTTCTTCATCGCCGGTGGTTACGGAGCGCCACAGGCGTTGTGGCAAATACTTGGAGAGTTTGTAAGAGCGCACCTTGCTTACGCGCTGCTCTGTTGCCAGGGCGTGGTTGGCTTCCTTGAGCTTGCCAATCTGGCGGTGAGTAAAAAAGGCATAGGCACAGAGGTAGACCAGGATACCAATCAGGCTCATGGTGCTTATGGTGAGGTCGGCGTTAATCAATAATGCCGGCCTGTGCATCAGGTAACCCAGTACCACGCCGACTAAAAGGCCGGTGTTGTGCTCAAACCACTGGCGCCCCCCCCCCAGGGAAAGCGCATTGAGTTGAACCATCGTAATGAATAACAGAGATGGCAGCATGCTGAAATTAGCCAGGGCAACGGTAATGCCTACCAATACGGTATCGGAAAATCTCAGGATGCGACGGGTTTTATAAGCCTTCTTATCGCGGGATCTGTAGAGTATGAATTGAGCAAAAGTGCAATAAACCAGCATAAAAGCCGCTGCACCAACATTGAGCAGTTTGTCTGGTTGCCAAGAAGATGACCACTCGATTGCAGTTACCAGGGTTCCCGCAGCCGCAAAAAGAATTAGGCAGCGAAAATAAGTCGAGTAATGCGGGCTGATATTTCGCCCTTTGTTCCCCTCAAGCTGGTCCTGCATTTGTGGTTATCTTTTTGTCCGTTAAGCAGTAATAAACAAACCGCGGGCAGGCCACAGATTGGTCCCGGAAAGTTCTGGGAGCGAGTGGTTGCGCAGTGATTTACTGGGCGAAGTGTACTCCTACAAAAGCCAGATTGCTAAAAAACCGATGCCTGTACAGGGTTTTTATGTGGGGCGTACGTATGCGCTGCGCAGATGGGTTAGGGTACACTCAGCGCTCAGTCAGTAAATGGAGAGAACGATGGATGCCCTGACCGCCCTGCATAATAGAGTTTCAACGGGCAAGCTGGTCGAGCCTGCACCCAATGAGCAGCAGCGGCAAAATATCTTTCGCGCAGCACTGCGTGCAGCGGATCACGCCTGCCTACGCCCCTGGCGGTTTCTAATGGTAGAGGGCCAAGAGCGCGAGCGCCTTGGGGAAATATTTCTAAAAGCGGCTGAGCAGTCTGAAGGTGTTCCTCTAACTGAAGCTCAGCGTCAACGCACCTTGGCGATGCCCCTGCGCGCCCCCTTGATTATTGTGGCAATTACACGGTTACAGGAACACCCCAAGGTTCCCCATCTGGAGCAACATATGTCCACAGCAGGGGCGGTGCAGGCAATGCTCACAGCCGCTTATGCCGAGGGGGTGGGTGTTTACTGGCGCACCGGACCATTAGCCAATAATCCCCAGGTTGCCCAAGGTTTGGGTTTGGCTGAAAATGAACGTATTGATGGGTTTATTTACTGTGGAACCCCCGATAAAGCGGCACGCCAGGCACCGGATTTACAAGTGGATGATTTTTTTTCACAGTGGAAAGCAAATTAGTACTTGCACAACCGGAAACATTTGGGTAAAGTGCGCGCTCTCTCGATGAGACGGCAGCTATCTTCCTGATTTCCTTGAAGATTTTGCTAAAGAGAGAGCTCCTCTGAAAAGAGGATTACCCTCGCGGAGGGTGACAATTTGGTGAGGTGTCCGAGTGGCCGAAGGAGCACGCCTGGAAAGTGTGTATGTCGAAAGGCATCGAGGGTTCGAATCCCTCCCTCACCGCCATATTTTAAAGCCCGGCTGATGCCGGGCTTTTTCGTTTCAAGAATCTTCAGTCCCCTGTCAGGCCTCCGCTTTGCTCCTTAACAGGCAATTATTCAATGATGGTCGTAGATAGAGAGCAGCTCGGCTTCGACCTAGCATTATGTGTTGCTATCAAACCTTACATCTATTTCAAGTACTTCAAGCCTCGATCTTCTGGCTATGCCAACTCACGGCTCCTGGGTCTATTTGTCGTTGATGAGGAAAGCCTTTTTCTTAAATCATTCGATAAATACTACTATGTTTATAGTCTGTGAATCTTTCGACTTTATGTCAACGAGGTATGCTAAGAAATTTTCTAGATATTAAGGCTGATGCCATTCCACATCCCTCGCCATATTAATTTGTATTACTCTCGGCATGGATAAATCTAATTCACTATACATATTGCAAATCGGGGCAGCAGGCGACAGCACCAAGTGTTTTATAGGTGGGTAACTGTTGTTCTCGTGGCATACCAATCGCTGACTTGCTGGGTATGCCACCTTCTACTTTATGTGGTGCAACAGGGAGACGAATTAATCTTCGTCAGGAACCGCATTTGCTTAGGTATAATAAAGGTCAGTGGGGTCGAGAATGTCGTAGGATTTGGGGTTGGCAAGATAGGTTGCTTGACCCTTAATTATGTCGAGCACTTGCCCATTTTTAGCAGCTTCCTTAAAGCGGCGTCAAATCTAATTTTATATCTAATGTGGATGTTTAATTTCGAGTGTAACTTTGTTGCTATCATTCTTGATGTGAGTCTGTTGGCAGGTAAATCAATTAGGCTAAATGGAAGTATGTGTTAGTAAAGTAAGAGATAACACTAGGGTGCTATTGTGAAAACTTTTTTTCTTTTTCAGGTTGCGGTCTTTTGGGTGTTTGTTAGCTTCCCTTTGATTGGTTTCTCAAAAATTATTTACATGGCGACGGATGGGGATGATGAAAATTCAGGGCTTTCTCTTTCTGATCCCGTCAAAACCTTGAGCAGGGTGCATTATCTAGTCGATTTCAGTGACGGAGATACTACTGTTTTCATTAGGGGGGGAGTCTATTATGGTGAGACTATTTCTTGGACTAAAACATCGCGTGAATTTAAGTTGAAATTAACTGCTTACGGTGATGAAAAGCCTGTTTTTGAGGGGGAGGGGAATGCTGTATTTTTTAGGCTAGAAGTGGGAGTTGGAGAGTGTACTAATGTAGAGATAAGCCGTCTAACTATAAGTCACTACGCTAGCTATGCAATTCTTCTCAATGGTGGGAGGGATAATAGATCAACAACTTGGAATGGGTGTAACCATATACATGATAACTATTTCATAGAGATTGGGACTCTTTTTGATGTATCTAATTGTCCTGGTGACTGCAAAGGGTATGGCGTAGTCGATTTTGTAAATTCAGATAATAATTCAATATATAACAATGTGTTTTATAGGGCGGAAAATATATCTTCTCAGGAATCCTTGCTTCATGCGGTCTATCTCGCCCATGATAGTGTAGGCAATAAAATTTATGACAACTATTTTTACTTGGTCTCTGGTGATCCGATCAGAGTTAGAGATCGGAGTAGTGATAATCGTATATATGATAATTACGCAGATAGAGTTGGGCAGAGGGCGTTTTTATCTAGCTGGCATAATTCTGTTAATGGTGAGCAGTCCTCATATGACAATGTTGTTGAAAATAACATTGTAACCTTTCCATATAAAACATCTGAAAATATTAATCTGACAGCAAATCTGGGTGGGAGCGGGGATGAAAGTACTTTTGTTGATGAAGGGCAAAAATACTTCCATGGGGCCCAGATTGATAGCGAGGAGGTTGTCGCTACAGCCGCGGGCGACTTTGATGGAGATGGGGTGGATGAATTGCTGGTTGCCTTTAATTATGGCACTTTTAGTAAGGTTGTAAGAACAATAGGCGGGCAGGGTAGGTATCTAAAAGACGTCCTTTATATATCTCCTTATCTTAATGTTACTGATTTTGCTGTTGGGAATTTTTCGGAAAGAGGTAAGGATGAGGTCATAACTGTATTTGAGCTTGACGGCTCTGGGCACACGATTGTTTTTCGTGGAGATGGTGACTCTAGCTTACTGAACTATGGCCTCATTTACTCAAGTGGGCGAGTGAAAGTATCCGCGATGACCTCTGGTGATTTTGATGGTGATGGTGTTTCAGAGGTAGTGACTGCTTTGAAGATGAACTCTGATGAAACTAAGGTTTTTCGAGGCGATGGGGTTAGAAGTATATTAAATTTAGGTAGTCTCTACAGTATCAATAACTGGGATATAACTGCAATGACTTCCGGTGATTTTTCTGGTGTTGGTAGAGACCAGGTTATTACGGCTTATAAGTCTTCATTTGGGACAAGGATCTACCGAGGTGAAGGTACAAGCTCTGTTGTTAATTATGGGTATTTCTACTCAAGTTCCCAGTGGACCGTTAGTGATATGGAGGCAAATCGTTACAATAATTCGGTGGTGCCCTCCTTGGTCACGGCATTTAGGCATGAATCGAGTGGGGACGTTAAGATTTATAATGCGGATGGAATAAATTCTGCGACTACTCATTCTTTTTATGATAGTACGATTTGGGATATTTCAGCACTAACCTCAGGCGTTTTTGATGATAACGGAGTGGTGAGTTTGGTAACCTCTTTTACAACTTTACACCTTACTCATACTCAGATTTGGGCGGGTAATGGGACAACAAGTGCTTTAAACAATGGAATTTATCATAGACTGGATCTAAGGTAGTAAGTAACTCTTCTGAGATTGATTAAGAGTTTTTTCCAAAATGGGGGGGATAAGGTTAACCCCCTCTATGTCAGAACTCTATAAAAACCCCATGCCGGTTATCCTTCTTCAGTAGTGATCTTGCCCCGATAAAATGGACATAGCACTTTTCATACTAATATTCGCTCATCTGTAGTAGTTCAAACTTAACCTGATAGAGCACCTCCTGAAAAACCGGTAACTGTCAGATCATGTCTGAACTAATCCAGCTAATACTTATATTTTTGGTACAATGAATTGTCTATTATAAGAGTCTGGTTCGCCCTTTTCTGGTTTGATTCTTGAGTCAATAGTATGCATTATCATTCCTGCTGGCATTTCAGAGAACCAGTTGGCGATCCTGTATGATTTGGATTTGTATAAGTTTTCGGATATATGCCAGTTATTCTCTTCCATTTTCCAAGCTATGGCGGCAATAAGTAGTTTTCCTTCAATACCAAGTTTTGAGCCATAACCAGACACTACATACTCGGAGTTTTCCAGATCTAACTCTATGTTGTAGTTCGCGCTAGCAACCCTGATGGTTATGTTAAGAAAGTCTGGGTTACTCTGAGATTTTTCCGTAATAAATCTTACTGATTGACCATCAACAGATAAATCTGCCTGTATGGATGCGTCAGATTCTTCTACTTGAAACTGCGCTCTATTTGTGAGTTGAACTAAGTCTGAGCGAGAAATATCTTCATTGGCTATTGAGCGTTCGGAAACGGATTTTAGCGAATTATAATTCGAATCCTCTAATACGTTATCCATGCTTTTATTGGCGAATGTATTACTTGAAGAAAATAAGTTAATTATTAATGCAAAAATTATCGGGTAGGCCCTCATTGGTCCTCTCCATTTTTGATTAGGCGGCGATGCAAAATTTAATGTAAGGCGAAGTTAATATGTCAAGCGGTAAACCTATGCTGGCAGTTTAATAAGCGATAAAAGTTAATGTGGTGCCATATTGGCAAGTAGAATACCTTTGACTTTCTCTTTGTCAGAACTATATAGAAGCCCCATACTGGGATAAGTACGAAATTCCTTAGCTAAATGTCCCGAAATTCCCTGAATGCGGGGTTTTTTGTGCCAGTTTGGCGAGTTGAAACTTAAGTCAATACATACAGCTGTATAAATTTACAGTTGTATGTATTGACAGTGTGTGTGGGCGGGGGTTACTATACCCATAGCTGCTCTGGTTTTCATGCAGCGACCGTTCATCCTTTCTTAAGCCGGCCCCCAGCCGGTTTTTTTATGCCTAAAATTTGAGACTGCCAATGTCCCAAAAAGACTACTTCACAGAGCCGGAGTTCACCTGTTGTTGTGACAAAAACCATTTCAAAGATGAAACGCTCAATCGCCTGATTAAAGTCAGGGAGTGCCATGGCAAGCCAATAGTCATTAATTCCGGTTGCTGCTGCCCCGTACACAACGCCCATGTTAATGCCACCATGACTCATACTGCCAGGCAGGCTGTCGATGTGCAGGTAGCTTTAGGGGGAGCCTATCGGTTAATCCAAATAGCCCAGGAGGAAGACTTCACCGGTATAGGGGTAAAACAGAAGGGAGCATTTAAAAGGACGATTCCTTCACCTGGATGACCTTGAATCTATGCCAGGCGAGCGCACCTGCCTCACAGAGTGGAGTTACGATCCACTAACAGCAATTTTTGATGCAGGCACAATGGCTATTGAGCGCATATGGCCTGACCCGGTTAAATGTGCTGGGGAAGTACAGAAGCTGAAGGAGCTCAAGCAAAGGGGCAGCTTGGTAGAGCTAAATACTCAAATTCAATTGCTTCTCGGACAGCTGGAGGTCAACAAAGCCGAAGCCCGGCATAAAAGCATATTTGTCGCTGGCTGGCGTCCCTGGATTGGATGGGTTGGGGGCTTGGCCTTCGCTTATCAGTTTGTTTTATATCCATTGCTGTGTTGGGTCTGGGCCCTCTACAGTGCTAAGGGTTCAATACTTACAGGGGTGACTCCACCGCTAGTACTAGAAACTGGTGCGCTGTTCTCGATGATAGCGGCCATGCTCGGAATGGGTGCCATGCGTTCATATGATAAAACGCATGGTACTCAGACGGACAAATTATAAATAGTGATTTTTAAGGGTTGTCAGTTAATCAAGCTTCACTTTTTGGTTTATAGTTTTCCCAGATTTCAGGGTATCTTTCCCAAGGAGGGGCTTCAGGACTGAACGCGCTATCAGAGTTAGCGGCATCTTGATACCAAAACTGTATTCGTTTCATGAAATCTGCGTCATTCCTGTTTCTATAGATAAATCTAATTTCTGCATATGTAATTACACGGTTTTTTAAACCATTACCGAAGTCATACTGATACATTGTTTTTCTTTCAAATGGAAATTTTGCTTCTACTAAACCTTCACCTTGTCCTGGTTTAGTAATTACGGCATTCCAATCCATATCATAGTCTATTGCAAAATGTATGAAGTGATGGTGTTTTACTAAGAACTCGATTCCAGCTTTACTTTTTCTTCTGAACCTTTTGTTGTCTTCAGATTCCTCCCCTGTTTGGGGTGGCTCTGTACTGGAATCATCTGATACAACACATTTATATTTCTCTTTACTACGACAGAAATTATTAAAGTCTTCATTTAAGTAATGACAATCGTGTACAGCAGTGCCGGTTAGTAATTGATCAAGCCATGCGACCGTGTTTTTGCTGGCAAAATCCTGCATGGTTCTTTGCGTTAGCTGTTGAATTAGCCTCGCTCTACTTCCCGAAAACCCATAAAAAAAGTCTCCAGAACAGTATCTTCTCCATGGTTCTGCGAATGGCATAGTGACTCTCCTTGTAAAAGCACCACTAGGTGGCATGAGTAGACTTTTATACTAACTAAATAACCTTGCTCTAACATGAACAATTTTCTTGGATATCGCTTGGCTGGTTTTAAGTTTTGGACATAAATTTTTAGATTTTGGACCTTTTTTAAAGCGAGGGATGTCGAAATATGGGCACTTAAAGGGCTATAATCGAAGTCCCTTTTGCCCTCAAAGCAAACCTTCTATCAATCAAATTTCGTAGAAAATTAATTCTGCTTGGTAAATCCTATGACCCAAGCAGCAGAATGTTGGCATCTTAGCAAAAGCATAATTATTACCCAAATTGCCAGCATTATCTTATTGGTGGCTGGTTTTTTCATGTAGGGTTCTTATGTTGAGAAAGGGATAACCGCCAACACCCAGGCAATTCAGCATGAATCAGCTATGCACGTTCTGGGGCAAAAACACATAGTTGAGTTTAAGGGCGACATTCAAACCAGGCTCCAGCGCATTGATAGCAAGTTGGAGCGGTTGATTGAGCAGGCCACAAAGCTCATTGAATTGGTTCTGGCTGACAAAGAGCTAGGCCAATTCTTTGAGGCAACACAGCAAACAATCAACAATTGGAAGAATAAGCATCCCGAACTTTTTGAGTCAAAAAAAGGGTAAGAATTTAGCTGATGCCAACTAGCGGAGAGCCTCTTTCGAATATAGCTATGAGACCGTAAAGAACATGCAGTACAACAGCAATTCTATCATTCAGGAATATACAGAGTGCTACCCTCCAGACGCTATAGCTTGTTTAGTCTGGCCTCACAATTGGGTGGCTCAGTTCCAGAATGAGCAGGCTGGTAAATAGTACAAGCCGATTCCCTGTGAGTGTGAAACTCCCAATAGATGTTTGAGGCTACAGCAGGTTTGTTACCTCACCTGCTTACATCAGCAGAGGTATTTGTCTTGGTTGGTAGCTTGAGGGGTTAAAGAAATAAGTCTTGGCGTGGCATTGAGGGTCAGCGAATATTTTACTGTCACTCTTACTTACCACAATACTCTTCAAAATCATCTGAGGTGTTTGGAAAATCAGCCTTCTCTGCCAGCTCCCATGGGCGTTCACACGCGTTTGTTTTTGCGCACCAAAGGTAGCCAGCTGAAGCTATACATCCATGTTTATCCTTATCTGAGCCTACACCAGGGCTAGGATCTCCAGAATTATCTGAAGAACATCCCATTAAAAGTAGCATCAGAGTAAAGCTAGTAAGCTGCAAATATTTCAATATAAAAATCCTCGTTAAGTTAAAAATTGAGATACTGGTTAAATGCGTGTGGAAATCTAGGCTAAAGAAGTTTCTTATGATCATCAAATGATAGTTTTGTACTATTCCAGCCAATAGTAGCAGAAGTGTATCCAGATACCATTAAGTGGCTGGATAAACGGTAATCTACTTCTATTAGAGGAATGTCTTGTGTATGACTAAGTATGCAATAGTGGTTGTATGTTCGATGAGGATGTAGGGGTTGCACTTGGCTCTTGATTTGGATGCCGAGATTGTGTTGGATACTTTCTTTTTGCCCTTTACTGGCCGGCTGGTCAGCCTATATAAAGTTTTTTTATGACATTGATTTTCAGGCTCTTTCAAACTGATTGTTGGCCAGTAGTTGAACGCTTGTTCTTCTTGGGGTTTGGTTCTTTATAAGCCTTCTTCTTAAGGTTAAATAGAATAATGATCTTTTTCTTAAGTTAGGAAGTGGAGGTTTGTTGAGACTTTTTTATAAGTTTATGGTTTTAAATATTTAAGTACGGTATTGCAATGGTTTTCTATTTCTGATTTCGTTGATGAATGCTGATTGTTTTGATTGGGTGAAGCTGTAAATTATTTTGTGCTTGTAATGCCCATTTATTGGATTCTGGTTCTAGATAATAGCCGCTGAATGGGTTGTTATATTTGTAATTTTAATTTAAAAAATTTCACATGGCTTATCTTTTAAATATCATTAGAGGTTCGCCTTTTACTTAATTTTCTCCAGAGCTGCTAATTTCTATTCAAGCAGATTAATATCTAATTAGAGTACTTTTGTTATTTCCAATTAGTCTTCTCGGAAGCGGGTAGTGGTTTGAGCAGGTTAAATCTTGCTGAAAAGTTGATTGAGAGTCATTTGATTAGTGGAAAAATGGTTCCAGGGGAGGTTTTGCAGCTCAAAATTGATCAGGTTCTCAGTGAGGATGCCACGGGTACATTGGTCATGCTAGAGCTTGAGGCTCTGGGGGCTAGATCTGTAAAAGCTGAGCTTTGTGCGCAGTATGTAGATCATAACCTTCTGAAGGCAGACCACAGAAATGGGGATGATCATGTTTTCCTGGAGAGCGCCTGTCGAAAATTTGGACTTTGGTATTCACGCCCCGGAAACGGAATTAGTCACCCTGTACATATGTCTTGTTTTGGAATTCCTGGCAAAACAATGCTTGGAGCTGATAGTCATACCTGTGCTGCAGGTTCACTTTCCATGCTGGCAATGGGCGCAGGGGGAATTGAGATTGCTTTAGCGATGATAGGGTGTCCACTCACCTTGGTCATGCCGAAAGTTTTAGGGGTGTATTTGGAGGGTAATCTGCAGTCATGGGTAAGTGCAAAAGATATTATTTTGGAGCTTTTACGTAGATACACCGCTAGTGGCTGTTGGAATAAGATTGTTGAATATCACGGACCCGGATTAAAAAACCTAACCGCTATGGATCGGCATGTTATTGCCAATATGGGGCATGAGATGGGGGCTATAACCAGTGTTTTCCCGGCTGATGATCAAGTTAGGTTTTTTCTTCGCCAGCAGTCTAGAGAGGAAGATTTTACGGAGCTGAGCGCTGATGAAGGTGCTACTTATGATGAAGAGGCCTTTATTAATCTGTCCGAGCTCGAGCCAATGATTGCTTGCCCTTCGCGACCAGATAAGGTGGTGAAAGTTAAAGAAGTTAGCGGTAGACCAGTCTCCCAGAGCTATATAGGGTCTTCGGCAAACCCCGGATTACGTGACTTCTCTATACCGGCATTAATAGTGAGTGGTCGTCATGTGCCAGATAATATGTCTTTTGATATAAACCCCTCCTCGCGCCAAGTGTTACATGGCCTGATCCAGAGCGGTGATCTCGAGAGGTTAATAGGGGCGGGTGCTAGCTTACATGATACCGGTTGTGGTGGTTGTATTGGGATGGGGCAGGCCCCGGCGAGTGGTCATAATAGCCTCAGAACGGTACCGCGCAACTTCCCTGGCCGCTCAGGAACCAAAGAGGACCAGGTTTATTTGTGCAGCCCAGAAACCGCTACTGTGAGTGCGCTCACTGGGAAAATTACAGACCCCAGAGAAATGGAGATGGATTATCCCGTTTATGAAGAGCCGGAAACCTTGTTGGATATGCGACCGCTGATGGGGGCCCCGCAAGAAATTCCCGTAAAAGTGGAGTTAAAAAAAGGGCCCAATATTAAAAAACTGCCGGTTATGGAGAAAATGCTTAGCGTGATTGATGGGCCGGTTATATTGAAAGTAGAGGATAATGTCACTACGGATGATATTATTCCCGCTGGTGCTGAGGTATTGCCAATGTGGTCAAACATCCCAGAATTGAGTCGCCACACCTTTTCCAGAATTGATAACTCCTTTTATGAGCGAGCGAGAGAAATTGAAGAGGATCTATTTCTTGTAGCGGGGCACAATTTGGGCTATGGATCTGGACGAGAACATGCGGCAATTACTTTGCGCTATTTAGGTGTTCGTTGCGTCATCGCTAAAAGTGTTACTTTGCCCTATAGGAAAAACCTTATTGATCACGGAGTATTGATATTGACCATGGGGAATGAGAGTGATTATCAGTTTTTTGGTGAGGGAGATAGACTTCAGTTTTTTGATCTTGCGAGTCTCACTGGTGACAATACGTATTTGGAGCTTAAGAATCTTAGCCGTAATAAAACGATATGGTTAAGGAATGACTTATCTGATAGGGAAGTTGAGGTAATTAAGTTTGGCGGAAGGATTAACTATATCAAGGGTGTTTCTGGTGGGTAAATAGAAGGTGGTGGAATATTTTAATTAAAATTGTAGGTTTTGTTGGTAGGTTGGCTTATCAGAAAATTGTATACTTATTAGGATAAGCGTTTAGAAGTGTTGTTACTTTTTCGGGTTGTTTTTTGATGTTCCTACGTATTATATCCATGGTATTGATATTTGTAATTGTTGGTTGTAATGAGGGTACATTGCAATCGTCATCTGATTTGGCGGGGCCTATAGAAGGGGAGGCTTCAGAGGATTGTGAAAGCAATCGGTATAAGTTGTTAGTCCGCCTTTCCCTGGCTCCAGTCACACTGGGCGGAGAAGATGGCTGCAAGGTGGCCTCAGGTTTGTGGATGGACCCCTATAGCGGCAAGTTTATTCAACAGGCTTCCGATCTGGATGTTGAATCGGTTGTTCCTGAGTCGTGGGCTCTTCGTCATGGCGGGAGGGGCTGGAGTAGCAAGCAACGTAGGATCTTTGCTGAAGACCCGGCCAATACCTGGTTGATTGGCAAGGGGCACGGCCTGAGCCGGAATGGCCGAGGGCCTGATAAGTGGTTACCTCCTTATCAGCCCGCTCGAACTATTTATATGCAGCAGTTTAGAGCTATTGCCAGAAAGTACAGGCTCGCTCAGTAAAAAATTGAGAAGTACACCCCATAGCAAGCCACTTATTACTGGCTTGCTATAAAGTGATCTCTTACATTGTGTGTAATCATTTGCAATCAAATTATATTGTTTCAAGGCTGCTAATTCTGTTATCGATCCTTCCTCTTCTTTTTTGAATTTCCAATATCCCATTTTACTTTCTTGGCTGGCTAATTTATTTGCTGGTAGCTGGTTGTTGTATCTGAATTGTGGACATCAATAGAAATCTCTTTGGGGTTCTTAAAGAATTCTGACATTAATTTCAGCTTAGTGATAAGGGACACCTTCTACCTTTGGCTTAAAGGCTAGGTTCTGCGATCACTTGAACTTCTAGTGCGTTGGGGATTGTGGTAGTGATTATTGAAGGCCGCATAATTGAAGATATTCTTGATCCGTTAGGCATCATAAATTGGTAAAGTAATTCCTTAAATCAGTTTCCAGTTAGAGGAGAGGGTATGAATAGAATTGCGGGAGTTTCGGCCGTAGGTATGGGGCTAATCTATATCGCTGCTTTTATATTTTTTGGTTTATTTTGGGCTTTCCCGTCCGCCGGAAGCCCTGCTGAAAAGATGAATTTTTTGGAGGAAAGTCAATTGCTTTTTAATATTGTATACACATTGATGTATTTAGTCTTTGCTGTCTTGTTGGGGTGTTTGGTAGTAGGTTTATATGAAGAGCTAAAAAATAAAAATGCTGGACTCACCATTTTGGCGTCGCTGTTTGGGGCAATCTGGGTGGGATTGGTAATTGCTAGCGGTATGATTGCCAATATTGGGCTTGCCTATGCCATTGGATTGATGGAGCTCAGCCCGGATAAGGCTTTTGAAGCTTGGGGTGTGATTTACCTGATGGTTGAAAGCCTGGGGGGTGGCAATGAGTTGGTGGGTGGCCTCTGGGTACTCATAATAAGTTCAGTCGCTTTGCGAGCGAGAGTGTTTTCAATATACCTGAATCTAGTTGGCCTGATCGTTGGTACTGCAGGTGTCGCCACTATTTATCCAGAGGAAATTTTTAAGGAAATATTTGGCGTAAGCCAGATCGTCTGGTTTATCTGGATTGGAATTTCCCTGCTTGGGAAAGAGCAAGAGGGAAATGATTGGGTGGGAGCAGAGATAGTTAATAGGTAGCTGAGAGATCAAGAGAATTTTCCGACGGTTCTTTGAATGGCACGCCAAAAAATGAAAAAAGCGTCTATCCTTTCATTGGGTCAGGTAGTCTTTCACGAGGTGCCTTGGCTAGTGTTTCCGCTGTTATGGAGCTGGAGTGAGGCCTGTAAGGTAGTAACTCGCTATATTGCGCACAGCCCAAAGTGACCAGTCGGTGTCGGCTTGGTCTGCTCCTGGGAAGCGAGCGGATTGCATATTACCTGCTGTCAATTCACGGGGTAATGCCCCTGAAAACCTTGGAGATTTTATTGTGAAAAGCACGCATTTCATCCTTCCCTTGGTAATTGCCAGTCTTGCTGCTTCTGCTGCCCTGGCAGACAAACATCCCAAGAAGCCAGCAAAGGACTGGACCTGTGCCGACTTCCTGGCTATTGACGATGAATTTAAGCCAAAGGCGGTGTACTGGGCTTCAGCTTACTCAAAGCGTGGTAAGGAAGAGGGTGACATGTTGGATATCGATGGCACTGAAAAGGTGACACCGATGATTATTACGGCTTGTACCAAAGCGCCGAAGGAGTCTTTTTGGGCCAAGTTTAAGGATGAATGGCATAAAATGGGGCGTCATCACGGCAAGGACAAGTCTGATAATAAGATGATGAATATGCAGGGTGGTAGCGGTACTAATAATACAGGTACCAGCCCGAATGGCACTACGAATCCAGGCACAACCCCCAATGGCACTAATGATGGCAGCGGTAACAATAATATGCAGAAGCAAAAGCAGAAACAGTAGCGCCTATCAGCTAACTAAGGTGATACAAGCCCGGCTCAGCCCGGGCTTTGCTTGTTTGGGAGAGGGGCTTGGGGAGGCCTCTAAGCGTGCTGTTTTGAGGAGGAGCTGCTATTGTTGCCCGATAGTGCGCAACAAAGGGAGTTGAGTTATGACGAAGGCGGCGAGGGAAGAGGCGAAGCGAGGCAGGAATATAAACCGCTCTGCTAGGATGTTTTGGGGTGGTCTTCTTCTGGCGGGGCTTTTTCTGGCGCTTTTTATGCATTCAGCTAAAGCTCTGGTTTCATAAGCTGGCAGAGGTGTTGAAGTAAAGTTGATGCGTTGCGGGGGAGTGATTAATGGCGCCCCCGGGTGGACTCGAACCACCAGTCCGGACTTAGGAGGTCCGTGGTTTATCCTGTTAACCGACGGGGGCAGATCGCAGTTGGTTGCGAAGGGCGGCCATTCTATCTGTTACGAGGACAAATGTCATGTCGTGTTTATCTTCTCTGTCTATCTGAGAGTGTCCCCTTACTTTCCCAGAAACCGCTAAAAATTTGAACCTTGTCACTTGAAGTAACATGACGGCGACAGGGTTACTGCACTTCCCGCAGTTTCTCTTCTCTTTCACTTTCGGCAATTCTTGGTAATTTTCTCAACTTATCTTGTTAGCTTTGTAACATTTAATGGGTTAATTCGCGGATGATTTTGCATGACGGAATTTTAAAAGATTCTGCAGTAAACCTGTCATAGTTGTCTTGTAAATTTCTGCTTGACCAGGATTGTTTGGCATCGCTAATCTGCCAATGCACCGTAAAGTGCGATAAGGATGTTTCTGCTTTCACGGATCAAGATTATGGAGTTTCGTATGGGTGTTAACGTAAACGAAAAGCACATGGTTTTTGATGATGTGGATATTCCACAAATTGCAAATGAAGTACTAAGGCAAGCTACATCTCAGCCGCCACGGGATGCTCGTCGCATGGTTGAGGATAAACTGGAGGAAAGACGCTTAAGTCGAGAATTAATGGATTACGACTTTGATGCCTAGTTAAAAAACAATTAACCAATAGTCTTAGGATAGTGCGGTGTCTGTCAGGTTGATGTAGGTGATATAAGAGCGTTAACAGGGTTCGCCGCACAATTAAATTTTTCGCCTTTGCACTCTTTCTTGTTAATGCTTGGTTTGCATTAGTACCAGCTAATTGACGCAAGCTGGATCTGCGTTATAAATATCTCCCCTACTTTCTTTCGTCTCTTTCGGTTGATAAAAATCAAGTGGCCAACAGCCGGTCATTGAGCTTTACCCTGAGGGTTTTTGGTATTTTTAAACCATCTCTGGTGCTGATTTCTAAAATGGGAATTAATTTTGGGGTTGGGTAGGAAGGGGGTGCCGGCCATAGGCCAGAACCCTCTGTGAAACATGAATGGCCAGAACAATTTACATTTGTGTAACCGTATCTTCCTTGTCTTCTTTTTTCTTGCCGCCAAACCAGCCCATCAACTGCTTGAGTTTGTAAGAAAACTTTCCTCGCTTGGCTTTGCGTTCTTTATCGGCAGCGCTTACCAGCCAGGCAACTTGAATAACCAGGCGCTGTCCCTCAAAGGGGAGGTGGCCATGGAAGGAATTCTCGGCGCGCTTAAAAGCAGCAAGTGTTCCGTAAGAAGGGGGAACTTCTGGGGCGACGGTATCTTCGAAGTCGTCAATGCGCTTTAGGAAGCGTAAGCAGCCGTTGCCATCCAGCGTCCACTCAGGATTGAGGTAGAGTAAGGCCGTGGCAATTTTCGATTTGCCGTCGGTGTGAATTCTGCCGTGACGCTTTTTCAGGGTACGGCTGATAGATACATAGGTTGGATACTGGGAGAGTTTTTCTATTCCTAGATTTTCCCCAATCGCATCGGCGAATTCTGGATGGGTAAATTCCTCAATCAGGGTATTGATGGAGTCTCCACATTCATGTTTCTCGTAAGGGAGGTAGCCGGCCCCTTTTAATTGGGGAAAGTCCTTTAGAAATGAAGGCATCATCTCTTTGGTTAAAACGTCGCTGGCTACAAAGAATGGGAAGGGTTGGTGATTGACTAAGGTATCGTCGCTTTTAATGGCGCTGGTATCAAGCCAGCGTTTGGCATCCATAGCTAGGCTAGTCATTATTGTGTGTCCTTACAGGCTGGTCCGGTGTTTTTATTCAGCACCGGGTTACATCAAAAGTTTTTGTTGATGTTGACTACTGAGTCTCCCTCGAATTCCTATGAGGGGTGGTACTGGGTACCAACTCACAACCCTCAGGAAAATATCAGAGCTTGTGCATGGGGCCAATACTGGCGTAAAAAAACCCGCTGAATTCCTTAAGATTCTTGCTTGAGATCAAGTTAGTGAGGTCAGGAGCGTTGAATATCATGCAATTAGCACAAGTGCCGGTATAATGCCGTTCAGATTTTCATCAGAGTGGTTTAATCCAAGCAATGTCTGTGACTCCCAAGTCCCCAGCTGTATTGCAAGTGCGCGACCTCGCCTGTGAGCGAGATGGCCGGCGCTTGTTTGAGGGTCTTGATTTCTCCCTGGATGCCGGTGGGGCAATCCAGATCAAGGGAAGTAATGGTGCCGGTAAGACCACACTGTTACGTACCCTGATCGGTAGCACCAGTGATTTCAATGGGGAGATTCTATGGCGCAATAGCCCCTTTCCCAAGGGACTGCGCGCTATGCGTGAGTCCCTTTTGTATATCGGCCACCGCGGTGGGGTTCGGGGAGGTCTTACGCCTCTGGAAAACCTTACTTGGTATGGGGCTACAGAGACCTCGGCGATGGAGGCTCTGGACAGGGTTGATCTATTCGGCTTTGAGGGTGCTCTTTGCAGCAGCTTATCGGCGGGCCAGAACCGCCGAGTGGCGCTGGCGCGACTCTTTCTTCCCTTGTCGCCCTGCTTGTGGATTCTTGATGAGCCTCTGACCGCTCTGGATGTCACCGGTGTTGCGGCACTGGAAAAACAAATGGCTGACCATCTTGCATGTGGCGGCTCTCTCCTTCTGACCTCCCACCAGCCTCTCAACTTGCCTGGCTTGGACTTTGTCGATTTGTCTGACTATGCAGTTGAGGAATCTTTTAATGATATGGGGGGAGAGCATGTCTTTAACTGATGTCCAATTACAGTCCGTTGGAGCACGCGCTACTCCAGGCTTTGTGGCGCTCTTTAAAATTGAAATGCTCCTGGCATTGCGCAAGCGAGCAGATATTGCCAACCCACTATTATTTTTTGTAACAGTTCTCGCCCTCTTACCATTGGGAGTGGGACCAGAGCCCGAACTGTTGGCGAAAATGGCGCCGGGAATGATTTGGGTGATGGCGCTACTTGCCACCATGCTCTCTCAAGAGAGTTTGTTCCGTGGGGACTTTGAAGATGGCACTTTGGAGCAGTTAGCACTGTTGCCCCAGCCCCTGTATTTTGCCGTATTGGCTAAATCCCTGGTGCATTGGGTCGCAACGGGCCTGCCACTGGCACTTTTATCTCCGCTCCTGGCGTTGATGTTGAATCTGCCCTCTGAAGGGTATTTGTGTTTGTTCGTGTCGCTGTTTCTGGGGACCGCGAGCCTCAGCCTGATCGGCGCCATAGGTGCGGCGCTCACTGTGGCTCTGCGCCGCCCAGGGTTGTTGCTGGCGTTAATTGTTATGCCACTCTATGTGCCCGTGCTAATCTTCGGCACCGGCGCGGTGCAGGCGGCAATAGATGGCTATGCCTACAGCGCGCAGCTGGCGATTCTGGCCGCACTGTTGGCTGCTGCCGCAGCCCTGGCACCACTGGCGGCAGCGGGAGCAATACGTATCAGCCTGGATAATTGATTCGGAGGTCTTCTTGGCTTGGCAATGGTTTCACCGTTTGGGTTCACCGCGTTGGTTCTATCAAAAAACCAGTGGCTGGTTGCCCTGGCTGGCATTGGCCAGCGTTGTTTTGTTGGTGACGGGTTCGGTATGGGGTCTGGGGTTTGCCCCTGAGGATGCCAAGCAGGGCAACAGCTACCGTATTATCTTTATCCATGTGCCGGCGGCCTTCCTGGCCCTGGCGGGCTATTACATTATGGCAATCAGCGGCGCCATAGGCCTTATCTGGAAGATGAAACTCTCCTTTGCGGTGATGCGCGCAGCGGCCCCAATCGGCGCGGTACTCACCTTTATATCCCTTTTTACTGGCGCGGTCTGGGGAAAGCCCACCTGGGGCACCTACTGGGTTTGGGATGCCAGGATTACCTCGATGTTGATCCTGCTGTTTCTTTATATCGGTGTGATGGCGCTGTCCCAAGCGGTTAGTCGCGAGCAGGTGGCGGACAAAGCCAGTGCGCTATTAGCCCTGGTCGGGACGGTGAATATCCCAATTATTTACAAGTCGGTAGACTGGTGGTTCACCCTCCATCAGCCGGCAACTATCCGCCTGACAGAATCCAGCAGTATCGATCCCAGTATGTTTTACCCGCTGCTGGTAATGATTATCGGTTTCTATTGTACCTATGCCTGGACCCTGCTTATGCATACTCGCGCGTTGATACTACGCCGCGAGATGAAAACCCAATGGGTACAGCAGGAATTAGCTGGGGAGAAGTAAAGTGCAGTTTCAATTTGCCAATTTTGCAGACTTTCTGGCGATGGATGGCCACGGCATTTATGTGTGGATTTCCTTTGCTGTTACTTTTGCGGCCCTCGCAGCCTTAGTTCTCTACCCACAGTTGGCGCGGCGGCGTCTACAGCGGGAGTTGCTTAAGCAGCAGCGCATTGCACAGCGCCGGCGCAAGGCTAAGGCGCAGCAGGCAGATATGGAAGAGCCAGCCTAGCTGGTAATTGATAGGGTTTTTCGCCCGGTGGCTACAGCGGCCGGGCAGATAAGATCAAAAACTTATGGAGTTCACCTAAACAATGCATCCCGTACGCAAGCAACGTCTGATCCTGGTACTTGTTCTGGTCGCCCTTTCCAGTGCCGCAGTAGGTTTTGTCACCTATGCGATGCGAGAAAATATGGATTATTTCTATGCTCCCAGCGCATTTGCCGCAGGTGAGGTGCCTTTTGAGAAGCGCATCCGCGCCGGTGGTTGTGTCGTGCCGGGCAGTGTTCAGCGCGCGGAAGACAGCCTGGATGTTCAGTTTGTTATTACCGATGGTGAGGCGGAACTGGCGGTCGTGTTCGATAAGATTCTGCCGGACCTATTTGCGGAAGGTGAAGCTGCAGTGATTAGCGGGCAGCTGATGCCCAGTGGCGTCTTGCGTGCCGATCAGGTACTAGCCAAGCACGATGAAAACTACACGCCTCCTGAAGTTGCGGAAAGTATGGTTTCCCACGAAGGCTGCACCGATGGAGCGAAGATATGATCCCTGAACTGGGCCATTTTGCGCTGATAGTCGGCTTGCTGCTGTCTCTTGCGCTTTCGATATTGCCAATAGCTGGCAGTTATAGTGCACGCCCCCTGTGGATGGAGGCCGCCAGGCCACTGGCCTTGGGCGTCTTTGCGTTTGTTTTTATCGCTTATGTCTGCCTGACGGTCGCTTTTATCCAGAGCGACTTCACCGTTAACTATGTAGCGCAGAACTCCAACAGTATTCTCCCGATTTACTATAAGATCACCGCGGTATGGGGTGGTCACGAGGGCTCTATTCTGCTGTGGCTGTTGATCCAGGCAGGCTGGGCTGCGGCTGTGGCGCTATTTGGCCGCCAGTTGCCGCCGGAGCTGTTAGCGCGAGTGCTTTCAGTGCTGGGTATGGTACTGATCGGCTTTTTCCTCTTTATTATATTGACGTCTAATCCCTTCGATCGCACTTTGCCATTCCCGCCTATGGAGGGGTCCGACCTGAATCCGCTGCTGCAGGATCCAGGGATGATTTTCCATCCGCCTCTATTGTATATGGGCTACGTGGGGTTCTCTGTCGCCTTCGCTTTCGCCATTGCTGCGCTCTTGGGCGGGCATTTGGATGCGGTTTGGGCTCGTTGGGCCAGACCCTGGACGGTAGTCGCCTGGGCTTTCCTCACTCTTGGAATCGCTCTGGGTAGCTGGTGGGCCTATTACGAATTGGGCTGGGGCGGTTGGTGGTTCTGGGACCCCGTGGAGAATGCCTCGCTGATGCCCTGGTTGGTGGGCACCGCACTAATGCACTCATTGGCAGTCACGGAAAAGCGCGGCTTGTTTAAAAGCTGGACAATTTTGCTGGCAATTTTTGCATTCAGTTTAAGCTTGCTGGGTACCTTCCTGGTGCGCTCCGGGGTGATTACTTCCGTGCATGCTTTCGCCACTGACCCGTTGCGCGGTAGCTTTATCCTCGGATTCCTGGCGGTGGTTGTGGGGATTTCCTTACTGTTGTTTGCGCTGCGTGCGCCAGCAGTGAGTGCTCGCAGTGTATTTTCCTTCCGCTCATTGGAGACCTTCCTGCTCGGTAACAATATCCTGCTGATCTTGATTATGGCGATGGTGCTGACTGGCACTTTATATCCGCTGGTGGCAGATGCCTTGAACCTGGGCAAAATCAGTGTTGGTCCTCCCTTCTTCAACCTGTTCTTTGTGCCCCTGATGGTGGTGCTTTGCCTGCTGCTAGGGATGGGGGTGCGTGCGAACTGGAAAGACAGTCGCTGGGACAAGCTTCTCAGCGCCTGGCGCCTGCCATTCCTGGCAGCCCTGGTGGTGGCTCTGGTTTGGCCTCTGGCCTTTGACCATTACCACTGGGGTGCGGTACTCGGCCTCTTTATTGGCGCCTGGGTATTTTGCGCGAGCCTTGCAGATATCGTTTCCAAAACCCGCAATGCCAAATCTTTTGTCGCCGGCCTTAAGCGTCAGCGCGCCAGTTACTACGGGATGCATCTTGCCCATATAGGCTTGGCAGTGGCAGTGCTGGGGGTAGTGTTAACGACCGTATACAGCGTGGAAGAAGATTTGCGTATGGGTGCTGGCGATAGCCACAAGGTGGCTGGCTATGACTTTGATTTCGGTGGAGTACGCCTGGCACAAGGCCCAAATTACCGTGCTTTCGAGGGCGTGATTCACGTTAGCAAGAATGGCAAGCCGGTTGCAGAGTTATACCCGCAGAAGCGCAATTATTTCTCTGGCGGCAACACGATGACCGAAGCGGCAATTGATACTGGCTTATTCCGTGATATTTACGTTGCCCTCGGCGAGCCATTGGACCGCAGTAATCCCAGTGGGGATTGGGCCGTGCGCCTGCAGTACAAGGCCTTTGTGGTGTGGATTTGGTTGGGTGCCTTGCTAATGGCTATTGGTGGTGGCATTGCCGTGGCGGATAAGCGTTACCGCAAAGCTAGGGCGGCGCGCGAGGCATCTCTCAGCGGTAATTTGGCGGCGGCCTAAGTTTCGGGAAGAATTAAATGTCGAGATTAAAACTCTTTTTACCCCTGATAATTTTTGTGGCCCTGGCGCTTTTGTTTTGGCGTGGTTTGTTTTTGAATCCCCAGGAAATGCCTTCGGCATTGCTGAATAAGCCAGTGCCAGAGTTTTCCCTGGAAAAGGTTGCTGATAACAAGCAAGTCATGCAAAAAGGCGACCTGCCTAAGGGGCCGCACCTTCTCAATGTTTGGGCCACCTGGTGTGTGGCCTGCCGTGTTGAGCACCCCTACCTCAACGCCCTTGCAGAGCAGGGCGTACCTATTATTGGTGTTAACCTCAAGGATGATGATTCAGCGGCTATAAAATGGCTGGATAAATTTCACAACCCCTATCTCTTTAGCGTTGCCGACAGGGACGGGCGCCTGGCCCTGGACCTGGGAGTCTTTGGTGCTCCAGAAACCTTCCTGGTGGATGCCGAGGGCACTATCCGTTGTAAACACGTTGGCATCGTGGACGATAAGGTGTGGCAAACTAAGCTACAGCCACTTTACGAAAAACTAAAAAGCCAGCGCTGGGACGCATTTGCCGGTGACCTATCAGATTCCCTCATCTCCCGTTGTCAGTGAGACTGAAGAGAAGAAAAGCCGTTTTATCTGTTGGTTGGGACCAGTAACAGATAAAACGGCCTTTCAGCATCAACTCAAACAAATTCGCCAGCAGTACCCGGATGCCAGTCATCACTGCACGGCGTTGATTATCGGCAATCCCGCCAACCCCACTATGATGCAATCCGATGATGATGGTGAGCCCGGCGGCAGTGCAGGGCGCCCAATGCTGGAGCTGCTCCTCAAGCAGGGTGTTGGCAATGTGGGCGCTATAGTGACCCGCTATTTTGGTGGAACCAAATTAGGGGTTGGCGGCCTGATGCGTGCCTATCGGGGATCGGTGGGTGCTGCTTTACAGGCTATGCCTTTGGAGAGCTTTGTGCCGTTACAGCAGGCTTCTGTATGCTGTGATTTTGCCCAGGAATCTCGCTTGCGTTTTCTGGTGGCCCGTCATCAAGGCAGTTGCGGCCAGGCGGATTATGCTAGCAAGGTAACAGTGTCTATTTCTTTACCGCAAGATCAATGGCAGTCCCTACGAGAGCTGCTGCTAGCGGAGGCATTTGAGTTTCAGGACTAATTTTTCCAGCTTGCTCGAGGTGTTTAAATAATCCCGTAGAAGCTGAGCTATTTGGGCTAGATGATACGTTGTTTGGCGAATTTTCCGATCTCTTCGGCTGAGTAACCCAATTCTTGTAAGATAGACTCATTATCTTCCCCCAAATGTGGAGCTCGCCGGAATTCTACCGTTTCATCTCCACAGTGTATTGATGGCGCCAGGATTTTGATCTCGTTGCCCGCATCGCTAGTCATGGAGCGAATTCTGCCGGTTTCCGCAACAAAAGGATTATTCAGGGCTTGCTCTACATCATAAATAGGAGCTGCAGGTACCCGCCCGGTTAGTATCTTGAGCCACTCTGTTGTAGTTTTTTTTGAGAAAATTTTGTCCAGCTCTGTCGTTAGACTGTCGCGGTGTTTTAAGCGCGCTTTAAAGTCAACAAATCTTGGGTCTTGGCACAGCCCTGAGTGCCCTACGGCATTGCATAGCTCAACCCAGAATTTTTCCTTATTGCACATCAAGTAAATCCAGTCATCTTTGGTGGTGTATAGCTGGCAGGGGGTTAGGGAAAAGTGTGCAGAGCGAGGCGGTCTCTGTTGATTGTGACCGGCATTTAATTGCCACATGGCGACGTAACAGAGGTTATACAGCGCGTTATCAAATAAACTGACATCTATATCGCGGCCGCGACCCATTTCCTGGGCGCTGAGGATGCCGGATACCAGGGCTAGAGCCATAGCCACTCCCGTAGATAAGTCCACCAAAGAGAGCCCACAGCGCGTAGGGGGGCTGTCGGGTTCTCCTGTTAATTTGAAATATCCCGCCTCTGCTTGCATGGGGTAATCATAACCGGGCCAGGTTGCTCTGCTTCCACTCCTGCCATAGGCCGTAAGGTGGGCACACACAATTCGTGGATTAATTTTTCTTAAGGCTTTGTAGGTGATGCCTAGCTTTTCTGGGACATCGCCGCGAAGGTTACAGCTAACTCCATCGGCAGTGGCAATAAGTTTTTGCAGTATCTGCTGTCCCTCCTCGGTTTTGAGGTTGAGTGACAGGCTTTTTTTATTGTGGTTAAACCCTTGGAAAAATAAGCTGGTGTTATCCTTGTTTTCCTCCTCCTCTTCGCCTTTTACAAAGTAAGGGCCAACTGTTCGGCCTACATCACCACCCTGAGAGACATCTTCCACCTTGATGATTTCCGCACCTAAATTGGCCAAATAGAGTGTGCCAAAAGGACCGGCACCATATTGCTCTACAGCAACTACGCGTACGCCTTTCAGGGGGAGCATAGAGTGACATTCCCGATGATTTCTATATTGATGAGTGCAAGTTTAGGTTAGATAAAAAGTGTATAGCGGGAAGGTTCTTTGCATAGGCAAGGTTATTGCTAAATCTAATGTACCTTTTATTTTAAGGCGGAGGTCGGCTGCTACTATGCATGGGTACAAGAACGGTCGGGGAATGGGTCCAATAAGTGAATACTACTGCCATGCATTTAAAGAAGAGCTTTCTTTGTCGCAGCATTTTATTTGTGCCTGCCAGTCGACCGGATAGATATCAAAAAGCCTTCACGAGTGGCGCAGATATAGCCTGTGTAGATTTAGAGGACGCCGTCGCCCCAAAGTTTAAAAATGCGGCGCGACAGAATGTAGCAGAATTTTTTCCACCGCCAGACACTCAATCGTCCTTGAGAGCGCTGCGTATCAATCAATTGTCATCAGAGGCGGGGTTAAGGGATGTTTTGTTACTGTTGGGGCAGGGGCCAAAACCAGATATTGTAATTCTCCCCAAAGTGGAATCTGCCGAAGAAATCACCTGGTTTAATGACTTGATGGCGCCCGTTGAGCAATCAATCGGGCTTTTGCCGCTGGTTGAATCGGCAAAAGGCCTGCAGAACAGTTTGGATATTGCCAGTTCCGATAATGTACTGGCCATTGGTTTTGGTTTTGCAGACTTTTGCGCAGAAGTGGGGGCAGATATAAGCTGGGAATCTTTACGTTATGCTAGGGGGCGTATTCTACAGGCTGCGGCATACGCGAATATAGATGCTGTGGATGGCCCATATCTGGATCTAGAGGATCTTGAGGGTTTGTTACAGGAAACCCAAAATGTAGCCGCATTAGGTTTTCGAGGAAAAATAGTTTTGCATCCAAGGCAAATCGACCCTGTTCACCAAGGGCTTTCCCCCACAGAAGAAACTGTGCAAAGAGCGCGAAAAATCGTGCAGGCGTTTAAAGAGAACCCCAGTGGTGTAGTGGTGGTTGATGGGCGCATGGTGGATCTACCAGTGGTAGAACGGGCGAGAAAATTGGTTACCTTGGTAGATAGACAGTAATTCAAGCAAGACTACCGGTATTAATGCCTAAAACAGAGGGCTCTTATGGATCGATATCGTTTCCCCGCGTATATTTTTCTTGGTAATAATCGCTACCGGGAGCGTTATGGTTTGGATTTCGAGGATTTTAAGGTGGGGCAGGTTTTTCGTCACCGACCGGGGGTGACGATCAGTCAGCAAGATAATGTCGAAGAATGTGTGAATACTTTTAACCAGGCGATGATTCATTTTGATGAGTACTATGCCGAACACACCGAATTTAAAAGACCTCTCATTAATACTACTCTGATCGTTCAGCGCTTAATGGGTATGATTTGGAAAACTTACTACCGACGCAAGAGAATTGTTGAGTGGGGTAGTATTGATATGCTGGCTCCGGTATTTGGAGGTGATACTTTATATGCCGAGAGTGAAGTGCTGTTTGTCGGTGCCAATCTGAAAGATTCGGAGTCTGGCCTGATTGAGATTTTACTGAGCGGCTCCAATCAAAAACAACAAAAAACTTGTGAGATACGTTGTACCATGCTGCTTTACAAGCGAGAACATCTGCCATTTTCCGCAAAAAATTATTGATTACTATTTTGCTTGGGAGAGAGTTGTGAAGGATTCGTTGCATTTTCTCAGGGAGGTTGAGCCAAATACCTATATCGAAACCTGTGGCGTTGACTTTGAAGATTTCGAAGAAGGGCAGGTATTCGAGCACCGGCCAGGCCATACTTTCTCTGAGGCTAGCTGCTTACGCTATGCGCGCCACTCTTTTGATTTGAGCCCTGGATATTCTGACCAACGCTACGCTCGTAGAGTTTATGGTGACAGAGTTAGAGTGCCTGAGACCTTTGTTTTGAGTGCAATGGCTTTGACAACCCGGACATTTGGTAAAGTGGTTGCCAACTTGAGCATGGTAAATTGCAAAGTGGATGCGGTTTACGCTGGAGATACTTTATATTTGGAGTCGGAAGTATTGGGTAAGCGAAAATCCAAATCACGCCCCGATCAAGGTTTACTGCATGTTAGTTCCCTTGCTCTCAACCAACATGGTGCCTGCGTATGTTCTTTTGAGCGTAAGCTATTGATCTATCGACGCAATCTTGGGCCCTATGAAAGGGCTGGATATTAACTTCGATACAATCGAGAAGCTCCAGATTCTTGTTCAAGAGCGCCTACAAGAATTCCTGATGTTCAACCAATGTGATAATGCCCTCCCTGTGGGACCTATAGGTTCCTGAAAACAGCTGCCCTTTACTGACAGCGGTACACAGATCGCACTTGATAGTTAATACTAATTTGTGGTTTTTACAGTCAATATGCACTATTTCGGCATCGAGAAAATCGAAGTATTGCTTAACAGTAGGGTAGAGTGCCTTAAATAAGCTCTCTTTAGTAGAAAAGGCAATGGTCATCCACTGTCGGAAGGGTAACCCGCTTTTACTAAGGAGGGCTTCCTCTGCTCGGTTGATTATATGGCTTTTTATTTCATTCGCAGTGTTTATAGCGATTGTCGGCTCATAATCAATGCCTAGGGCCTGTGGCTTATTGTTTATGGCACATATGGCAAGGTTATCCGCATGGGTGATAGAGCCTGCGATATCTGCTGGCCATAGAGGGCTTCGGTTGGGGCCAATGGGTATAGGTGTGTTCATAAGCCCAAAATAACTTAGTGCAAGGTGCGCACAATACCTGCCTGCAAGGAATTCGGCTTTGCGTTTTTTATAAGCGTGGGTGATTTCAGATGGGAATTGGATACCCAGCTTTGAAAACAAATCATCCTGATAATTGTCCTGGTCGAATTGGCATTCCAGTACCAGGCCTGAAAAATTCAGGGGCTTAATGGGTGAAGCATCTGTAATAAATCCAAATTTATAGTTTAAAGGTGCTTCTTGCTTGGTGTGTAACATTACGGCTATTGATGCTTGTGGCTGCTGCCTCTACCTGCTTGTAGAGTGAGTTTTACAAAGTAAAATTTTGTAAGACATTCTGCCATAGAGCAGTTGCCGATGCAGCTGTACTTGGCTGCACCGGGGCATGTTGTATGAATGACTATGCTCCAGAACTAAAAATCAGTAATTTTTATGGGAGCCGGATGCATCTAATTAAAAAAGCCAGTAAGGGCTATTTTTGGCGTAAATCTGCCACAATCGTTCCAAAACTCCGTGCCTCCTCCTCATGAGCGGTCTCCCTCCAGGGTTCTTGAATCGCATCCGCTATCCACTTTTGCATTGAAGGAAGATTGTGAATCAGCTCAATATACTGCTTCGCGGTTTTGCTAACAGGTAAATGATAGTTTTTGGCCCTAATTGTTACTGGAGCAAAGAAGGCGTCGACAGCGGTAAATTCCTCGCCAGCCAAAAATGGTCCGCCGAATCTCTGGATACCTTCATTCCATAACTCATCAATCCGCTTGATATCTTTTTGCAGGGGCTCTGAAATTTCATGCAGCTCAACGCTTAGGCCGCAGTTCATTGGGCAGATATTTCTCAGCGTAGAAAAACCAGAATGCATTTCTGCGGAAGCGCTGCGTGACCAGGCACGAGTTACTCGCTCACTCGGCCAGACCTGCGGGAAGTCTTCGGCAATGTACTCAGTAATCGCTAGGGAATCCCAAATCGTCACGTCTTCTGTTTTCAGACAGGGCACTTGTCCGGTTGGAGAGAAGCCGTGAAATTTTTCCCAACTGCCGCCTTCCTCAAAGGTAACCAGCTTTTCATTAAAAGGTATCTCCAAATGGTGCATCAACAACCAAGGTCTAAGAGACCAGGAGGAGTAGTTTTTATTTCCAATAAACAATTGATACATAAGCTTCCTCTATATGTAGTTTTGGTGTTGGAGACATGGTTGGACAGCGGTTTTTGGCTTCCATCATCGCCGGACGATATCTGATCAATATCACTGCCTGAGGAATAGTATCCTCATAATTGCTATCCGCTGCGATTGGCCTGAAGGCCAATTAGCGCTAACTTTGCGCCAATGACGTTTTCTTTGTGGTTTAGTCGGAACGTGCAAGGAATTTGGTTATAGGAGTGGAGACCAGCATGACAGGAAAGGGGGAGACTTTACACGTAGACATATTGGCACACAGTGAGGTTGCACAGGTTGAATTGGGGTGTCCTACATAGAAAGGCGCTGGAGTCGGTGAGTTATCAGCCCAGCTGGTCGGTTTTGAAAGTTGCACCACTCTTCGTCACTACTTTCGCAGAGCCTTCGGGGTTTCAGCCAGTCAGTACCGCGGGAAGTTTTCTGCTGAAGTCGGGTTCTCTGGTGTTTTGGCGTTAGGGACAGCGATATACGTACTCCGGTATGGCTGGAGCAAGGCCTGGAAGTGGATCCCTTCGGCTGATACAACCTCGGGCGCGAACAGGTTATGATTCCTCCTCTATTGCCTGAACTCAGTACGGAAAACGAAGGATTTATGAGCAAACAGCGCGTATTGACCGGTATCACGACCACCGGTACTCCCCATCTGGGTAACTATGTTGGTGCGATTCGCCCGGCCATCGCCGCAAGCCAGGACGAGAACAACCAGTCTTTTTATTTCCTGGCGGATTATCACGCGTTGATTAAGTGCCAGGACCCGGAACAGGTGCATCAGTCCACCTTGGAGATTGCGGCAACCTGGCTGGCGCTGGGATTGAATACAGATAATGTGGTTTTCTATCGTCAGTCGGATATCCATGAAATCCCCGAGTTGACCTGGCTGCTTACCTGTATGACTGGTAAAGGCTTGATGAATCGCGCCCATGCCTATAAGGCCGCCGTGGATTCCAACCGTGCAGATGGCGAAGACTCCGATTTTGGCGTCACCATGGGGCTCTATAGCTACCCGATCCTAATGGCTGCAGACATATTGATGTTCAATGCCAACAAGGTGCCGGTGGGTAAAGACCAGGTGCAGCATATTGAGATGGCCCGCGATATCGCTCAGCGCTTCAATCATCACTATGGTGAGCATTTTGCCCTACCCGAGGCGGTAGTGGATGACCACGTGGCTGTTCTGCAGGGACTGGATGGCCGTAAGATGAGCAAGAGCTACGGCAATACCATCCCCTTATTCCTGCCTGAGAAAAAACTGAAAAAGCATATCAACAAGATCAAGACCAATCTCTTGGAACCGGGCGAGCCCAAAGACCCAGAGACTTCCACGGTTTTTCAAATTTGGCAGGCATTTGCTACTCAGGAGCAAACTGCTGAAATGCACAAGGCCTTTGCAGAGGGCATTGCCTGGGGTGAGGCCAAGAAGCAGCTATTCGAACTGGTCAATGGCCAGATTGGCGAGGCGCGTGAACGCTATAATGCTCTGCTTGAGAACCCTTCCCAAATTGAAGAGGAGCTGGAGAAAGGCGCAGCCAAGGCCCGTGCCTACTCGGCACCGTTTATCGAGAAGTTGCGTCACGCGGTGGGTATTCGCAAGATTGGCCAGTAGTCATTTTTACAACGTGGGAAGCTACGGTTAAGAAGTTCTTCCCACGCCTTTCACTCTAATAATAAATAACGAAAGTACAGGGTTTCGATATGGAAAACGTTCAGGCAAGCCCCACTGGGGGCGATGATGCCAATAACAAAAATGGTTGGATCAACCGGGCTCTAAATTTTATTGAGGTCGTGGGTAATAAACTGCCCGACCCCGCGGTGCTCTTCCTGGTATTGATGGTGGCCATTTGGGTGCTGTCCTGGCTGCTATCTGGTGTGAATTTTGATACTTTGCATCCAGCCACGGGAGAAGCGATTCAGGTAACCAATCTTCTCTCCAGTAGTGAGCTGGCCCGCTTTCTCTCTAGTATGGTGACAACCTTTACTGGCTTTGCGCCTCTCGGCGTCGTGTTGGTGGCTATGTTGGGTGTGGGTGTCGCGGAACAGAGTGGCTTTATCAATGCAGTGTTGAAAAAGCTGCTGGCGATAACGCCACAGATGCTGCTTACCCCCATGTTGATTCTGGTGGCGATTGTCAGTCACACCGCAGTGGATGCCGGCTATGTGCTGGTGATTCCCTTAGGTGGTGTGATTTTCTATGCGGCCGGTCGTCATCCACTGGCGGGAATTGCCGCCGCTTTTGCCGGCGTGTCAGGTGGTTTCTCGGCGAACTTTGTGCCCTCGGCAATTGATCCCTTACTCCAGGGCTTTACTCAAACCGCGGCACAGATCGTTGATCCGGAGATGCAGGTCAACCCGCTTAACAACTGGTTCTTCACCTCTGCGTCCTGCCTAGTGGTGACCATGTTGGGCTGGTGGCTGACCGATAAGGTGATCGAACCCCGCTTGAAGAATGTTGCCATTGATGGCGATAAAGAAGATATGCCGGTAATGCAGGAGCTGGGCGCCCGCGAGAAGAAGGCGATGTACCTGGCAGTTACCGTAATGGTTGCCGGTATTGTTGGCCTTATCGCCTGGATGTTGCCGGAGACCTCTGCATTGCGCGATTCCCAGGGGCAGCTCGCCTCCTTTGCTGCGCCGGTGATGAAGTCTATTGTGCCGCTGATCTTCCTGTTGTTCATTATCCCGGGAGTCGTTTTTGGCTTTGCCGCTGGGACTTTCCACAAGAGTAAGGATGTAATCGATGCGATGTCCAAGACCATGGGTTCCATGGCCTATTACATCGTGATGGCCTTTTTCTGTGCGTTGTTTATTTCCGAATTTGCCCGCTCAGGCCTAGGTACTTTGTTGTCGATTGAGGGGGGTGGTCTACTGGCGGCTATGAACCTGCCGGGCCCGATCACCCTGATGGGGATTATTGTACTGGTGGCGTTCATCAATCTGTTTGTAGGGTCTGCCTCCGCCAAGTGGGCGTTGCTCTCCCCGATTTTTGTGCCCATGCTGATGCAGATTGGATTCTCTCCGGATCTGACTCAGGCGGCTTACCGGGTTGGTGACTCCTCCACTAACATCATTACGCCATTGATGCCTTACTTCCCGCTGGTAGTGGTTTATTGTCAGCGCTATGTGAAGAGTACAGGTATAGGTACTCTGGTATCTATTATGCTGCCTTACTCGGTGGTGTTCCTGATCTGCTGGACCCTGTTCCTCGTTCTTTACTGGAACCTGGGTTTGCCTTTGGGGCTGCAGGCGAGCTATACCTATCCGACACCTTAATGAGTGGTTGGCCCCAGAGTGTGTTTACCCGCTTTGGAGCCAAAACAATTCTCTATAAGAGGCGCCCCAATTCTGGGTGCCTCTTATCCCTCTCAGCTGCGGTTGAAAATTAACCGAACACCTGCCAGCCTGCTCTGCACGCTCTCGCCAAAATATAAAAATATTGGCTAATTTCTGCTCTTACAGATTGGCTGTATTAATCAGCTCCATCGTGCCTAAGGTTCTCAACTTATCATTTTTGGGGTGTCAGTTAAGTTTCTACCCCGGTTTAGTCCTGTCTGTTTACGAGTCTTTGTCTACTTGGTGAGTTGCACTAGTAAAAAAATGTTCTAATAATGTTGTAAGTGATAACGATTCCCATTAAGATCCGCGTCATCAAATGTCGGCAGCAGCAGCTGTGGCAATAAAAATCTTCCAATGATTGTTGAGGGATCCCCATGGGCACCGCTCGTTTCCAAGGTTTACGCCAAAACTCCTCTCCTGTTATCTCCGGCCTTAGCCGTTCTCTGTTGGCGCTGGCTGTTGCTGCAGGCAGTTCAGCAGCTTTTGCTGCCGAAGATAAAAATGAAATTCTTGAAGAGGTTAACGTAACCGGCGAGCTCAACCTGTCCCGCCAGACTTCTATTGGTAAGCAAGATATTCCAGTTGATGAGACACCGTTCTCTATCTCTCTGCGTGATAAAGACTTCTTCGATGTTACTGGCTCTAAAACTGTGCAGGATATCCTGCAGTACTCTGCTGGAGTGAATGGCGGCTTGTTTGGTGTTGATGCTCGCGGCGACTGGTCTACCGTGCGTGCTGTTGACCCAGTCATGTTTGTCGATGGACTAAAAACAACCTTCGGTAGCTATACCGGCTCACGTGCAAACCTCTACGCTTTTGAGCGCGTGGAAATTCTTAAAGGGCCGTCTTCAGTCCTTTATGGGCAGGGTTCTACTGGAGGTATCGTCAACTTGGTTTCCAAACGTCCCAAAGAGGAGTTTGGTGGTGAACTGATGGTGCAGGGCGGAGACTATGATCGTAAGGTAATTGCTGGCGATGTTACCGGAGCCCTGGATAGCGATGGAGAGTGGCTCTACCGCGTAGTGGGTTATGCTCGTGATGCCGATGCTCAGGTTGATCATGTCGATGACGACAGCATTCTGTTCATGCCTTCCATTTCCTGGCGTCCCAGTGCGGATACCGAAATTACTTTCTTGGTGAACCATCAAGAAGAAAACACAGGTACCACTGCGGCCTTCCTGCCCTGGGGCGGCACCATTGTTGATAATGTAAACGGTGAAATCCCGACCGATACCTTTATTAGTGAGCCAGGTTGGGATAAGTACGACACGGAACAAACCGCTTATAGCTTGTGGGTTGATCATCGCTTAAACGATAGCTGGGGCATCAATGCAGGCCTCCGTTATTCAAAAGGGGATGTCGACTACAACTCAATGTATGCTGACTACACTCATGATCTGCGCTTACAAAAAGATCTTCGTGAAGTGTCGCGTACTGTCTATATGAAAGATGCGAAAAGCGATCTTTTGATTTTTGACCTGCGCTTATCAGGCGAGCTGACTACTGGTGCTTTTGAGCATCAGATTTCTGCAGGTATTGATAGCCAGAATGCAGAAATCGATAACAGCATTTTGAGAGTGCGTGGCCTCGGTGGCGACATTGATATTTTTGACCCGGTTTATGGTTCTGTACCAGAAGGACTGGAAGAGCGGGAGAGAGAAAATACCGATGTCAATGCTGAGCAGGTAGGTATTTATTTCCAAGACCAAGTTAGCCTTGGTAACTTTATTTTTAACTTGGGCTTGCGTGAAGATAGATTATCATCGAGAACACAAAGTAATGTTGCTAAAAATGTAAGTGGCAAACAGAGAGAGACGGAACTCACTAAAAGATTTGGCTTAATGTATGCCTTCGACAGTGGTGTATCGCCTTATGTTAGCTATTCAGAATCTTTTGAAGCTGTTTTAGCCGATCCGAATAGCCAGGGTGGTACCTACGAGCCTGTTAAAGGGGAGCAAGTTGAAGCCGGTATTAAATACCAGCCAGAAGGTACTAATATCCTGATGACTGCTTCTGCTTTTGAGATTAAGCAGAAAAATCGCTTAACTTACGGACTTGACGGATCTTTCCGACAAATCGGTGAGGCGCAGATTGATGGATTTGAGCTTGAGGCCAGTGGACAGTGGGGCAATCTGACACTGGTGGCTAATTACAGCCAGATGGATACTGAAGTACTAGAAAGCAGCAATCCATTTGAGGTTGGCACTGAGATCGAGACTGTACCTGAGGAGCAATTCTCTCTCTGGGGCAACTATGACTTTAGTGAGTGGGTTCCCGGTCTAAGCGTTGGGGCAGGTGCTCGTCATGTTGGTGAGAGTTATACCGGTATTGATAAAGTGCTTCCACTTTATGCACTTTATTATGGTGGCCTTCCTGCTGGCTCAGCAGATTTTCCCACAGAAAATCCATCCTACACCTTATATGACGCAACCATCGGCTACACCCTGGAAAGCTGGAAATTCCAGCTCAATGTGAAAAACCTGACCGATGAAGTTCACACCACTTCTTGCTTGAGCCGTGGTGATTGCTTCTACGGCGAGCGTCGCTACGTGACTGCTGAGGCACGTTACACTTTTTAAGTTAGAGTAGACTGGGAGTTTGTCCGCAGGGGGAGTCTGTGGGCAAGCTCCCTTTTTTGCGTTTCACTATCGGGCGGGAGTCGAAATCTCCCAGTGTGATATTTATGCCGAGTTCCTTCTATTTTATTGCCGGACTGGCCACTATTTTTGCCATTGCCGGTATTTTTAGCCTCTATTCAGCCTGGCTGCGTAGCGGCTCCCAGCCGTTGCGCCGCTGGAGCGGCTGGGGCCTGCTGTTGTTATCGGCATTCGCTTGGAGTGCAGTGGTGGGGGTGGAATATGGTGTGAGTATTGCCACTCTCCTGGCCATGCTGGCCGCCCTGACCTTGCTCGTATCAAAAGGTGATTGGCCGAGCGGCCCCCCGCGGAAGGAAAAACAGAGGTCGGGTGGGGCTGCATCTAATGAGGCCTTGCTGCAATTATGGCTGCGAGGTGTTTTACGTTTCCTGGCTATCGCATTGTTACCAACAGCCAGTGGCCTTTTGGCCGGCCTTCTTTATTTTGGCTTCACCGGGTTTGGTGAGAGTGCCCGTCTTGTAGGGGGCGCTTTTGTTGCCGTTATTGTTTGGACCCTGGCGATGGTTTGGTGTAGTGCGGATAAGAAACTGCTGCGCCCCAGTGCAGCGCTAGTAGTTTTTTCACTGGCGAGTGGCTTTGCCGTAATGCCAGCGGCGTAAGCTAATAACGATTTTGAGATCAAAGAGACCTCACTAGGAATTCAACGTGAAATTTTCCCTAAAGCCAACCCCTGCTTTTGTGCGTGATATGACTGACGGACATTCGGTTCTCGGTCTGGCCATCTCCACTTTGCTCTATATCGTTTGTGTCAGTGGAACACTTGCGGTTTTTTACAATGAATTTGAACGCTGGGAGCAGGCTTCAGAGCTGGAAAATCTCGATGTCAGTCCCTCTGTATATCAGCTTGCCACTGAACAGGCGGTTGCCCTGGCGAAAGAGCAAAACGAAGAATTTGAATCAGTAAAATTTACCATCCCCAACTCAGATATGCCCAGGTTGACTGTGGAAGTGGGTGATATTGAGCGTTATGTCGACGAGGATGGTTCTTTATTGGGTGAGGTTCAGCACGAGTGGACGCACTTCCTCGCCTATTTGCATTTTGCACTAAATCTGCCCTTGGGGTTGGGGGTTCCTCTTGTAGGCTTGATCGGTGTATTGATGACCGCACTGATTATCTCTGGATTATTGGCACACCCGAAAATCATTAAGGATGCCTTCTCTCTGCGCCTGGCGGGTTCAAAGCGTTTGCAGCAAGTGGACTTGCACAATCGACTGGGCGTCTGGGCTGCACCATTTCACTTGGCGATTGCTATTACCGGCGCTTTTATTGGACTTTCACAGGTTGCGGCTTTTGCAATTGCTGGTGTTTTCTTTGCTGGGGATACCGAGAAAGTTGAGCATATGTTGTATCGCGAGCACCCGGTGATGAAAGAGAATGCCGCACAGGTGCCTCTTCCAGATTTTGCTGCGATTCTTGCGCAAATGGAGCAGATCGCACCGGGTGAGGAGCGTACTAAGCTAGAGGTTGCCTTCCCTGGCCGCGAGGGGCAGGTAGTGGAGGTTTGGACGCGGGTTCCCGCAAAGCTGGTTTGGGGAGAGCGCTACCACTTTAATGGGGATGGCAGCCTGATAGAAAAAGAGGGATGGTCTGAAGGTGATGCGGCCAAGCAAGTATACCTCTCCACATTCCGTCTGCACTTCGGGCATTTCTCCGGTTTCCCAGTAAAAATTGCCTATTTCTTACTGGGCATTGGCATGTGTGTGCTGGTGGTTTCAGGTATTAATATCTGGTTGGTGCGCAAGCGCCAGCGGGGGCAGCCAGCGGTGCGCCTTGAGCGTATTTGGATGGCTCAGGTCTGGGGAATTCCTTTTGCTATTGCATTCAGTGCTGTGACTTACCTAGCCTTTGCTATTCCTGCCGCTCAGGTATTCTGGTTGACCACAATCGTTTTAAGTGGGATAGCTGCTTTTGTGGGGACTGTTGCCGGTTGGTCTATGTTGCTCCGCGGAGCTACCACCGCAGCCTGCATTCTGGCTGTGGTTGTTCACGCTTCCCTGTATGGGGCGGATTCCTTTGTGAGGGCCTCACTGGTTGCCAATGCTGTGTGGCTGCTGATTGCTGCAGGTATCGCGGCCTCCTGCCTCTATACCTGGGTGCGCCACCGGGATGGCGCCTTTGCTTCCACTGTTGGTGGGGCAGTTGGAAGTAACTAAGCTGGTATAGCCCGGTATCTACTCCGATGCCGGGCGCAACATTTCGATATGAGGTATACCGTCTTCCTCGTAAGGGGTGGAGACCTGCTCAAAGCCAAAATCTCCATAAAACTTACGTAGGTGCTCTTGGGCGGAAATACGAATCCCCAAACCTGGATATTCATTCAGGGTTTGTTCTACCGCGCGGCGGATCAGTTCTTTGCCCAGCCCTGTGCCACGGCTAGACTCTGCGGTAAGCACACGGCCTATTGAGGGCTCGGAATATTTTTTGCCCGGAAATACCACTCGTAGGTAAGCCATCAATCGTGGGGATTGGCTTTCCTTGTCCCAGCAGATTAGGTGCCAGGCTTCTTGATCTTTGCCATCTGCATCTTGATAAGGGCAATCTTGCTCTACCGTAAAAACTTCCTGGCGTGCCCGCAAGATTTCATAAAGCTGATCGATAGAGAGTTGTTGAAAGCTACACCATTGCCACTGCACTTGTATTGCCTCTTGGTTTACTAGGTTTGTATTTTTTATTAGGAGTAGATTGGATATTAAACCGGCAGGTAGGGTAAAAAAAGTCAGTATGTAGTGGGCCTCTGATTTTTTCACAAAGGCCCAGTGGCTGGTTGCTATTTTAATTGAGAGGGGCTTCCTGAGTACCCCTTGCAAAGGAGCCGTGCTCGAGATAATGGAGTACCTGCGCAATAACCTTTTTGTCCTTCATCATGAAGACATGGGTGACTGGCATTTCCAAGTGATCATTCATGCCTTCCAGCTTGGTACTGGCAACCGAGACTTTTCCGTCATCAGTCTCAGGGATTAGTCGTGACAGTATCAGGTTGATACTGCGAGTACCCGCAATAATACCCACATCAAAATTAGCGCTGCCTAGTTTATTGGGGATGCTCAGCTCGCCTGTACCTAGTTGTAGGCCGGCATCTCCAAAGGCAAATTCAAACCCTGGGAAACTACCGAGCTTATCCACCACCTCACTGCCCTTATTGGGAGGGCCCAGCATAACCACTCGGTTGAGGTTCTCAATCTTAACCTGGCTCAGATACTGGCGAACCAATATGCCCCCCATGGAGTGGGTAACAAAATTGATTTCAGTCTGTCCTGCGCAATGATCCAGTGCCGGTGCTATGGCCCTGCCGGCCAGCTCCTCAATGGGGAAGCGGGTAGAGGGGTAATCTACATTGACGGTCTTGTAGCCTGCGGCGCTGATCGCTTGCTCCAGCTTTGTCATGGAACTATCCGATTTGGCCAGGCCGTGCAGCAATATTACACAGGCCGAGTGGGCGTTTACTGACGGTGCGCCCAGGAATACAGACCCAAGGCATAGCGATAGGGTGAGAAAAAACTTCTTCATTGATTTTCTTTCAGCAGTGGCTCTCGTGGCCGCAGTATGCTGCGGGGCCTGTAAAAATCCAAGATGCTCGCTCAGTGAGGAGGGGAGCATCATTGAAGGGTACCGCTTGGTCATCTAATACGTTGGCGCAGTAATTCTGCCATGCGTTCGGGTTTGTCCGGGGTGATGACCAGAGTTTTACCGGGGAAATATAAAACAACAGCTTTCTCTTGATCCGTGACGAAGGCCCGATAACGACCCAGTTGCTGGTTTTGGAAGAGCCCGATGTAGCCAAAGAGGCCGGAGTTGCCAAAGATGCGGACCGATCCTTGCATGGCTGTTGGGTCGACTTTGACCTCCTGCAAGCCTTCTAGGGAGATGGAGGTTCTCCAGCCTGGTCTTAGTATCTGCAGGCAGTCGTTGGCGAGGGTATAACCGCGGATGGCAAATACGGCACCTAGTAGCAAAATGACCGGTGGCAGGGCAATAGCAACGCTATAGAGGAGGGAAGGGCTTTGCTGGGATTTTGCTATCAGCACGAAGGGTATTGCCAAAAGTAGTAAAGTACTCAATGCGCTGATTATTTTCAGTTGGCGGCTCCAGGGGGCTTGAAAAACAACAAGAGGCATAAATTACTCAATAAGTAATGGACAGTTTGAATGTCTCAATCATAGTGCTGATGGAATCGGCTTGGCAAAGTCGCAGTCTATGTAATTGGCCCTTTATAAAAGGAGAGGCTAAATAGATTTAGCGCGGCTTAGGTTTTCAAAAATAGATTTTGAGCAACATCGATTTTCACAATGGATTAACTATGGCGAATCGGATTGAAGAGCGAGATAGCACGTCAGCCCTTGTGGTAGAGGGTGGCGCTATGCGCGGAATTTTTGCAGCCGGAGTTTTGGATGCTTTTATCGAGGTGGATTTTTGCCCCTTTGACTTCGCTATTGGCGTTTCTGCGGGGTCAACCAACCTGATTGGCTACCTGGCGGGAGACCATGGCCGCAGCCGCCAGATTTTACTTGACCATGCCACGCGCGCGGACTTTATTGACTGGCGGCGCTATTTGCGAGGGGGGCATTTTTGCGATATCAGTTGGTTATGGCATGCCTCTTACAATGATGTCCCTCTGAATATTGAGCGCTATACGGAAAATGGCGTGCCTCTCTATGCGGTGACAACTAGCATCAACAGCGGGCAGCCCCATTATGTATGCGTCACGCCCGAGAATATGCATGAAGTGTTCCCTGCATCCTGCGCTATCCCCATGGCTTACCGGGAGTTCCCTCCTGTTGCTGGGGAACCAATGACCGACGGTGGCCTGGCTGACTCAATCCCGGTTATTCGAGCATACGAGCAGGGGGCGCGGGATATTACTGTGATTCTGTCTCGCCCACTGGGTTATAGAAAACCAGTGGGTTCAGCCCCTAAGTTCATCAAGCAGTTTTTCCACGATCACGCCCGCCTGTTTGAAGCGGTCTTGGAGCGCGGGGAGCGCTACAACCGCGCCTTAGACTTTATCCAGGCGCCACCACCGGATTGCCGGGTGTCTGTGATAGCGCCTCCTGCGAACTTTCCCGTTAAGCGTTTCACTCAGGAGGTTGAGTTGCTGGAGAAAGGGTATCTGGTTGGCAGTGAGCTGGGTCGAAGCTTCCTAAGAAATTCAGGGGATTAGTTGCCGCCAATAGGACCTGACAGCCCGTAAAGGGCTGCGGGTGCTCACCACTAGGGTGGCAGCTGCATGTATGCCAGTAAGGCTGGGGGGCGTGTTGGCTAGAGGCTTTACTGGAGTTTGCCCAGTATTGGCATTTACTTCTTCTTTGACCTGTAGGAGTCTTGTGTGAAGGGGGGAGAATGTTGCTAACCTAAGGAACCTTTGAATTTTCATAGTGTTTCTGCCGGCTTGAAGGGTTGCCTGGCTCGGGTTTAGTAAGTTGCCCCTTCTTGCCGTGATGGGATGAGTTGTAGGGCTATAAGGAGAATGGTTCTGTGACTCGTGGGATTCCAAGCAAAATTTTGAATAACAAACTTAAGGTAAAGGAGTAGATAATGAACGGAAAGTGCCTCTGCGGCGCTGTTGAGTTTCAGCTGGAAGAGCCGCTGCCCGGTCTCTATCAATGCCACTGCTCACTCTGCCGCAAGTTAAGTGGTTCCGCATCAGATACCGCATTATTTATCAGTCGTGAACAGTTTCGCTGGGTGCGTGGATTGGACAAAATTTCCTCTTATCGAAAACCTACCGGTTTTCGTTCTGACTTTTGTAGTGAATGTGGTAGCTCTGTTCCTCACTTGATGAGTAATACCACGCACTTTTGGGTGCCGGCTGGACTGCTAGACGGAGAGTTTCGCGGTAAGGTGATGGCCCATTTACATGTTGATTCCAAAGCGTACTGGGATGAGATCGGTGGTCAGGCCGAGCATTTTGCGGAAATGCCTGAAATGGATGAGCTGAGTAGACTGCTGCACGAAGTGATCGAAAGAGAAGAGGGTGAGTTACTGGAAAGTTGAGGCACAGCAAACTCTAAAAAGCCTCTAGGCAATTCTACTTTCCTCAATCTCTGTTGATTATTGGCGCATACAAAAAAGCCCCGCTCTTGCGAGCAGGGCTTTTTTGTATATGGCGGACCGGACGGGACTCGAACCCGCGACCTCCGGCGTGACAGGCCGGCATTCTAACCAACTGAACTACCGGTCCGCATTCCTGCTTCTCTTGATGGCTCTTGCCTGGCAAGAGTAAGAGAAGTGGTGGGTGGTACAGGGGTCGAACCTGTGACCTACGGCTTGTAAGGCCGTCGCTCTCCCAACTGAGCTAACCACCCCGTGTCAGGAGCTGCGTATCTTAATGATTTTTTATCTGTGGTAAATAGCTTTAACAAAAAAAATTAAATAAAAATTTATTTAGATCGAAAAATCATCAATTCTCAATTGTTTTTTTTAATTTACCTTTTAGCTGAATGTTTTTCTGGCAGATAAAGAGCTGTTCTGTCTTTGCTGGTCGTCAGTAAAAATTAAATCTAAAGAATATTTCGGTGTGGACTGGCAGATTATTTCATCGGGTGAAGTGATTGATTTGTGTGGCCCACAAAGGAAGCTTTTGGTAAGAGTTTGCTTCGATGAGGTTTTCTGTAGCAGGCTGGCGATCACTCAGACTTGCGCCGCCCCTTTAACGGGTTGCCGGATATAGTTTCGAAATTTAATTAATTTTTTTAACAAAAATTTCTTTGAGCTGCTTATGGGATCGGAGCATATACAAAAAAGCCCCGCTCTTGCGAGCAGGGCTTTTTTGTATATGGCGGACCGGACGGGACTCGAACCCGCGACCTCCGGCGTGACAGGCCGGCATTCTAACCAACTGAACTACCGGTCCGCATTCCTGCTTCTCTTGGTTGCTCTTGCCTGGCAAGAGTAAGAGAAGTGGTGGGTGGTACAGGGGTCGAACCTGTGACCTACGGCTTGTAAGGCCGTCGCTCTCCCAACTGAGCTAACCACCCCGTGTCAGGAGCTGCGTATCTTAATGATATTTTTTTAGCGGTCAACAACTATGGCAAAAAAATTCTAAAAACTTGATTTAGGATAAAAAAACATCAGTTAGGTGGTGGATTTTCTTTCAGAGTTTTATCCGCTGAATTTATTTTACTTAAAAATAACTTGCTGGTTTTTTATCCTGCTGACAATTAAATGGTAGTGAAAGAAACCCGTTTCGGGTTGGGAATTGCTGGTTGCCTTGTTACTGGCGATTAAAATTGTGTGCACGTGAGGCTGGTAATAATGGTTGTGCGGGGGGATTTTTTACTGCCGTGTATTGTTGTTAATTACTTGAGTTGCTGCAGGTGGGTGTTGGGTGTGGCGCAGGAGCTTGGAGAAGGAGTTTTACAGGGTGTTAATGTCTGCGCATACAAAAAAGCCCCGCTCTTGCGAGCAGGGCTTTTTTGTATATGGCGGACCGGACGGGACTCGAACCCGCGACCTCCGGCGTGACAGGCCGGCATTCTAACCAACTGAACTACCGGTCCGCATTCCTGCTTCTCTTGGTGGCTCTTGCCTGGCAAGAGTAAGAGAAGTGGTGGGTGGTACAGGGGTCGAACCTGTGACCTACGGCTTGTAAGGCCGTCGCTCTCCCAACTGAGCTAACCACCCCGTGTCAGGAGCTGCGTATCTTAATGATATTCTTTGCGGCGTCAACGCCTTTTTTGAATTTTTTTTTGTCTTTCAATGAGTTAAGGCGTTTAAGAACGAGATGGTGGGCGTGTCCGGCAAGTGGCGACACTGTTATAATCGCGTAAATTTCCAGGGTGTGAGCGTGGAGTAAGCCGTGAAACAGATGAGCTGGTTGGGGCAATTTCTACTTGCGTTTGGCCTCTTGTGCCTATCCGTAGTGGCGCAGGCGGTGGTGGAGACGGAGAAGTTGTCCTCTTCGGAACTGGAGGCGCGCTACCGGGTGCTGATCGAAGAAATGCGTTGTCCAAAATGCCAGAACCAGAACCTGGCCGACTCGGATGCGTCGATTTCCGCAGATTTGCGGCGGGAAATTCGCCGGCTACTGGAAGAGGGTTTTACAGACAAAGAAATTACCGACTACATGGTGGCCCGCTATGGGGACTTTGTTCTCTACAGGCCCCCGGTACAGCGCAATACTCTGGCGCTTTGGCTGGCTCCCGGCATCTTTGCCTTGGTGGGTCTACTGGCTTTGATTGTGATTGTGGTGCGTTCTCGCAGTGGCACTGGTGCCAGTCAGGACGATGACTCTGGAGAATTGACTGCAGAAGAGAGGCGCCGTCTGAAAAAACTGCTAGGTGATGACCTGGACGATTTGACTGACCCTGGGAAGAAGAGCAAATGACTGATATTTGGTTTGGTTTAGCGATCCTGTTATTGCTGTTGGCATTTATCTTCCTTTTACCGGGATTGCGTGGAGCCGGTGCCCGGCGTTCCGGTGGAGATAAGCGTGAAGCCCTGGCGCAGCTGTATCGAGAGCGCACGCGGGAGCTTCGCGCAGCGGTGCAAAGTGGCGCTATGGATGAGCGGCAATTTGCCCAGCTGGAAGCGGAGATGGCACGCGAATTATTGAGCGCCAAAGAAGAAGCGAATGCCGTAACTCCCTCGCGTAAAGGCTCCGGGTTACTGATTGGTCTGGCCGTTCTTGTACCTGCGATTGCAGTGGGGGCCTATGTCTTTTCTGAGCGCCCCCAGGAAGTATCTCTGTACCGTGAAATGTTGGCCAGTCAGCAGGGGCAAACAGACTCCTCAGCTGAAGAGCGCATCACCCAGCAGTTAAAGCAGCGGGCAGAAACTCACCCTGAGGATTTGAGCAGTCGCTTTGTTCTGGCTCAACGGCTTCTGGTCACTGGTGATATCGCCGGAGCGGTAGAGGCCTATCGCTATGTGCTGGCACGCGAACCCGAGGCAGTTATGGTTAAGGCCGAGCTGGCGCAAGCGTTATTTTTTGCGGGCGGCTCTAAAGTAACGGATGAAATTCGCACTCTGGTCGATCAGGTGCTAGAGGCCCAGCCCAGCAATGGGACAGCATTAGGCTTGGCGGGAATTGCAGCCTATGAGGACAAGGATTACCGCAAGGCGCGTGATCATTGGCAGGGTGCCCTTGCGCAGCTGGCTCCAGGGTCTACGGCGGCAGAGGCATTGGCGGCGGGTGTTGCCCGCGCCGAAAAGGCCCTGGGCGAAGATGGTAAAGATGGTGCGGTTGAGATAGTTCAAGCCGCTGTAGAGGAAAATGCTGGAGCTGAGGGTGAGGCCGCAGCGGAAATTCGAGTGCAAGTGAGCTTGGGTGACCAAGTTAAAGCAGATCCGTCAACGCCGGTGTTCATTTATGCCCGCAGCACTGATAGCCCAATGCCTTTGGCGATTGTTCGGCTAACCGCTGGCCAGTTACCAGCCGAAGTGGTGTTGGATGAATCCCGGGCTATGATGCCAGGGCGCTCCATTTCAACCGTAGATACGGTGCAATTGGTCGCACGCTTGGCTTTGCGTGGTGACGCGCGCCCCGCGGCGGGCGATTGGCAGGGCTCTATCAAGACCCTACCTAAATCCAGTTGGAGTGAGTCGCAGTCTATCGTTATTGACCGGGAGCTTTAGGCCCTATTCAAGTATCGCGTTGGCAGGCTGCAGTGTTCAGGGGAGTGCTGCGGCCTGAGAACTATTTGGCGCCTGGGCGGTCACAGCCGCACGGGTAGAAATAGATTTTGTTTTGCCACAGGTGATGATTTTGTGCCGCTTGAAATGTTGGCATTGGGTACCAGTTAAAGCCATTGCGCGATCTTGACTTGACCACTGGCCATTCCGGCCGATAATCCGCGTGAAAAGATACTGTGAAAAGCCGCGCTGAAAGCCCCGGTGGCGCCATGTACAATTGAGTGCTTGGTGATCGGGCCGGCAAAGATAAAAATACCGAGTTTAAGAATACATGCGTCTGAAGTGCATCAAGCTTGCGGGTTTCAAATCCTTTGTTGACCCCACCACTGTTTATTTCCCGACAAACCTCAACTCGGTGGTTGGCCCTAACGGCTGTGGTAAATCGAATACGATCGATGCTGTGCGCTGGGTAATGGGTGAGTCGTCCGCAAAAAATCTGCGCGGCGACTCTATGACAGACGTTATCTTTAATGGCTCCAGTGGTCGTAAACCTGTAGGCCAGGCCTCTATTGAGCTGGTATTTGATAATTCTGCCGGCAAATTAACTGGCGCCTACGCCGCATTCTCCGAAGTTTCGGTAAAACGTAAGGTCACGCGCGAAGGCCAGAATAACTATTACCTAAATGGGGAGAAGTGCCGTCGCCGCGATGTAACTGATCTGTTCCTGGGGACCGGTCTCGGTCCGCGTAGTTATGCGATTATCGAACAGGGCATGATTTCCAAGCTGATTGAGGCCAAGCCCGAGGAACTCAGGGTCTATATCGAAGAGGCTGCAGGCATTTCCAAATACAAGGAGCGGCGGCGGGATACGGAAAACCGTATGCGCCGTACTTCGGAAAACCTGGAGCGTCTCACCGACATTCGCGATGAACTGGATCGGCAATTGTCTCGCTTGGAGCGACAGTCCGCCGCGGCAGAAAAATACAGCCGCTTTAAAGAGGAAGAGCGCAGCCACAAGGCAAATTTGCAAGCCCTAAAATACCGCGAACTCAATGAGCAGGCTGTCGCCAAGCAGCAACAGATTGGCGAACTGGAGCTTACCGTTGAGGAATTGGTAACCCGGCAGGTGAACTGTGATACCGGCATTGAGCAAAAGCGCGTTGGCTATCACGAGTTATCCGATGGTTTTAATGAAGTGCAGGGACGCTTCTATGCGGTGGGTGCGGACATTGCCCGCCTGGAGCAGAGTATCGCCCATGCCCGCGAGCGCTCCACTCGCCTGCATTCCGATTTGACTCAGACCGAGCAGGAGTTCCGCGAAGCGGAGACCAACCTGGAAGTAGATCGCGAGAAGGCTGCCCAGTTTGAGGAAGAGCTAGAAGTAATTGTTCCAGATCTGGAAATGGTGCTCGCCGCAGAGGAGGATTCCGCCACCGGGCTACTCGAAGCCGAAGAGCAGATGCGCAACTGGCAAAACGAGTGGGATCAGTTTAATCAGGGGGCTTCTGGCTCTCGCCAGAAAGCAGAGGTGCAGCAGTCTCGCATCCAACATCTGGAGACTTCCGGGCAGCGACTTCTGGAGCGGATTAACAAGCTCACGGCAGAGCAGTCCGGCCTTCAGGTTTCCGAGGATGATGAGGAAACCCAGCAGTTAAATGAACAGCTTGCCGAACTGGAAATGCAGGTACACGAGCGTCGCGAGGAAGCTGCCGAGCGGACAGAATCCCTGCAGGAAATACGCAATCGCGAGCGGGAGCTGGCGACAGAGCTGGACCAGCTGCGCCTGCAGTTGCAAACCAGCCGGGGCCGCCAAGCTTCTCTTGAGGCGCTGCAACAGGCTGCGTTGGGGCAGGGCAAAGCGGTGGAAAATTGGCTGCAGCAGCAATCCCTGAGCGATCGCCCACGCCTGGCTGACCAAATCCAGGCACAAGCGGGCTGGGAAACAGCGGTGGAAACCGTTCTCGGTCAACAGTTACAGGCGGTCTGCGTCGAGCGGTTGGAAAGTCTGACTGAGAGCTTGGAGCAGCTGCAAAATGGCCAGGCTGTCTTTATCGATGGCACCGTGATGGGAGCAGCGACCGTTGGGCAGCTGCCCACGTTGGCAAGCGTTGTACAGGGGCCGTCCTCTCTTACCGGTCTGCTCGCCGGCATCTATACCGCGGACACTCTCAATGAAGCGCTGGCACAGCGCACTGGCCTGCAACCCCATGAGTCTATTGTGACGCGGGATGGGCTCTGGCTGGGTCCTAACTGGTTGCGAGTGAGCCGTGCCAGCGATGCCGAGACTGGGGTGCTCGCCCGCAAGCAGGATCTGGAAACACTGTCCGCAGAGATATCCCTGTGCGAAGAGCAGATTGAGCAGTGCAGTGAGCAGCGTGAATCTCTGCGCGAACAAGTGACCGGTGTTGAGCGGGCGATTGAACAAGCCCGCAACGACTCCGAGCAGCTCGGGCGGCGCGAAGCCGAATTACGCAGCCAACTCTCTGCCCGTCGCGCTCGCGCCGAGCAGATGAGTGAGCGCCGCAATCGCATCGAACAGGAAATTGCCGAGGTGCGTGAGCAGCAGGAAATTGAAGGTGAGTCGCTTTCTGAGGCGCGCCTGATGCTGCAGGAAGCCGTGGAGGCCATGAGCGATGACACCGATCGTCGCGAAATGCTGATGGAGCGGCGCGAAGCCCTGCGCGAAGCTCTGGATGCCGCCAGACAGCGTGCGCGCGAGGACAAGGATCGCGCCCACGAGCTGGCTATGCGCGAACAGTCGGTGCGCACCCAGATGGTTTCTCTGGAGCGCACATTGCAAGTGATGGGTGAGCAGCTGGAGCGCTTGCGTAGCCGCCGGGCCCAGCTGCAGGAGCAGATGGCTGAAACCCAGGACCCCTCCCAGGATTTCCAAATGGAGCTGGAGGAGAAGCTGGGTGAGCGTATTGAGGTGGAAACGGAGCTGGCTGAAGCCCGTAAAAAACTCGAAGAGGTGGAGACGGGGCTGCGTGAACAGGAACAGGAGCGACACAAAGTAGAGGCGGCTTTACAGGGGGTGCGCGCCCAGCTGGAGCAGGAACGTCTCTCCGCACAAACCCTCGAAGTGCAGCGCAACGGCCTGGTAGAACAGCTGCGCGAAGATGAACAGGATTTGGATCAGCTGCTCGAACAGCTACCCGGGGACTTGACGATTCCCCAGGTGCAGGAAGATCTGGAGTTGGTAGCCGCGCGTATCTCACGTTTGGGCCCGATCAACCTCGCCGCTATTGATGAATACAAACAGGAGTCTGAGCGTAAACATTATTTGGATCGCCAGTACGGTGACCTGATGGAGGCGCTGGAGACTCTGGAAAATGCAATTAAGAAAATCGACAAAGAGACGAGAAGCCGCTTTAAGGAGACCTTCGATCAGGTCAATGCGGGCTTGCAGGAACTCTTCCCGAAAGTTTTTGGGGGCGGTAACGCCTATCTGGAGCTGACTGGCGAGGACCTGCTCGATACTGGGATCGCGATCATGGCGCGCCCGCCGGGCAAGCGCAACAGCACGATTCACTTACTCTCCGGTGGGGAAAAAGCGCTGACGGCAATCGCCCTGGTATTCTCTATTTTCCGCTTGAATCCAGCACCTTTCTGTATGCTGGACGAAGTGGATGCTCCTCTCGATGACGCTAACGTAGGTCGCTACGCACGAATGGTTAAAGAAATGTCAGAACACGTTCAGTTCATCTATATTACCCACAACAAGATTGCGATGGAGATGGCTGATCAGCTGTTGGGTGTGACCATGCATGAACCGGGTGTCTCTCGCCTGGTATCGGTGAATGTGGAAGAAGCAGCTGAGCTGGCTTCTGCATAAGGCGTAAAAGGAGGAGCGCTTAAATGGATAACTGGCTGGTTACGATCCTCGTGGTAGTGCTGCTTGTAGTGGTGCTGGACGGCGTACGCCGCGCAATTTTACGGCAGAAGGCCGCGGTGAAGGTATCGCGAAATCTGTCCAAAGCGATGCAATCCGAAGTGGGGGGTGATGCGGACCCCCTTGTGCAGGAACCGGCTCGCCCGCCTGAAATAAGTGGGACCCCCGGAGATTCCCAGGAAGAGACAAAGCCGCGACCGGCAACCAGTGAATTGCCAGGTCAGGTGCGTGTTGTGCAGAGGCGTGCTATGGAAGATGCACTGCATGTGAACCGCCAAGTGCAGGAGAGCTTTATTTCCTCGCGCAAGCCCCTCGCAGGCAGTGCACCGCAGCGCAACGCCCATGAGCAGGGGGTGCTGGACCTGGAGGAGCAGGTGCCCACTTTGATGGATTCTGTGGGCGAGGAGCAGCGCTTTGAGCCGGCGCTGGATGAGTCTGAGAGCTTCAATGCGCTCACCGAAGAGCGCCCAGAGCCCATATCCCCACGGGATGAACCCCAAGCCCGCGAAGCCGATACGGTTGTGTCGCCAAGCAAAGAATCCGCTGTAGAAAAAAGCTCGGTCCGCGATGAAGTGCTGGTTATTAATGTGATGGCACCCGAAGGCGATTACTTTGAGGGCAACGATCTTCTGCGGGTAATGGTGGCCTCTGGTATGCGTTTTGGAGAGATGAATATCTTCCATTACCACGAGGGAGGCGGTGCCGATGGTGCGGTGATATTTAGCCTGGCCAATATTGTGGTGCCGGGTGTTTTTGACCTGGCACAAATGGAGGAGTTTGCCACCCCGGGGGTCAGTATGTTCCTGGCGTTACCGGTTGAGGGCGAGGCGATCCAGGCATTCAATCAAATGCTTTCTACCGCTTACAAAATTGCCGAGTTGCTCGGGGGCGAGTTGAAAGATGAAAATCGCAGTGTTTTCACTGCCCAGACTGCTGAGCACTATCGTCAGCGAGTCGTGGAGTATCAGCGTCGCCGGGCCCTGAGCAAGGCGCAAGGCTGATAACCTGCGACACTATTTGTTCGCATAGTTTTACAATTCTTGCTTTGTTACAACGCGGCCCCAGGCCGCGGTTGAGCCTGAGGGCTTTTCCGCGAGCTGGGGCCGTTGTTGCATTTGAGTTTAATTTTTTTGATTTATTTTCACTCGAACTGTCGATGACCAAACAATCCATACCCCAGTCAATACGCGAGCGAGTAGAGGCTTTGCACGAGCTGCTCCTAAAAGCTAATTATCAATATTATGTGCTGGATAATCCGGAATTACCGGATGTGGAGTACGATCGCCGCCTAAGAGAGTTGCAGGATATAGAGCAACAATACCCAGAGTTGCTGAGCCCGGATTCGCCTACCCAACGGGTCGGCGCAGAGCCGCTATCCTCCTTTTCGGAAGTGCGCCACGAAGTGCCCATGCTTTCTCTGGATAATGCCTTTAGCGACGAGGAGCTGCTGGAGTTTGATCGGCGGGTGAGAGACCGCCTGAATAGCAAGGGCGCAATCGAATATGCCTGTGAGCCCAAGCTGGATGGTATCGCTATCAGTCTGCTCTATCGCAATGGCATTTTGGAGCGTGCGGCGACCCGTGGTGATGGCACAACTGGCGAAGATATAACGCAGAATGTACGCACTGTGGGCTCGGTGCCACTGCGTTTGCGTCAAGAGACGGGGGTCACAGCGTATCCGGCAGTGCTGGAGGTGCGCGGTGAAATCTATATGCCCAAGGCGGGCTTTGCCGAGTTAAATCGCAAGGTTGCCGCCGCGGGCGAGAAGCTGTTCGTCAATCCTCGCAATGCGGCGGCGGGCAGTCTTAGACAGCTCGATTCCCGCATTACCGCGCAGCGCCCGCTTGAGCTTTGTGTCTATGGTATTGGGCTGGTCGAGGGGGCCTCTCTGCCGGAAGAGCATCTGGCAACGCTCGAGTTACTGGGGCAGTGGGGATTTCGGGTGAATAGCGAAATGCGTTTGGCGGCGGATATTCAGGCCTGCATCGAATACCACCGCGAGCTCGGCGATAAACGCGAGGGCTTACCCTACGATATCGATGGCATTGTGTTTAAGGTCAATAGTATCCCTCTGCAGCGCCGTTTGGGCTTTGTTGCCCGGGCGCCGCGCTGGGCCATGGCCTATAAATTTCCCGCTCAAGAAGAAATGACCGAGCTTCTGGATGTGGAGTTCCAGGTGGGACGCACTGGGGCAGTGACCCCAGTGGCGCGCCTTAAGCCGGTGTTTGTGGGCGGGGTAACCGTCTCCAATGCGACTTTGCACAATCGCGATGAAATCCAGCGCCTCGGTGTGATGATCGGCGATACCGTGGTAATTCGCCGTGCTGGGGATGTGATTCCCCAGGTGGTTTCGGTTGTGGAGAGTAAGCGCCCGAAAGATGCCCGTGTAATTGAATTTCCAGCGCACTGCCCGGTGTGTGATTCGCCGGTAGAATCCACTCCCGGGGAAGCCGTTGCCCGTTGCAGTGGTGGTTTGATTTGTAGCGCTCAGCGTAAGCAGGCGATCAAGCACTTCGCTTCGCGCAAGGCGATGGATATCGATGGCCTGGGGGATAAATTGGTAGAACAGTTGGTGGATGAGGGGCTGCTGCACTCGGTTTCCGGCCTCTACCACCTCGATCTCGAGCAGGTTGCCGGGCTCGAGCGCATGGGACAGAAATCTGCACAAAATCTACTCGATGCCTTGGAGCGCAGCAAAGATACAACCCTGCCCAAATTCCTTTATGCCCTGGGTATTCGCGAGGTGGGAGAGGCGACTGCGCGCAACCTAGCTCGCCATTTCGGCTCCCTGGAGGTATTGATGGCGGCCAGTGAAGAGTCACTACAGGAGGTGGAAGATGTGGGACCTGTTGTTGCCCATTTTGTTGCCGAGTTCTTCCAGCAATCCCACGCCCAGGAAGAGATCGAAGCCTTGCGCCAGGCGGGTGTGCACTGGGTGGTGGAAAAAGTCGCAGCCGAGGAGCAACCCCTAGCGGGCCAGACCTGGGTGCTGACTGGAAAATTGGAAACGCTGTCACGCAGCGAGGCCAAGGATTACCTGCAACGTCTTGGTGCCAAGGTGGCTGGTAGTGTCTCTGCAAAAACGCACCATGTAGTGGCGGGCCCCGGTGCCGGTTCAAAATTGAACAAGGCACGGGAGTTGGACATTCCGGTGATGGATGAAGAGGGTCTGATGGATATGTTGCGCCAACGGGGATTTGAAATTTAATCTGTCGCTGCGGGCACTGTGAATTGGTGCTCGCGCTTCTCGTTAAATCTCACAAATTATTTATAAATAAATCGGCGATGGTCATGGTAATGCCAATGATCACCTGTGGAGTTATGGCTTTCTGGCCGCTTCGCCGTTAAAGTGCATCTCCTAGATCTTTTTTGCCCTGGGTACCTGATGTCCGGTGGCGCTGTGGTAAGGAAAGGAATTAATGCTTCAGGGCGATCAGGAATCCATAGTCTACGGTTGTATCAAAGACAGCAATAGCCTTGCCGGAGGTAGCGAACGCCGTCGCATTAACCGCAATGCGGTACTCGCTCTGCCCAGTGCCGACGAGTGGCCCTTTCTCTGTCGCGATATGTTTTCTATCCCCACCATTAAAATGAAGCAATCCCAATACCAAACGGATGTGATCCACTTTGGCGCCTCCTATCGTGCGGTAGAGTATGAATGGGATATGTGGATTCAGAAGTTTGAGGAATTGTTGAGAAGCATGTACTGGGTGTCCGCCACTGTACACTTGGAAACCGAGCTTTCCGGAGTGCATTCCTTTAGTTGGGAGGCTGCTGGCCTCTATCATGAACCCGGAAGTGGTGACATGCAGGTACGCTGTGAATGGACTCAGGAGGGGCGGGTGAGTGTCTAACTTGGCAAGCTCACTCTGCGCCTCAATCCCCGGTATCTTGGGTCTTTTCTTTTAGCTCTTAATAATTCCTTCTTTCAGAGGCTTCCTCTGCCTAAGGCTTTTCGCGAGGCGTCAGTCACAGATTTTGGCGCTCGCCTTCGGTTCGGCAACTATATTCCCTGGAACCCCCTTTCAGTGGGACTTTGGTCTGGTAAAGTGCTGTTTGCCACCCCGCCGCAGAATGTGGGGTTGGTGGGCTGTTCAGCCAGATGATAAGAATTGGCGTCGTAGGCGCCTTATCAGGAAGCAAAGATTATGATCAAAGTGAACTCTCTACTTTTCGCCAGTGCCTTGATGTTGTCGCCGCTGTTACAAGCTGCGGAACACGGCAGCAAGACCGAAGCTGCGGAACACGGCAGCAAGACCGAAGCTGCGGAAAAAGCCCCGCAGCAAACCAAGCTCTATATTATCTCCCCGAAAGATGGCGAGAAGGTGCCACAGACTTTCACTGTGAAATTTGGCCTGTCCGGCATGGGTGTGGCTCCGGCGGGTGTAGAGCGTGAAAATACCGGCCACCACCACCTGCTGATTGATGTGGATGATATGCCGGACCTGAGTAAACCCCTGCCCGCGACTGAAAATATCATTCACTTTGGTGGTGGTCAGACAGAGACACAAGTCACCTTGCCGCCCGGTAAACATACGCTACAACTGGTGCTGGGCAACTATATGCATGTGCCCCACAAGAATCCGGTGGTATCGAAAAAGATTACCGTTGTAGTCGAGTAGATCCCGGGCAATTCCACATTTCTGAACGGTGCACAGGAGTGCACCCTGAGGGACACAAATGGGCGATAAATTCCGCATTGAAAAGGACAGTCTCGGCGAGATCCAAGTGCCACAGGAGGCGCTTTACGGAGCACAGACCCAGCGTGCCGTAGAGAACTTCCCTGTCAGTGGCAAGCCCCTACCCGCTGAATTTCTCCGGGCCATAGTGCTGATTAAAAAGTCTGCTGCCGAGGCCAACAGGGATCTGGGCTTGCTGGATAAGGCGAGGGCGACAGCGATTATCGACGCCTGTGATCGACTTGGCGATGAGGAGTTTGCGCGCCATTTTCCTGTGGATATTTACCAAACTGGTTCCGGCACCAGTTCAAATATGAATGTGAACGAGGTGTTGGCGCACCTCGCTGCAGAGGGCAATGGCTTGTCTATTAGCCCCAATGATCATGTCAATATGAGTCAAAGCAGTAATGACGTGATTCCCACGGCGATACATGTATCGGCTCTGCTGGCAGTGCGCGACAAGCTGCTGCCGGCGTTGCGTAATCTTCATACCGGGATATGCAATAAGAGCGTCGAGCTGGAGAGCGTGGTCAAGACAGGCCGAACCCATCTGATGGATGCTGTTCCTATCACTATGGCGCAGGAGCTGAGTGGTTGGGCGGCACAGGTGGAAGCTGGTCGAGAGCGCATCCGTGGCTGTATGCCGCGCCTGGCACAGTTGGCCCAAGGCGGCACTGCGGTGGGTACTGGTCTCAATGCCCACGCTGACTTTGCCGAGCTTTTTGCGCAAAAGTTGAGTGCACACACTTCTCAGCAATTCCGCCCAGCGGAGAATTTTTTTGAGGCGATTTCCAGCCAGGATACTTCAGTGGAGCTGTCTGGGCAGCTCAAGGTTTTGGCTGTATCCATGATGAAGATTGCCAATGACTTGCGTTGGATGAACAGTGGTCCCTTGGCAGGTCTCAAGGAGATTGAGCTCAAAGCCCTGCAGCCGGGCAGCAGTATTATGCCCGGCAAGGTGAACCCGGTAATTGCTGAGTCTGCCGCAATGGTGGCGGCAAGGGTGATGGGTAACGACGCAACCATCACAGTGGCCGGACAAAGTGGTAATTTCCAGTTAAATGTAATGCTGCCCCTCATGGCCAGCACATTGTTGGAGAGCGTTCACTTGCTCGCCAATGCCGCGCAGTTGCTGGCGGATCGGGCTATCGCAAGCTTTACCGTGAATCGCGCCCATATTGACGAAACCCTGGGGCGGAACCCTATCTTGGTTACCGCCCTGAATCCGGTCATCGGGTATCTGAAGGCCGCTGAAATTGCTAAAGCGGCCTATAAAAGTGGTCGTCCGGTGATGGATGTGGCGCTGGAGATGACCGATTTGGATCGCAAAACTCTTGAGGGACTGCTGGATCCGGCACATCTGGCGAAGGGAGGGTTGGTGGGGGAGTAGCGACTCTTTAAATAGGGGGGGGTTAGGCGAAGACCGCGATGCCCAGCATTATCAGGGTGACAATCAGTGTCATAAGTATCATCCAGCGGAAGAGACGCAGCAGGGTAGCCTGATCTTCGGGTTCCAGCATTCTTCTGGGCATTTGCGCCTCCTGCGGCGTTGACAGATACCTGCCGATCCCTCACGATTCGACGCCGCGTCGGTAGCTGGGGAACATTTGATTAATTTCACAATGTTTCATGGGGGCTTTTTACAGGCTCTTAGGTGCCGACAATACAATGGTAGCGCCACAAGAAGTGGCTATCTCACCTGTTTTAAAAATCAATGTATCCAGATCACCATGGCCAATAAAAGTCGCCGCTCCTTTATTACCAGCGTGCTCGCCTGTGTCGCATTTGTTGCGGCGGCGATCTTTAGCTGGGACCTGCCTGTCAAGGATGTCCTTTATTACCTGGTCCTTTTGCTGTTAGCGCTGTTTGTCATTATTGCAGCTGCGTTGGGTTTTGGGGCCGTATTGAGCTGGTTACGCAGGCGAAAGTAGACAGATGGCGGCATCAGAAGAGGATATTCGTATACCCATTGCCTACCTGGAGCGATTGCTAGAGGAGGCGATACGCCACGGCTGCGACAAAGCCGAACTGCTCGAGTCGGTCGGTATTGATGAGCATGAGCTGGAGGGTGTGGCGGCATTTTCCGCGATAAAATACGGCCGTCTTTACCAGCGGGTTATGTGGCTGGCCCAAAATGAATGGTTTGGCATGCTCAGTGGCGGGCGAGTGCGTTCGGGCTCTTTCCGTTTGCTGTGTATGGCGGTGGTCAATTGTGCCACTCTGCGCCAGGCAATTACGCTCTGTGCCGAGTTTATGGAGATCTGTCGCGGCTTTAAGGTGAAGCCGGAGCTGCAGGATGGAGAAAATGGCCGCGTGCGGGTAGAAATCCACGGTATCAGCTCCCTGGAAAAAGGGGAGTTTGATCGGCTGTTGGCCGCCACTAGCCCCAGTGTGGTGCGCACTACCTTGGCAGTTTGGCACCGTTTCTACTGCTGGTTGGCAGGGCGTGAAATCCCGCTGGCACGTTTGCATTTTTCTTTCTCCTGTCCGGAAGAGTTTCGCAGCTTGGCTCAGAGCGAAGCGGGCGAACTGTCTTTTGAGCAGCCATTCAATGCCCTCGAGTACGATGCACGTTATCTCGATTACCCGGTGGTGCAGAGCCCCCAGATGGTGGAGGATTTTATCCGCACCGCGCCTTATCATCTGGTGATTAGCGACGGCAGTGCCAACAGCATCAAAACCAAGGTTAAAACCATCCTCAACAGGGATGTCAGCGAATCCATGCCCGCCGCCGAAGCTGTGGCAGAGCGGCTCAATATGTCGGTGACTACTTTGCGCCGCCGCCTGCAGCAAGAGGGCACTTCTTACCAGAAATTGAAAGATGAGTGCCGTATGGAAGCGGCATTCCACTACCTGAGTTGCCCGGATCTCTCCAATGGACAGATTGCCGAGATGCTCGGGTTTGATGAATCCAGTGCTTTTTTCCGCGCCTTTAAGAAGTGGACTGGGATCACGCCAGGCGAATACCGCCGCGGGGGGCGAGCCGCTGCTGGCCTGGATATTTGACTGGCTTGGTCACATTTTTTCGAATTCCCGCCTCGATTTGTCACCGCTTTGGACGGATTTCGCCATAGAGAGGGCTGTAGCCTTACTACTATGATGAACCAATCTTATTAATTAGTCACAAATATGACCGGGCAGTTTCTGGCTGGTCTTAACATAACCGAATTGAGGGTATCAGGATGACCGATATCAAAGTGCCACTGCGTGAAATGCGTTTCGTAATGCGCGAGATGCTGGACTCAGATAAGCATTACGAGTCTCTGGGTTTTGAGGAGGCCACTCCTGATGTCGTGGATGCCATCCTGGAAGAGGGTGCTAAGTTCTGTGAAAACGTACTAGCTCCGCTGAATCAGATCGGCGACCAACAGGGCTGTACCTGGAAAGACGGTGAAGTCACCACTCCAGAAGGCTTTAAAGAGGCCTATCAGCAGTTTGTAGAAGCCGGCTGGCCGGCGCTGCCCCACGATCCCGAATACGGCGGTCAGGGCCTGCCGCCCTCTCTGGGCACCATCATGAGTGAAATGGTGGGTATTGCTAACTGGTCTTGGGGTATGTACCCCGGTCTTTCCCATGGTGCCATGAACACCCTGGAAGAGCACGGTACCGACGAACAGAAGGCGGTTTATCTGACCAAGCTGGTTGAAGGCAGCTGGACCGGCACCATGTGTCTGACCGAGCCTCACTGTGGTACCGACCTGGGTATCCTGCGCACCAAGGCTGAGCCCAACGACGACGGTTCTTACGCGATTACCGGTACCAAGATCTTTATCTCCGCCGGTGAGCACGACATGACCGATAACATCGTGCATATCGTGCTGGCACGCCTCCCAGATGCGCCGGCTGGCACCAAGGGGATCTCCCTGTTCATCGTGCCCAAGTTTATGCCTAACGCTGATGGCTCTATCGGTGAGCGCAACGGTGTTGTATGTGGTTCTCTGGAACACAAGATGGGTATTCACGGTAATGCCACCGCAGTACTGAACTTTGACGGTGCTAAAGGCTTCCTGATTGGCGAGCCCAACAAAGGTCTGAACTACATGTTCACCTTTATGAATACTGCGCGTCTGGGTACCGCTTTGCAAGGCCTTGCCCACTCCGAGATCGGCTTCCAGAAGTCCTTGGCTTACGCTAAAGATCGCCTGCAAATGCGCTCCCTGTCTGGCGTTAAGAACCCAGAGGGTCCCGCTGACCCAATTATCGTGCACCCTGATGTACGTCGCATGCTGATGACCCAAAAGGCCATCTCTGAAGGCAGCCGTATGTTGGTTGTTACTTGTGCGCAACTGGTTGACATCACTCATAAAGGTGATGAGGAAGCGAAGAAAGAAGCGGAAGATTTGCTGGCATTCCTAACGCCGATCGCTAAAGCATTCATTACCGAAGCCGGTCTTGAGTCCGCCAACCTGGGCCTGCAGTGCTTCGGTGGCCACGGCTACATCGCCGAGTGGGGCATGGAGCAGAATGTACGCGATGCGCGTATCTCCACCATCTACGAAGGCACCACTGGCGTTCAAGCACTCGACCTGCTGGGCCGTAAGGTATTGATGAGTCAGGGTGAGCTGCTGCGCCACTTCACCAAGAAAGTGCACAAGTTCTGCCAGGCGGAAATTGATAATGAAGCGCTTGCGCCTTTTGTTACCAAGCTGCAAGAGCTGAACAAGCAGTGGGGCGACCTGACTCTGCACGTAGGCGGTAAGGCCATGGAGAATGCGGATGAAGTTGGTGCGGCTTCCGTGGATTACCTGATGTTCTCCGGCTACACCGTGCTGGGTTACCTGTGGGCGCGTGCTGCTAAAGTAGCTAACGAAAAGTTAGCTGAAGGCACTGCTGAAGTAGATTTCTATCAAGCCAAGCTGAAGACTGCCCGTTTCTATTTCGAGCGCATCCTTCCGCGTACCTCCAGCCATGCTGAAACCATGCTGAGCGGTGCGGCCAACCTGATGGATCTGGACGCAGAACATTTCGCGTTCTAAATCCAATCTCAATAAAAAACCGCCGGTCTTCACCGGCGGTTTTTTTTACCGGCGCCGAAGTGGCCAATGACGGAGACATTCCGATGCAATTGCCGGATTCAGTTCAGGAGCGCCTGCGGCGCATAGCTTGTTTGCACCCACTTGCTCGGGTACAGTTCCGCCTGCCGGATGCCTGTGACTTTTATGTTTACGTAAAAGGAGCTCCGAATGATCTCGAAGTGGTTTCTGAGTTCGGGCAAACGGAAGAACCGGCGCTAATATTGGAAATGGCTAATCACACTTTGAATGCGATTTTGGCTGGCCATTTAAACGCTAGACATGCTTTTTTGTTGGGAGATGTCCAATACTCTGGAGATAGAGAATTGGCCGCTGCGTTGGCAGGTTTGTTTCCTGCGCAGGGTAAAGAGGACGATGGGTTTGGAGAGGCATGAATAAGCCTCTTTTTTATTGTCTCGCAACATACTACAAACAATAAATAAATTCTCGCTGGCTCCGAAAAATGGCAGGTTTCGTCTATAAGGGCGAGAGATGTGAGCAAGCGATAACAACAATCAGGAATGGGAGAAGAGAGTTGGACATTGATCGCGGCATTCTCGATGTATTTAAAGGCGCTTGCGCCAAATTTGGTGACCGACCGGCTTTCACCTGCCTGGGGCGAACTCTGACTGTCGGTGATATCGACACCTTGAGCGCGAAGTTCGCATCTTATTTGCAAAATCACACCAATTTGAAGCCCGGTGATCGCATCGCTATCCAGCTGCCCAATGTACTGCAGTACCCTGTAGTTGTATTTGGTGCTTTGCGAGCTGGACTTGTGGTCGTCAATACCAATCCGCTGTATACCCAGCGTGAATTAAAGCACCAGTTGAATGACTCCGGTGCCAAAGCATTGGTTGTACTGGCGAATATCGCTGATACCGCTTCGGCTGTTGTTGATGAAACTAGTGTTGAGAAAGTGATCGTTACTGAGATCGCAGACCTGCACAGCCCTTTAAAGCGGGTTCTGATCAACGGCGTTGCCAAGCACATCAAAAAAATGGTGCCGGAATTCTCTTTTGCCCAGCAGGTAAATTTCCGTGAGGTACTGGCTCTCGGTGCACAGAAGGGCAGTGAGGATGTTGAGCGCGCACCAGAAGATATCGCCGTGTTGCAATACACCGGTGGCACCACCGGTGTTGCCAAGGGTGCGATGCTGACCAACCGCAACCTGGTTGCCAATATGCAGCAGGTTCTTGAAGCGTTTGGTAGTGGTATGAAAGAGGGGGAGGAGTTCTATATTGCGCCGCTGCCGCTCTACCATATCTACGCTTTCACCATCCATTGCATGTGCCTGTTCTCCACCGGCAACCACTCTCTGCTGATTCCAAACCCGCGCGATATTCCCGGCTTTGTGAAAACCCTGAAAGGGCAGCGCTTTACCGGCTTTGTTGGCCTGAACACCCTGTTTAACGGCTTGATGCTGAATAAAGATTTTGCCGAATTGGATTTCAGCAAACTGCACTCCACGGCTTCTGGTGGTATGGCTCTGACCAGAGACACTGCCAAGCGCTGGGAAGATATGACCGGCTGTGTGGTTATGGAAGGCTACGGTATGACCGAGACTTCTCCGGTTGTTTCTTTTAACCCCACCGAGGGCGTACAGCTGGGTACTGTAGGTATCCCGGTTCCGGGAACTGAAGTTAAAGTCGTGGATGAAAATGGCAACGATCTGCCGAATAATTCTCCCGGTGAGCTCTGTGTGCGTGGTCCCCAGGTAATGAAGGGATACTGGCAGCGCCCAGAAGCTACTGCTGATACCCTCGATAGTGAAGGTTGGTTGAACACCGGTGATATGGCGGTGATCCAGGATGATGGATACATCAAGATTGTGGATCGCAAGAAGGACATGATTATTGTGTCTGGCTTCAACGTATATCCCAACGAAATTGAAGATATCGTCAGTGCCCATCCAAAAGTGACCGAAGCCGCTGCAATTGGTATTCCCGATGAAAAAAGTGGTGAACAGGTGAAGCTTTTTGTTATCAAGGCTGACCCGTCTTTGACTGAGAAAGAAGTTATCGCTTTCTGTCGAGAGAATATGACGGCATACAAGGTGCCGAGAAAGGTCGAGTTCCGTGAAGATTTGCCAAAGACTAATGTCGGTAAAATCCTGCGTCGTGAACTGCGCGATGAAGAACTGAAGAAAAAGGATGCTATCGGCGCTTAGTTATAAGTTTATCCGGCAATTAATTGGCGGATAACTGCGACACAAGGATGTGTCGCCAACGATAGCCGTTTCCTAAATCCCGCCCCCTAGTAAGCCTGTTTAAATCTGCCATTCTCCGCTGGTCTCAACTGTTTCAATATATCTTCAGTTGCGACTAGAACACTTAAGTGCACCTTGAAAAAGTGCTCGGATCTTTCCGCTGTTAATGCTTTCGTGGCCAACTTTTTTTATTGTTAATTTCCTTATCTTTTTTTGGGATAACCCATTGAAGTTAAAGTGACCATTTATTAGTAGGCTATCCTCACCCCGATGTACACAGGTCTAATGGAAGGGGGCTCTCTATAACGCGTGACAATTATCTAGGATTTGCTTGGGTATTTTTATCTTGTGTAGGGGGAGTTTAGCTTTTGTCCGATTGCCATGCCTCGCGATTAAAGTGACGGCAGGTGCTGCAAAACTGAATGAATCAATTTCCAAAGAGTTTATAGTGGTGGCAAGGTCGATGAGGAGGATATGGACTCTACGGCAGTAGTACTGATGGTATCACTGCCGTAGAGTGGCTGGAGAGAGGGTTACTTACGGGCTTCGGCACTCGCATCGCGAATTGCGCGGAACTCGTTGCCCTCATACCAGTTGGGCCAATCGCGGCTGTTGGCCAGTTTCAGGCCTAGTTTTAGGCCAAGCTGCAGGTCCATTGCCGAGCCCTTCAGATTCCAAGAGGGGTCGTACTCATCGCCAGGCTTGTGGTAGTGCTGGCTAACATACTCGGCACCTTTTGCCTGGGCCCACTCGCGGCCATGCTCAAAGTTGTCGCTGCCGGAGTCGAAATACAGCATGGGCACGCCTTTCTTCGCCAGGCTGAAATGATCTGAACGATAGAAGTAGCCGCGCTCCGGGTGCTCTTCCGGGGCTAAATAGCGGCCTTGTCCTTTGGCGGATACCTCCAGCATTTGCTCCAGCTCACTGCTGCCATAACCGATTACAGTAATGTCGCGGGCTGGGCCCAATACGTTCATGGCATCAAAGTTAATGCCAGCAACGGTTTTCTCCAAAGGAGCGACAGGTTTTTCGGCGTAGTACTTGGAGCCGAGCAGGCCTGACTCTTCAGCCGTTACGGCAACGAACAGCAGTGAGCGCTCTGGGCGATCCAGCTTCACCGCCTCAGCGGCCATAGCGATTAAACCAGCGGTACCGGTGGCATTATCGACGGCCCCGTTAAAGATCTGGTCTTCACCATCTGCATTTTTGTTAACGCCCAGGTGGTCCCAGTGCGCGGTGTAGACAATCACCTCGTCGGGGTGCTTGTTGCCCGAAAGCTTGGCAACCACGTTGCGAGAATTAGACTTCTGCAGGCTGTTTTTCAGTTGTAGGCTGGCGGTTATCCCCAGAGCCTTGGGTTTGAAGCCCTGAGTTTTGGCTGCGTCCATTTCCTTTTGCAGATCGAGGCCGGCGGAGCGGAATAGCGTATTGGCGGCTTGATTGGTCATCCAAGCTTCAATAGCAACCCGGTCTGCATTCTTATTTTCGGCTTCGAGGCTGACTTGCGCACCGGACCAGGAGCCACTAACCACTTCCCATGGATAGCCCGCAGCACCGGTCTCATGAATGATAATCGCACCGTCAGCTCCTTGGCGGGCGGCTTCCTCGAACTTGTAGCTCCAACGGCCGTAATAGGTCATGGCATTGCCGTTGAACAAGGCCTTGTCCTGGGTCGCGTAACCGGGGTCATTCACCAAAATAACCGCAGTCTTGCCTTTCATATCCAATCCGGCGTAATCGTTCCAGTTATTTTCTGGAGCGACAATGCCGTAGCCCACAAATACCAACTCGCTGTTCTCCAGGGAAGAGCCTGCGGTCTGTCTTTGGGTGAAGGCCACCATATCGTCTATTGGTTGCAGGTTTTGCTCGAAACCATCGCCCTTGAATGTCAGGGGGGTGGTTTCAATTTCCATTTCCACGATAGGGACTTGCTGGAACCAGCTGGGTTTGCCGGCCGCATCCATAGCCCCAGGCTCCAGACCCAGCGCCTTGAATTGCTCTGCCAGGTAATTCACGGTGAGTTCTTCACCCTTGGTAGCGGGAGCGCGCCCTTCAAACTTGTCGGAAGCAAGGATCGCAATGTGTTTGTGCAGGTCTGCAGCTATGGCATCGACCTGAGCCTGTTCGGCTTCACCGAGAGATAACTTGGCACCGTCAGCATGGTGGTGTTCGGCATGGGCTGCGTTGTGATCAGCCTCCGGCTTGGCCGCTTCAGTGGTGCTTTTGCCACAAGCGGTTAGTGCGCTGCCGACGGCAATGGTCAAACCAAGGCGACGCCAAAGAGTAGGGATTCGCATAATTATGTCCTGTGAGTCTTGCTCAGACACGGATTATGCACGATATAGAGCAAACTAACGACAATTCTTCGGTAGTCGGCTAGTCAAGCAGGCTGGTACCGCTGGGAAGAGAAAAGGGAGAGCCCGCGCATACTAACGCGGGCTCTAAAGGATGTTTGTAAGTGAAGAGTTGGGCTGGGATTACTCGCTGCGCAGCCACTGGCCTTCAGTGGATTGGTCTTGATAGTTAATCCAGACCTTGTCGTAGCCCGTGGCTTCCTTCGCTGCTTTTAGGGCTTGGTTGTCTTTGCTGTTGGTGGGTACCTCAAAGACGTATTGGCTGCCAAGGGCTTGGCAGTTGGCACTACCGTAAGCCCAGGGTCCGGTAGAGGCAGTGGCTACCCAGCTACCGTCGGTTACATTCTTGCAGGCGAAGCTGTATTGATTGCTGCAGTTGGCATCATTCCAACGTCCGTTACCCCACTGCATTGCACAGTCTTCATTGTTGAGGTTATTGGGTTCGTTCTGATCCCAGGACCAGATTGCGGCGGCGATACGGCCGTCACTAGTATTCATATTGTCCAGGTTGATAATGTTATGCCCCTGGGCAAAGCCATTGCGTACATCGTTAGCGGTGATCCTCTCAATACCGCCATTGAAGATTTCTCCAATGGTGCCGATAGTGGTGCTGTCTTCCCAGACGCGACCAATCTCACCGAGGCCGGTAAATGCCATATTCTTCATGCTGTTATTACCCGAGCATCCGCCATCTTTCCATACGACAACCTGTTTTCCGGCAGCCAGTACCTGATTCTTGGTCAAGGTGCTTGGAAAACTCTGGCAGCCGCCGCTGTAGTAGATTCTATTGCCAAAGCGGCTGGTAATCTGGTCGTAAAGATCCTTGTGGCGTCCGTCGGAGTGGTCTTCGATGTATAGGATAATAACCTCATCCTGGTTGGCGCTGTCCTCAAGCCAGGCTTTCACCTCATTAAAGCCCTCGGTAGCATACTTGTCGTTCAGGCTGCACAGCCCATGGCAAAGCAGCAAGCGTTTGGGGTAGGAGAAGAGGTTCTCCATTTTTGCCGTCCAGTGGACGTCCAGTTCAATAAACCTTGCTCCCATTCGCAGTTGATCCTTAATGGAGTATTCCTGCTGGGGGTCGAGATAGCGGCAGCCAACGGAGAAATTACAGGCTCGATAGACCTCTGAGTTGTAAGTGTTGTGGGTGCCGAGAATATTATTCTCACTCATTGGGGTGTGGTTATCGATTTTACGTTGCAAGTCCAGGGCTCTGCCTGTCCAGCTATTTTGAAAGTCGGAAACTGTGTCTGCCCATAGTGGTGAACAGATAAGCAGCGACAAAACGGCTGTAATCTGGATTGATTGCATGATATTGAGTTTCATTATTATTCTCCGGGGGCTTTCTGGATAGATAGCCTTTTCGTTCGTTTGGGGTTTTAAGATAAAGAGAGAGATTTTTTAATCTTTTATGTTCAATTATTTTGCGGAACCCTATTGGTACCTTTTTATTGTTTTCTTTTTTTACTATGGGCGGATTTTTCTGTCTAGAGAAAGTGGTGTGATTTAGCAGCTTTTGGGATATTGGTTTGGTTTTGTTGGGATTGCTTGGATAGAAAGTTCCAATATCCCATTGATAATGTTCTGTAGTGACCAGGCATTCCATTTTTGCGGGGTTTTTTAATACAAAAATACTCCAGTTAAGGGTCGCTATTGATGCCATAGGGCAAAGTTGTTGGCATGATAAACCCCTTATACCCACTTGCCTCGGAAGCTGTGTGATGGGTTGGTGGGTTTTTTTTCTTTTTGGCTATTGCCATAAGCCATAGATGTTTGATCTGAACTTTTTGTTCCTTTTGCCTTTGGAAGGGGGTGGGAACTCAGGATTTGAAGTTGCGATACTATTTCATTCAATTTTAAGTGGATTTATGGGGTGCCAATATTGAGCTATTTTGAATCAATAAAATTCATATTTTTTTAAATTTTATATTGCTCTTTGGTCGCCCTCTAAGATAGCAGTACTTGCATATGATTAGTTGCTTTTGGGGGTGTTCTGCAAAGTGTACATCGGTTTGACTTGAGTTTAAGTGATTTCAGCTTTTATGCTTTTTTGTGTTCTTGTAAATGAGGTATAAAATTTTATGTGTTACAAGAGGGAAAAGTATATTGCTCTCTAATTTAATGTTGGATAATTGCTGGTGCTAAAAATGATAAAAATAAATTGTTTGTTGATAAGTTTATTCTTTGGTTTTTCTGTTGCTGTCAATGCGTATCAGTCAGCGTATTGTGCCGATCCCATCCTGGAAGTAGATTTTGATGGAGTTGTGATTGCTGGTTCCAAGCAGAGACTAGTGAATGTTGCCCTCAGTGGGGAGCCGATGCGGGTGGGTTGGGATTTGGATTTCGATGGAGATAAACAATCAGATCTCACGCATTGGTCAGATGCACAATTTACCAGTGTGGTATCGGGAGAGGTGGCGACCAAGGTCCAGTCTGTACACCGACAAATTCCCAGACTTGAGGATGGAAAAATAGAGCTTTCCACAGATTTTGGGCAGTGGCATGGTCTGCTGGATAGTCGTGGGATTCTACTCGGGCGTTTTGAGCACTCCAAAAGAATAAATGAAGATCGCGTCCATTCAATCTGGTGCTTTACCGAGCCCACTCGTAAAACCTGGCAAATGGTGTTTCAACATGATCGCGCCGGTAACACTATCGAAGGTAAAAAGTCCCAGTTAGTGGATGCTGTAGAAGGAGGGTGGGCGATACGGCTTGGTAGGCTAGATTTGACAAAGGAAAAATTAGAAAAAGAAATTGCTGCAAACAAAGTAGCGGAACTAGTACCTATCTCAGTGCAAATTTCACCTGAGGGAGAAGTCATTGCGCAATTACCGCAAACTTTTCTTCCAAAGCATTTCCTGGATTCCAGTATCAACCAATATGCAAATAGTAAGGTTCTTTGGGGGGCTAAAGTTAGTACTGCAGGTGAGCTTGATTTAATTTGGGAGGATTTACACAGCGGGCAGATCTCTCGTCAACGGCGCAGCCAGATGGGGCTGGCTTGGTTTGTTGAGCGACCTGTAAAGTGAATTGCTGATAGGCTCAGTTTTATTTCGGAGAATGCCCCGGCTTATTGGGCCGGGGCTCAAGCTGATTTGAAATTACTTCAGGATTTTTAGGGTCTCGCGTATTGGGAACAAAATATCGCGGGCTAATTGCTGGCTGCGGGCTGGGGACCACCCCTCTGCAGGGTCAGGCAGGTTGTCGTTATCCTTAAATGGCATTTCCAGGGTCAATGCCAGAGTGCGGAACTGATGACCGGCCCAGGCGGTGCCAATGGTAAGGTTGGCTTCGCCAGGTTTGTCTAGCTCATAACCGTGCTCGGTTTGAAAGTCGGGGCTGATAGCCTCGTAGGCCTGTTTAAAGGTTTCTTCCAGTTTTGCGTGGCGCTCGTCATAGCCGGGAATACCTTCACAGGCAGCAACGAAGTTATAGGGAAGTGCTTCGTCTCCATGAATATCTAAGAAGATATCCCCGCCGATTTCCAACATCTTTTCCCGAACGAGGAATACTTCCGGGCTGCGATCCATGGTGGGATTGAGCCACTCGCGATTCAGGTTGGCACCAGCGGCATTGGTGCGCAGGTGGCCGCGAACGCTGCCGTCGGGGTTCATATTGGGGACTACGTAGAAAACGGTATCTGCCAGCAGTTTCTGGGCTTGAGGGTTGGCATCATCCAACAGCGCCTCAAGGAAGCCCTCTACAAACCACTCCGCCATGGTTTCTCCGGGGTGCTGGCGTGCAATCATCCATACCCGATGCTTGGCGGTTTCGGCATCTCCGATAGTGAGCATGGTCATATCGCGTTGGTCGAGGGTTTTGCCAAGGGTTTGGATTTTTACCCGCTCATTGCTCTGAGCCCAGGCCAGCAGATCCAGGTGGCGCTCCCAGGAGTAAGGTGCGAAGTAAGCCAGGTAAATACTGGGCTCATCCAGGGTTACGGTAAAGTCGAGAGTCTTGCCATCGTAATTGGCGCCGATGCGGAACCAATTCTGACGGTCATAGGAGGCGCACACCCGATAGTTTTCCCAGCCTTCCGGGTAGGCGGATTTACCTGCATTGGCAATACTCAGTGGATAGCTTGCGCCCACCTCACCCTCTAGTCGAAAGTGAAACCACTGGTAGAAATCGGAGTTATTATCCTGGCGTATAGCCAGCTGAATAGGGCTGCTTTCAGCGTTGATCACTTCGATATTGCCGCTGTCAAAGGCACTGGTTATGTACATGTAGTGAGCTCCACTCTTGTTGTTGGGCGCAGGATACAGCTCTGGAGGGATTTTTTCAGGGGGAGAGTGGGGGATTTCGCCACTTGAGGGTGCAATTTTGCGCTTTCTGAAATTAAAAAAGCACGGTACCGAATTCGATACCGTGCTTTAGCCATTCCATGGCGGCACCCGCTACGACTACTGCTCCCTGAAATTTCCGGTGTCGGACCCCTGGCGACTGCTCACTGCCCGGCCTGATCACAAGTGCGTCAATCCACACTGTCAGAAATCGACTACATCTCCTTAACATCCCGCAACAAGTGCTGGTTAAAGTTTAGGCAGTTCGATTGGGCAATTGTTGTACGTTGGTGCAGATAGGCGTAAATTTGCTTATCTTTCACCCCGTCGATAATGAGTTGATTGAGAGCTGTAGGGGAGAAACACGAAAGCTTGGCGGAGCCCATTACAGGGGAAGTATCCGCCTGGACAATATTATCAAAGTTAATAATAGAGGTAGGCCATGAATAGAAATCTAAAGCGTGGCATTGTATTCAGCGGTTTGCTGACCGTGGTGATCAATATGAGTGCTTGTGGTTACTTCCTGTATCCTGAGCGCAAAGGGCAGAGTGGTGGACGGGTTGACCCGGCTGTATTGATACTAGATGGGGCCGCACTGTTATTTGGCATCATCCCCGGTATTGTGGCTTTTGCGGTAGATATCACCAATGGCACCATTTATTTACCGCCGGGGAGTAGCTCTGTAATCGACCGTCACGTCAGTAGCCTGGATGGAGGCGAAGTGCGTCAGGTAATCGACGAAGAGGGGCAGGCCTGGCTTGAGATGCCGATAGAAACTTTCACCTCGCAAGAGAAGACCCTGCAAAGCCTGGGGAAAACCTTATCTGATGTCACCGAAAGCCAGATCGATGCCAGTGATATCGTTTGGCTAGAGGATTCCGCAGCCTTGCGGGCTGCAACTGCCACCCAGACCGCATCGCGCTAAATTTTTTCGCTTTCTTTCCTTCATTTATGGGGACTACAAGTTGGCACTTGTAGTCCCTTTTTCCTGCGTCTCAATGAGCGCTGGTTCAATACAGACCTTCTAGCGCCAAAGGAACCACGCTGGCTGCCAGTAAAAGGCCCATGGTGATATTAAACAGTCTCAGGTGGTTGGGTTTGGTCAGAAAGCGCTTTAGCCCTATACCAAAGAACAGCCAAACAGCGACACAGGGACCGCCTATGGCTATAAAGGCTAGGGCGATCTGCAATATGTCTTTCCACACTTCGCCATTTGGGCTGGTGAATGCTGCTAGGGCACCTATGGCCATAATCCAGCCTTTGGGGTTGACCCACTGAAAGGCGATGGCCTGAAAAAATGAAAAGGGGTGGCGATCGCTGGCGGAGTCTATCTCGCGTGTTGAAGCGATCAGCCAGGCCAGATATAGCAGATAGCCAATGCCTACCCAGCGGATAATCTCGTGAAGTACTGGAAATTGGCTGAAGACCGAGCCGAGGCCCAACCCTACTGCAATGACCATTGCGGGAAACCCAAGCCAGATACCCAGCAAGTGTGGTAAGGAGCGGCTGGCGCCGTGATTTAATCCAGAGGACATGATCATTAAGTTATTGGGGCCAGGGGTGATACTGGTGGAAAAGACAAAAAGGGCAATGGGCAACAGCGTTTCTATCAAGGGGGCCTCAGGGTCCATTGTGGGCATCATGCTAAGATGCAGGCAAAACCAGAGAAGCACAAGTGAAATTGATCGACAGCCATTGTCATTTTGATTTTCAAATTTTCGAGACTGATCGGGCTCAGGTCTGGCAGCGCTGTGTCGCCAAGGGGATCAGTCAGCTGATTATCCCCGGTGTTTGTAAATCCCAGTGGCAAAAGCTTGCGCTATTGGTTGACGGTCAGCCCCATTGGCATGCGGCTGCTGGAGTCCATCCTTGGTGGGTGTCAAAAAACTGCCAGGAAGATGAAGAGTGCATCAATGAGGTGCAACTGAACCGTGCACTAGCCGAGCATCTACAGCAGTATCGCTGTATTGCTGTCGGAGAGTGTGGCCTGGATGCCGCTATAGCAACTCCGTTGGAAAAACAAATTGCTGTATTTAAAACACAGCTGGAAGTTGCCAGTGACTTACAGCTACCACTGATTTTACATGTGCATCGGGCGCACAACGAAGTACTTAAGCTATTGAAGCTATACCCTCTACCAAGGGGAGGAGTGGTACATGCATTTAGTGGTGGTGAGCAGATGGCTATGGACTACTGGAAAATGGGCTTTTATTTGGGCGTTGGTGGCACTATCACTTACAGTCGCGCGGCCAAAACCCGCAAGACCGTTACACGTATGCCGTTAGAGAGCTTGATACTGGAATCCGACGCACCCGATATGCCACTGTCAGGGCGGCAGGGGCAGCGAAATAGCCCGGAAAATCTGCCATTAATAGCCGCCGAATTAGCGGCGCTGCGCGGTATTTCTTTACAAGAAATTGCCAGCGCAACACGAAAAAATACTGAGATATTATTTACCCTATGAGTTTTTCTGCAGAGCAATTCAAGAAGCAGTTTCCACTTTTTGCCCAGGAGGAAAATGCAGGGTTAGTCTACCTGGATAATGCAGCTACCACGCAAAAACCGCTATCCGTTATTAATGCGATGCGGGATTACTATATTCACAGTAGTGCCAACACTCATAGATCTAGTCATCGATTAGCGCGCAGGTCTACTGAAATGGTCGAGCAGGTGCGCAATGAAACCAAGCAGTTTGTGAATGCCGTTAGTGCCAAAGAAATCATTTTTTGTCGCGGTGCAACTGAGGCCCTGAATCTGCTCGCCCATTGTCTTTGTAGTGAATTACAGCCTGGCGATGAGATAGTTATTTCCACCGCTGAACATCACGCGAATATCGTACCCTGGCAGATGATGGCCAAGCGCCATAATCTGATTCTGCGTTATGTGCCCCACTCTGCAGGAATTCCCCAGTTTGATCGACTGGGAGAGGTGTTGAACGATCGTACACGAGTGGTTTCTCTGACCGGTGGTTCCAACTCAATAGGTTTGCGTCCAGATCTCTCATTAATTCGAAAATTGTTACGACCTTGGCAACTTATATGGATCGTGGATGGCGCTCAGTTGGCCGCTCATGAAGAAATTGATGTACAAAAAATTGGTTGTGATTTCTTTGTTTGTTCCGCACATAAGTTTTACGGCCCCAGTGGGATCGGTTTTCTCTACGGGCGTGAAACCCTTTTAGAGTCAATGCCCCCTTGGCACGGTGGGGGTGAGATGATCGCGGAAGTGGAATTCCAGCAGAGCCACTATGCAGAATTACCTCATAAATTTGAGGCGGGCACATCACCTCTGGCTGCAATAGCCGGGCTGGGGGCGTCACTGGATTTCCTCTCCCGACAGGATCGTACCGCTATGGCCGAACATGAACAAAGACTGACACACTGGCTGCACCGGGAACTCAATGCATCCCCAAACTTTCGTTTGATCAGTCAAGCTAGTCACAACCTCGGAATAATTTCATTTGTGCCGGTCGAAGGCAGTGCTACGGATTTAATGCACTGGCTGGATGAGCGGGATATTGCCGTGCGGGTGGGGCATCACTGTGCGCAAATACTGGGGCGAACGAGTGGCAATCAGGTTACGGTGCGCGCCTCTATAGCGGCTTATAACACCGACGATGATATCAGGGCATTTCTGCAGGCGTTAGAGGACTATTGCGAGGTCCAACAGCTGGCCACATCTGGGGTAGAGGTTCACTCCAAAAGCTGGGCAAGAGATGATTTTTCCCTGTTGCAACTTGAGCGTCTGGCCTCTTATCAAAATTGGCAGGGGCGTTATCGTGAGCTATTGCAGTGGAGTAAAGTGGTTACCCGTAAGCCCGAGATCCGCAATCCGGAGAATCTCGTTCGTGGCTGTGAATCTGAGGCCTGGTTAGTACACAGGGAAATAGATGGGCGTCACTTCTTTGGACTCGACAGCGATAGCCGGGTTGTGAGGGGGCTCGGGGCACTGTTGCTTTCTCAGATAGATGGTTGCACTTCGGATGAGGTCCAAGCATTGGACCTGCCCCAACTATTTAATGAATTGGGGCTGAGTAAGCACTTGAGTCAGTCTCGCAGTAATGGGTTCTATGCTTTGATGCGCCGCGCATTACATCAGATAGAGAGCGGCGCAGAGCGGTCTTGATAGGGTTATACACCTTGGTTGGCAGGGCTGAGGCTTGGGACTCTACCGGGCGTTTTAGCTTTCAGGCCGAACAGTAATCGCAGCAAGGGCACCCGCCGAATGATAAATTCATGAATAGCGAGACACCCTATCACCGTTATTAAAAAGACCAGTAGGGGCTCGATAACCGGCCCCATGGAAAACTCTTTCAACTTAAAGAGCGCCGCAACAGTAATTGTCTGGTGCAGGATGTACCAGGGGTAAACTGCCTCTGTGGCATAGGGCAACCATGTAAACGGGCGGTTGAGGCAGTAGTGTCCCCAAGCTAATACTGTAAGTAGCCAGAACCAACGATTGGCATAAATTACTATTAGTTGAATTAAAGACTGCCCAGGAATTATATCCTCTTCCAATACCCGATCGAACAGTAGGAATAGGCAAAAACAAAGCGGAGCCCCAATCAGCAGGAAGAAGCGCAGGCGCACTAGCAGTTTCCATGGAGCCTCATTGCTGACAAGCAGGTAGCCGAATAGAAAGAAAGTGAAAAATTGTGCATGGGTATACCAATCACCAACAACGGCGTAGTTAATTCCACCAAAAAGCGGGAAGAGATAGAGGCCGTATAAAGTGAGGGGTAGCAGCGGCATGAATAGAAGCTGCCAGGCTCTAAAGCGAGATAGCCAGTTTCCTAGTCCTGGCCCGTAGGTATGCAGAAAATAAGATACTGGAATAATGGCTAGCGTGTAGCAGAGCAGGTAGGGTAAATACCAGAGGTGATTCCAGGTGAAGCCAACATGGCTACCTGCAAAGCTCTCGGCCGGCCAGGGTTGAAACGTAAAGTATTGCCAGAGGAAGCTTAGGTAACCTGGCTCTATGACGCCGTTGGAGAGCGCCTCATAGTAAGCTTGTGGTGGCACTATAACCAGTATGCCGAAGAGAAGTGGGATAAGTAGCTGTCGCAATCGCCTCAGCAGAAACCGAGCGCTCCCAAGCTTAGCTAGCAGAAAGTATGTTGCGGCCCCAGAGATCAGGAACAGCAATGGCATTCGCCACTGGTTAACTGCCAGCATCAGGATCTGCAAAGGTTCACTCTGGTAAGTGCTCTTTACATGCCAGCCCCATTCAGCCACATAGGCCATCCCCAGGTGATACAAAATGAGTAGGGCAAAAGCGAGCACGCGCAGGGCATCAATGTCATGGCGGCGATGAATGTTTTTTTGCATGGCGTCCTTCATTTGGATTTGAAACAAGTTTCGCTATGTTCCTTGGGAAAATACCCTGTCTGCTATGCAAAGGACGTGAGATGCATTGCTAAAGGTGTGAATGGTGGTTTTCAGGGATGAGTTGAAGCTATGCTACCGGCAAAAATGCATGGGGATTGGAATAAATGACGGTACAAATGTACCTGGCGCGCAGGCGGCAATTTGAAATAGGGCTCTGCATTCTGTTCTTATTCGTACTATGGCTGGTGCAATTTACAGTAGTGTACCTGGAGCATCTCGGAGCGGAGTCCAGATTTAAGCCTTGGGAGTTTTTGGTTTGGGAGGGCACCAGTATTCTGGTTGTGGGGCTGTTGTTCCCATTGATTCTGATCTGGGATCGTCGCTTTCCCCTAAGTAAGGAAACACTTGCTCGACATTTATTTATACATCTACTGCTGACCCTGCCTTGGTCGCTTTTACATGTTGTTGCTATGGTGGCACTGCGTACGGCGATCTACTACCTCGAAGGTGGCTCCTACAATTTTGGACACTGGGGAATTGAATTTTTCTATGAGTACCTGAAAGATTTTCGTACTTATGGCTTTCTACTGGGGGCTGTTTATTTATATCGTTTTCTCCTACGCCGCATACAAGGTGAGTCACTAGAACCCCCGGATGAAGGGCGACCTAAAGACTCTATTGAGCGCCCGGAACGCCTTTTAATAAAGAAGCTGGGTAAAGAATTTCTGGTGAATGTAAGAGATATCGAGTGGGTGGAAGCCGCTGGGAATTATGTAAATTTACATTTGGGAGACAGAATTTATCCCCTTCGCGATACCATGGCAAAGTTACTGGAACGTTTAGACCCAGATGACTTTGTGCGGGTGCACCGCTCTTATATTGTGCGTTTGGATTCCATTGCCGAGATAGTTCCCCTTGAAAGTGGAGATGCGCGTATTTGCTTAAAAGGTGGCCAACAAATCCCTGTAAGTCGTCGCTACAGGGATCTGCTCAGGACTCAGTTGAGGTCGGCTTAGCTTGTGCTTTTTGCCTGTAGAAGCCTTTCTATAGCTCGGGAAGCTGCCACAAAGCCAAAAGTGCCGGTAACCATGGTGGCTGCACCAAAGCCACCACTGCAATCTAATTTAACCCCATTCTGCATGGCGCTTTTCTGCTGGCAAACGTCACCATCGGGTTTCGGGTAAACCATCGACTCGCGGGAGAAAATGGCGTCCACACCGAACTGCCGTTTGCTGCTCTTTTGGAAATTGTGAAAACGATAGAGATGCTGACGCACCTTGGCCAGCATGGGGTCGTTGATGGTGCGACCGAGATCCGCACACTCAATGGCCTGTGGGGAGCGCTTACCACCGGCGGAGCCAACGGTGATCAGGCGCAATTTTCGCGCTTTGCAGTAGGCAACCAGCGAAGCTTTAACTCGCGCATTATCGATGGCGTCAATAACAACATCCAGACAATCTCTATCGGGGTCGATCAGCTCGGCCAGATTGTCTGTGGCGATAAAGTCATCGATAGAGGTGACCTGAATCTCCGGGTTGATCTGCCTGAGTCGGTCGGCCATGACCTCGATCTTCATGTGTCCAACCGTTGAGGAGAGGGCGTGGCACTGGCGATTAGTGTTGGTGATACATATATCGTCGAGATCAATTAGTGTCAGGGCGCCTACACCACTTCGGGCAAGTGCCTCAGCGATCCAGGTACCCACACCGCCGATGCCGATAACTAATATATGGGCCCGATTCAATATCTCCAGGGCATGGTTACCATACAGGCGGGCGATACCGCCAAAGCGTTGTAGGTATTGTTCAGACAGACTCATTGGGGCTCTTTTCCGATACTTCTTCCAGAAAGCGGTGCTTGTCTACCGCAGAGGGCAGTAAACAACTACTGCGCCGGCCAAACCAGCGGTAGCGATTGCGCGCTACCAAATCGTAGAGCCAATCCCGCACTGAGCGCGGAATGTAGCGCAAAACCACAAGATAACGCCAGTAGCCATCAAGGTTGGCTGAGATACGAAGGGCCGCCTCACTCTTATGGTATTGCTGGAAGCAATCTCCCTGTCGCTCTAATAGAATCACGCTCTCATAGGTTTTCAGGGGTAGCCCAAGCTTCCTCAAGTAGTGCTGGCCAGCCTGGGACTGTACTCGGCAGAGCGTGAAGCGACAATGAGGGTCGTACTTTATGAGCAGATGGCTCCAGCCGTTACAAAGGTTACACTGGCTGTCGAAGAGGACGATTTTTTCAGGAAGAGAGGGGGGCATGGGGGAAAATAGCGGCCCGGAGGCCGCCAATATCTTTAGTGAACGTGGCCGTGATCGATTTCTTCCGCGGTTGCGTCGCGCACTGAGATAACTTCGATCTCAAAGTGCAGCTCCACTCCGGCCAGAGGGTGGTTGCCGTTAATAGTAACTTCATCGCCATCAATATCGATAATTTCGACTTCAATGGGGTGGCCATCGGTGCTCTGGGCGTGGAAAGCCATGCCAACTTCGAGCTCTTCTACACCGGAAAAGGCGCTGCGGGGCATAGTTTGGATCAGCTCTGGGTTTTGCACGCCGTAACCTTCCTCAGGAGAGATCACCGCAGTGAACTTGTCCCCTGGTGCTTTTTCCAGCATTTCCCGCTCAAGGCCAGGAATAATATTGCCCACGCCCTGTAAGTACTTAAGCGGCTCCCCATTTGCGGAGGAGTCGATGACCGTTCCGTCAGCATCTTTCAGGGTGTAGTTGATTTCCACAACTGTGTGGTTGGCAATCTTCATGGATAGTCTCTGATTGAAGAGTGAGTGAATTAGCGCTTACCGCTGCGCTGGAAAACGGGAGGTAAAGGCTGTGAGGATGCAATTGTATTGAGAGGTTACATACGCCGCAACTTGTGCGGCGCAAGTGGGGTTAACAAGCGATGGAAAGGTCTTGCTCACAGCCACCGTAAAGACTACTCGCTGTTTGTATAAGACTTGTACTAAGTTGCCATGGAAACCCCAGCTCTTCCAAGCGCGCTTCCAGATATTCGAGCAGGGCGTCAAACAGAGCTGGATTCAGGCCGCGAGCCAGAAAGCTGGCGCGACTACTGCGATCAGGCTCGGGCTGTTCAGAAAAGGCGTGGTTTAGGAATTGTGCTTGGCGGCTTTGTTGTTTGCGATGATCACAGGTTTCGTAACTGGAAAGGTGGCGGCCTATGGTTTCGTAAAATTCATTGACTGTATGACAGACAAATTTAGCACCACCGACCTGTTCTAACAGGCTGTTCATATCTCTCCCCCCGGTGAGCAGTTGGTACTGAAATATAAAATTCCGCAGAGCCCAAAATATTGTGATAGAAAAAATGCACAGGATGCACTGGCTCATTAACGGTACAACATTAATTGCTCAGCAGCGTAAGTCATATTCTCTCGGACTGCCAACGTGCTTTAAGAAAATTGTCATTTTGTTCGACAGGTAGTAGTCCAGTTTGCCTTTATCTACGCCAAATAAAAAATTGCTTTTAAGATAGTGTTTTTTATCCCTTTATTCTGAGTTTTTTAGCGTAGATGTTAGACTGCACGCTTGAACTAAATAAAAAATTTGCAACTGATTGGATTAAATTATGGCAAGCATTTTTACTCAAATTTTGAATGGGGACTTACCGGGCCACTTTATCTGGAGGGATGAAAAAGCGATTGCAATCATGACCATTTCCCCCATTAAGCCGGGGCATTGCCTGGTAATCCCGGTTGAAGAAATTAACCACTGGGATGATGTTCCAGCCGAGCTTGCGGCACACTTAATGTTGGTTGCACAAAAAGTCGCCAAGGGACTAAAGGCAGTGTATTCACCCAAGCGTGTAGGTGTGATGATTGCAGGGCTGGAGGTACCGCACACCCATATACACCTGATTCCTGTCGATGAATTGACAGATTTTGATTTTTCCCTGCAAAAGAGTGCAACATCTGAGCAGTTGGCTATTGAGGCTGAGAAAATTCGTAGCGCACTCGTTCAGCAGGGCTGTTCGGAGGCAGAGTGTGTCAGAGGTTAATTTCTGAACGCATTTTATAGACTATTTGGTCACCCTCGTTGTGCCTTCATAAATTTTCTGGAGGCACTGCATCCAATTCGTATACTCGGGTAGTCAAGTAATACGTAACAGTGATAATTACGAGAATTTTGCAATGGCAACCATGAAAAAAGCTTTTTTAGCCCCGCTGTTTGCTCTTTTGGCCTTTTTTGTCCTCAGCAGCGCCCAGGCTGAAGGAGATAAAAAAGAAACTAAAAGCTTCGATGTCAATGGCTTTACCCGGGTATCTCTACGAGGCAGTTCTCACGTTGAAGTGATTCAGGGGGATCATTTTGCCGTGAATGCCAGTGGTCCGGCTGAAGTTATGCCCCATGTCAAAGCGGAGGTGAAGGGCAACACTCTGGAGCTGTATGTGGATGACAACACTCAACACTGGTTTGGTGTGATTACCATTACCCGTGATAGGGACCAGAAGGTGCACTTCACGGTCACCATGCCAAAGGTTGAGGCATTAGAGGTAGCTGGTTCCGGGCAGGCCGTGGCAGAAACCTTAGAAAGTGAAACCATTGACCTTGGAGTCACGGGTTCTGGTACTGTGCGTGTTGCCAAGGCTGCGGCAGAAAATCTCAGTGCTTACGTGACAGGCTCTGGGGACTTGATTCTGGATAAGGCACTATCGGTCAACAGCGAGATTGCGATCAGCGGTTCCGGCGATATTTTCCTCGGAGGCATCACAGGAGAGAAGCTCTCAGCGGAAATCAGGGGCTCCGGTGATATGCGAGTCGGTGGCCGTGTAGCAGATGTCAATATTCGTATCATGGGATCTGGTGACTTTGTCGGCCGCAGCCTGCGCGCAGATAATGCCAGTGGCGCGGTCATGGGATCAGGGGATATCGTTCTAAAACGCCCGCAAAGTGATTCTTTTTCCGTTATGGGGTCTGGTGATGTTGCACTGGTAGACTAACCACTCTATTGATCTGCATAGTAGGCACTGCCACAGCGCAGTGCCCTCCTCATTAGGGCCAAACCTTCTTCGGCCCAGTTTTCTATTTTGGAAGTGAACTCCCCATGGAATCGCAGGCGACAGGGTCCGGGCAAGTGAGCCTGGAGTACCCTTTAGATCAAGCAGACAAACGCAGTAAGCGTCTCAAGGAAAAGTTGCGTCACTGGGGACGGGGTGCGCAGGAAAAATCTCATTGGTTGGCAGAGCGCCTTATGGACCGCCGTGTCTGTGTTGGAGTGACAGGTTTGAGTGGGGCTGGTAAATCGACTCTGCTTACCAGCCTTATCTACCAGTTGAGTCACCCCCAGAAAGCACAACTACCGGGCTTTGCCCCAGCGTTAAATGGAGACCTTTTGGGGGCGGAGTTAAAGCCCGCTCTCGATTCTGGTCTGCCAGTCTTTGACTATGAAGGCTGCTTGAGTGCTTTGATGTCGCATCCACCGAGATGGCCAAAAAGTACCCGAGATGTATCGGCAATGGAATTGCACATTCACTTGCGACGGCATCGTCGTTTAGGGGGGGGCGATTATAAAACCTTGATCCTGGAGCTGCGGGACTACCCAGGTGAATGGTTGATGGACTTGCCGATGCTGAGAATGGATTTTCGCGACTGGTGTCGCCATCAAGCCCATATTATTGCGAGCGATACGCGCGCGGGGCTGGCCCCGGGGCTGCTGACACGCTTGGCAGCGCTCTCCCCCGAGGCTGAGGCAAAGGAGTCAGAGCTGCAGGCATTGTGGCGGGAATATCGTCAATTTCTATTGGACTGCCGCGAAAAGCGAAAGCTCAGCTATCTGCAGCCTGGACGAGCATTGTTGGATGACGAGGATTATCAGCTATTACCTCTGCTGGATCTCAGAGGCTTTAGTGCCGATCAATTGAAACAGTTGCCTGATGGTAGTAATTATCAGGTTCTGCGTCGCCTTTATGAGGCTTATGTGGAGGGGAAGGTGGCCCCGTTTCTCGAGAGCCATTTTAAACACCTCGATCGGCAGCTGGTCCTGGTGGATATGATCGGCACCCTGTTTGCGGGTGAGCAGGCCTTGGAGGATATGCGCCTGGCTTTTACCCATATTGCCGATACTTTCCGCTATGGAGAGTCTGGGTTCTTGAGTAAGTTATGGCGTCCTAAGGTGAATCGCTTGCTCTTTGCCGCGACTAAGGTTGATCAGGTGCTCGCGGCTGATCACGATGCCTTGCGTCAGCTGCTTGGCCAGCAACTGCAGCAAACTTTTACCGGAGCGCGCCACCGTGGCTTGCCGATCTTTAGTGAAGCCATCGCTGCTGTGCGTTGTTCCCACGAGGATCAGCGTAATGGGCGGCGTATGCTGGTTGGATATGACCTGGATGGTCGCTATCTGGGTTTTGAGAATGCCGAGATATTCTCGCGCCTGCCCAGTGAAAAGAGTGGCTGGGGTCATTATACCGGGGCTGCTCCACCCCAGTTGCGTCCCCCGCAAGGTATGGACTCAGGTTCCATTCCTCATATCCGCGTCGATGCGCTTTTGAATTTGTTGCTTGGAGATAAAGTTTGATGGGTGATGAGAATAAACAGGCTCCTCGCCGGGTAACGCGGATAGAGTCCCTGCAGGAACCAGAAAGTGAAGCCCCTCACCGGGATACTACGCGTGTAGAAACCCTGCAAGAGGAAGGGGAGGACATTCCGAGATCTATTACCACGGGAGAATCACTACCCGATAGGATTGCCTTTTCTGAGTTGCGCCTGCCTGTTTTTCGCCTGAAATGGTTAAAGCCGGCACTGCTTTCAAGCGTAGCATTAATAGTGGCTGTACTCGCTTGGGAATTACGCCAGATGTATACCTGGGCGGCAGATAAGCACTGGAGCCTTGGTATTCTCGCGGGAGTGGTGATAGCGAGCCTTGCAGCGGCAATAGTCAGTTCCCTGTGGGAATTTTTCCGTGCTGGTCGGCCACTGCGCAAGCTGCAAAAAACACAGGCAATGGCGGCCGACATGCGAGAGTGTCGCAGCCATGAAGAAGCGGAATCTCTCCGTCGACAGTTGCAGCTGCATTTTTCAGGAAAACCTCAGGGTGTACTGCTCAACCGGGTACTGGATGAGGCGCCAGATTATTATGACAGTAGTGAGTTACTGCAGCACTTGGAAGTGACTTTTCTCGATGCACTCGACCAGGAGGCACAACGCCGCGTAGTTCGTCACGCAACAGCAACTGGGGCATTGGTAGGTCTCAGTCCTTTTGCCAGTATTGACATCCTTGTTGCCCTGCGCCAATCGTTACGAATGATTGATGATGTTGCACAAATTTATGGCATTCAACCTTCGCTTGTAGTGCGCTGGCGCCTTTTCAAGAAAGTACTTGCGCTGGTGGCTTATAGTGGTGCAAGTGAATATGCGATCAGCGAGATATGGCCAGATTTGGTCGGCGACAGTGTTGTTAGTACAGTTTCTACCCGTTTGGGGCAAGGTGTGGGCGCAAGTTTTTTTGTGGCGCGTATTGGACTTTCTGCGATGCAGAGCTGTAGACCCATCCCTTTTACTGAAAAACAGCGCCCGCGCCTAGGCGCATTGGTTAAACGCATTGGAATCGGGTTGAAAGAGCGGATGCCGGATGTTTTTTCTATGGTCGGGCTTGGCAGTCGGGCTGGCAGCTCCCCCGCTAAGCCCGCGACGAAGTTCACCAGAAAAAGCTGATTTCGTCGCTGCGACAAGGCTCGCAAGATACTGCGGGCCGAATGTTTTCAGGATGTAGTGACGGCCCTACTGGAACTGCTTTTTCATCAGCAGACGTGTATGGTGGCGATCCACCAATTCTGCCAGGGTGGCAAAGCGTCGTTTGATAAAGGGGGCGGGGTTGTTATTTCCAGCATCGTCCCGGTATTCAACACCTGAGCGGACATGTTGCAGTTCTCGAGTTAACTCGTTTATCGCCGAAAAAATATTTTGAGTATCGTCCTGGCTATGAAAAACGTAAGCGTTATTGGTATCCACCAAGTAGGCGTTACATTCATTTAGCCACTCAAGCCGCTGTTCAAGAAATCGAATTGTATTGCGGATACCGCCTTTATATTCTGGGTTGAAGTGCTCGTTTACATATTTGTCTAGGCTGCGCATGCCTGCCCCGACAAACTGCTCTACCACACTGCTGCAGTATTCTTTTGTGAGATAACTAGGATGGGTATTGGCATTGCTAAGGGAGCTTGAAATCAGCAAAGACAAAAGCCCCAAGGTTCGAAGGATGGCTAAAGAAGGAGAGTTCATTGTCTTGCCCATGGGTTACTCTTTCTAGTGACTGTTATTCTATCCGCCAAACCTGCTCAGTTGTTCTAACACTTTGTTTAGCGAAGTATTTTTTGTGATAGTTGTCACATGAATATAGAAGCGACAAATAGGTGTCAACGGTTATTAAGTGCGGAGTGACAGCTCTGGCGCGAAAGGTGTGTTGTGGGGAAGTATCTCCTGCGTTGTAAGTTAGGTAATAAATTAAAGACAGAGGTTTGCTTTGGCTGAATATGAATTTGATCTATTTGTGATTGGGGCGGGCTCTGGTGGTGTACGAGCTTCGCGTATGGCTGCCGCCCAGGGAATGAAGGTGGCAGTGGCTGAAGATCGCTACATGGGGGGGACCTGCGTAAACGTCGGGTGCGTTCCCAAAAAATTATTCGTCTATGCCAGTGGATTTAAAGAGGACTTCACCGATGCTAGAGCCTATGGTTGGAACAGTTTGCCGGCTGAATTTCACTGGCCAACATTGCGTGAAAATAATGCACGTGAAGTGTCCCGCCTCAACGATATTTATCGAAACCTATTAGCAAACTCAGATGTGACGGTCATTGACGGCCGTGCCAAAGTTACTGGTGCCAATAAGGTGATGGTGAATGGTCGCGAATACACCGCACAGAGAATTCTGGTAGCAACAGGAGGTTGGCCTTTTGTCCCAGATATTCCTGGAAAAGAATTCATCCTGACTTCCAACGAGGTGTTTTCCATGGAAGCCTTCCCCAATAGGGTACTGGTTGTTGGTGGGGGGTATATTGCCGTTGAGTTTGCTGGGATATTTGCTGGTTTAGGTGCTGAGACCCACCTCTCTTACCGGCGTGATTTATTCCTACGTGGCTTTGATCGCGATATTCGCCATTTTGTCCGTGATGAGATGGTAAAAAAGAATATTGATTTGAAGTTTAACCATCAAGTGAGTGCCATTGAAAAGTTGCAAGATGGTAGTTTTTTAGTACATGTCGAGGATGGCTCCAGTTTAAATGTGGACATGGTCCTCTATGCAACAGGCAGAGTTGCCAATACTGAAGGGCTCGGTTTGCAGGAGCAAGGGGTCGTGTTGCATCGCGATGGCACAATCTCAGTGGATGACAATTTCCGCACGAATGTCCATTCTATCTATGCCCTTGGGGATGTTACCGGTGAGCCACAGTTAACGCCTGTGGCCCTTGCGGAGGCGATGGCTCTAGTAAAGCATTGGCGTACTGGAACAACTGCGGAGATTGATTATAACAATATTCCCACCGCAGTATTTTGTCAGCCCAATATTGGAACTGTAGGGTTGTCAGAGGAAGAGGCCAGGGACTCCGGAGTTAGAGTTACCATTTACAAGTCAGAGTTCAGACCAATGCGTCATACAGTAAGTGGGAATACCGAGCGCACCCTAATGAAGTTAGTGGTCGATGCCGACACTGATAAGGTGATTGGTGTTCATATGGTTGGTGATGATGCTGGTGAGATTATCCAGGGCTTGGCTGTTGCTTTGAAAGCGGGGGCGACCAAAAAAGTCTTTGATGAAACCATCGGAATTCACCCAACGGCAGCAGAAGAGTTCGTCACTATGCGTACACCAGTGCAGTAAGGTGTTTATCTGGTAGTGGATATAATTTGTGGTGACTATGCTCGAGGCGCCTCTTGAGTATTTAGCTCTAAAATTGAGGGCCGCTAAAGAAAAATCTTAAAATCCCCCCCCTGCTTTTAAAGCGGGGTTTAATGCAAAAACGGCGCTGGTGCGCCGTTTTTGCTCTCTTCTAGGATTCTTCTTCGACTTCATAAAGCGCCTGATGACGCTGCGCTTTTTTGCGCTCGCTACGCTCTTTTAGGCAGCGTTCTGCGGAGGCAAATGTGTCATTCACCGCTCGGTGGATAGACTCATTTTCATTACTGATGGTCACGGGATTGCCACTAATGGCAAGTTCAAGGGAGGCTTTGTATTGCTTGCCTTTGCTTTTGTGTTGGTGGGGAGCTTCCAGAACTACACGACTATGTATGATGTCGCCACAATAACGTTCCAGTTTGTGTAACTTCTTAGATACCGTATTTGACAGGGCAGCAGATTTGTCGATATCGCGGAACACAATGTTATCGTTAGGCGCTGATTTCATGGATAAATACCTCCGGTTATAGGAAACCATGCAGGCCGCTTGTGCGGTTTGCTATTCAAAGAAGGTAGGGCGCCCTAATGGGAGGGGTCGAGTCCGCAGTTGAATCGCCGAGTCGCCGGTAGCGCAACGAATAATTGCTGTCTGAGCAGCTCTGGGTGTTTTACGTCCGGGTCGGGTTTCCGCTGTGTTCAGCGATCGTCTCCCTGTTACCCATAATGCTTCCGCTAAAAAAAAAATCAAGCGCTATCGCTTGAAAATGTCACATAAAATTCGGCGAAGCGTCATTAAGACGACTTTAGCACTTAGGTTTAAGGGGATTATTCATCAAATGGGGGCAAAGGGTGGACGAGAGGTCATTGCTCGCGAGCTCAGGCCTGCGTAAAATTGACAGTGCTGCGACAGAGTACATAAAGTTTTGAACAAAATTTAACCTCTGTGCTTTTATCTTACGAGTGTCGAAAAATCGAGAAACAGGTTCTGGACAATGGCGGTAAAGCGGTATTGCTCGCTCTTCTTTGCGGGCTTAGTAGTTTTTAGCGGAATGGCAGCGCAGGCGCAGTCAAACCTCACTGTGGAAAAAAACCGACTGGCGCGCCTGGAGCAGTCCCTGGAAAACAGGCAGGTTGAGCTGGAAGATATTGAGAATGAATTGCTTTCTTATGAGTATAAGCTCGAGCGTGCGCAGGAATCTCTCAACGAGCTTCGCAAAGAGTATGAGGCGAGCCGTGTCGAGCTCGAGGAGGCGCGTAGGCTCCATGAATCCAATGGCACCTCAGATTCTGAGCGTCGCCTGACCAAAGCCAAGCACGGCTTTGCAATGGCCGAGCGAGGGGTGGATAGCCGCAGCCGACGTTTAGAGTTTATCAAGGTGAACCACCAAGAGCTTTTGGCTAGGCTCGACGAAGAGAAAAAAGGCATTGCCGAGACCAAGGCCAAGGTTTCTGCTCAGCAGGATAAGATTAGCCAGGTGGTGGATTCTATGCTGGCCAAGGCAGAGGCTTCTGAGAGGCGTGCCGCTTTGGCAAAAAGTGCTAAAGCTGAAGCAGCAAAGCCAAAGCCTCCTAAGCTGAAGACAGCGGCAATTGAGAAACCCCAGAAACGACAGGTGCAACCTGAGCCGGTTCCGACTGTTAAGAGAGATATTGATCCCGAGTTGCTTGCCTATGTCAAGCGGGAACAGAAACGTCTGAGTCTTTTACTTTCCGATAAAGAGGGGGAAAACAAACAGACTTTCCGCAATTTGCTTCTGAAGCCATCTAGTGGGGGGCGTCAACCTTTTGAGTTCCTGGGGAAGAACCAGTATCGTTTAGTGGCAACAGTTCATGCTGGTCGACAGACATACAAAATCAACACTTGGAAGTTCCGTCGTACCATACCTGCAGAAGATGATGGCGAACGCTATGTTTTTATTTTTGATGCTCGGCGCCTTTCACGTCCCCGCCTAGTGATGTATCCAGAATATGTCTTAGACGCTCTCAAATAGGAAGTCTCAGCCTCTCAAGAGGATGCAAAAAGTCCGCTCAGTGCGGGCTTTTTTATTCTACGCTTTAGTCATTTAGTAAGGGTACTTTGAGTAAGGAGTGGTAGTGGCTTTTTCCTGCCAGGGGAACACTCTCATAAAGAATGACATTTTCGACTAACACGGATGAGTTTAGGTTGCGCGGTGCAATATGCTGAAATCCCTCTTTATTGCGACTGCGCGCTAAGGTGATATGGGGTCGATATTCCTGACTTTCTGGTTCCATTCCAAGCTCGCCAATAAATTGCCGGCATTCCTCATGGAGTTCAGTTAAATTAGGATTTAGGGCTAATTCTACAGCAAGAATTTTGGAGTGCTGTTTTGGGAAAGGGGTTAAAGAACAAACCCTACTTTGAAAACTTCCTTTGCAGTGTGCAAGCTCAATAAGTCCCTGCTTAAGCTGGGGGATTTTTTCTTTCGGAGTGCTCCCAAGAAAAGCCAAGGTCAGGTGCCAGTTATTGGGGGTTGTCCAGCGTATATGGTTAGTAGTTGTGTCTTTTAGCTGCTTTTGGCACTGAGTGGTTATCTCGTCTAGGAATGCTTGTGATGCCACATCAGGTTTAATACCAATAAATAACCTGCTAGTGGATTGATCTGACAAATTTTCTTCTCTTTGCATTTTTTCCCTTTGGGACCTTGAAATAAAACTTGTGGCCCATACCTATTGAGTACGGCTGGTAGCTTTGAGTGTGAAAGTGCCCCGTTAGCAATGCTCGTGCTTATTGGCGAGCAAAATTGAATATTGCTCTGAATTGAGGATATAACTATGCGTAATTTTGATTTTTCCCCTCTGTATCGATCTGCAATTGGTTTTGATCGTATGGCCAGTCTGCTGGATGCAATGAGCTCCAGTGAGCAAAAACAACCCTCATACCCTCCCTATGATATAGAACTTACTGGTGAAGATAGCTATAGAATTACTATGGCTGTGGCTGGGTTTGAGCAATCTGAACTCGATATTCAGGTTGAGCAAAATCGCTTAAGTGTGAGCGGTAAAAAACCAGAAGATATTGCACAAAGAAACTTTCTCCATCGAGGAATTGCTGCGAGAAATTTTGAGCGACGCTTCCAGCTAGCAGATCACGTCAAAGTGACTGATGCGAAGCTTGCCAACGGCCTGCTTCATATAGAGCTGGTTAGAGAAATACCTGAAGCGATGAAGCCTCGAAAAATCCAGATCAGTGAAGGCGCTTTACTGAATCATGAGCAGGCTGAAAGCGTCACGGCGAAAAAAAAGCCTGACACGGTAGCTGCATAAGTTGACACTTTCTTGCCCCCTGTGCCGCCATCGCGCGGCACAATTCTATTATCGAGATAAATTTCGCAGTTATTACCAATGTAATAACTGCGAATTGGTGTTTGTACCCGCAGAATATCATTTGACTCCAGTTGAAGAGCATGCCTATTACAATCTGCATGAAAATTCTATGGAGGATGAAGGGTATCGCCGTTTCCTAAGCCGTTGTGCCAAGCCCTTATTGAAAGAGCTTTCTGTTACTAGTGTGGGGCTGGATTTTGGCTGTGGACCAGCGCCATTATTGGCGCGAATTTTAGAGGAGCAGGGCCATAAAGTTGAGTTGTTTGACTGTTATTACTTCCCTGAGCGTCGGGTGCAGGAAAAAAGCTACGACTTCATAGTGGCGACAGAAGTGGTGGAGCACTTGAGCGCGCCTGGCGATGAGTTGTCGGCTTTGTGGGCACGATTACGTGTTGGCGGTGTGCTGGCACTGATGACCAAGCTGGTTATTTCTCGAGAACGCTTTGCCAGCTGGCATTATATTCGCGACCCAACACATATTTCCTTCTTTTGTGTTGAAACCTTTCAATGGCTGTCGCGAAAATTAGGTGCGGAACTACACTTTGCAGATAGTGATGTTATCTTCCTGAAAAAATCAGGTATTGACCCGGAATAGCTTGGCTCTGACGGTGGCCCGATATTCGCTTGGTGTAGTGGCAAGGAATTTTTTGAACAGTGCAGTGAAGTGCCCCATATCCTGGTAGCCGACTTTTTCGGCAATTTCATTCACGGATAGATTACTGGATTGCAGCAGTTCCCGAGCCATATCTACGCGAACATTTTGCAAATATTGCAGCGGTGTCTGTCCTGTAGCTAATTTAAAGCGGCGGTTGAAAGAGCGCACACTCATGTCGAACATTTGTGCCACCTCACTGAGGCGCACCTCGGTATTACAGTGCTCTTTTAGCCATGCCTGGGCCTGTACAATATCCTCGTCTGGATGTAGATGCACGGAACCTTCTGAGTAAGCAATTTCCTCAAATGGTCGGCGAATTTCATGGGAGAAGTTACGCTCCACATGACTGGCTACAGCGGCTCCATAGAGCTGGCGAATCATATGAACCGTGACATCTGCCAAGGCATTTACGCTGGCGGCACAAAAAAGTTTGTCAGCCTGAGTGATAAAATACTGGCGCTTCAATTTAACTTTTGGGTAGTCCGCGCTGAACTGGTCGAAATAGTGCCAGTGTGTAGTGGCGGGTTTGCCATCAAGGAGGCCTGCTTCGGCTAGAAAGCAAACTCCAGTACCCACGGCGTTGATCGCAGCTCCACCTTCGGCCTGGCTCCGTAGCCATCTTAAAAGCTTTCCACTGCGCTTCAGGGCTGGGCGGGGATTGCGCCAAAGCGCAGGAATGTAGATCAAGTCGCTGTCTGGTGCCTCTTCCAAAGACACGTCAGGTTGAAAGGTAAAGCCGCAGCGGGTTTTTACCGCTTGTCCATCTACGCTGGCTGTTACTAGGCGCAAGGGCTCTGCCAGCCTTTCCACTCGGGCGCGGCTTTCGGCACCGCGCAGCATTTCTAAGGGCAGAACTGTGCCGGTGGCCAGCATTTGATCAATCAGAAGAAAGGTAACCGTTCGCATTACATACTCAGGCGGGGTTGCGCCATTGGCCAAAACACTCAATTTTGCTGGCCAGTATGCCCATAACTGGACGGAATCGCCAGCCCCTACACTCCCAAATATCAAATTTGTAGTGTTTAGCTTGGCTGGAGGTCAGGATGCAGCGCCTTCCCGTAATTACCGCGTTCGGTGGTTTTAACCCTGCAGGACGCAGCTCCTTTCACCGGGGCTATGCCCGCATGGTGCTCGACAAACTCGGACAGAGGGAGCGGACTGATACGCTTTCTGATCTCGCCGCATTGATGGGGTTGCGTACAGGCGTCGAGGCCAAAGGCCCCCTCGAGTCAGCGCTGGAGGAAAAGGTTCTCAAGGGCACCTTGGTGCGAGAATTGGAAGCGCGAATCTACGATTATCACAGGTGTCATTTTCACCAGGCGGCGAATCTTTCAAATCCCGCTGGTATTTCTTTTGAGATTTCTACCCGCCAACTGCCCCATCCACTGCCAGAAGGATGGCAAGTGGAGACTATTGGTAGTGGCAGGGTTCGTGTGGCTACATCAAGTTTGTCAGTCATGCTGGATAGCTTTCGCGAGATCCCAGTGGGGGCGGCAGGACAGCTGCCCACAGGCTTTGAGCCTGGTGAGCTTTACAATTCCCGATTCCACCCGAGGGGATTGCAGTTGGCAGTGTTGGGTGCATCTGATGCTGTTCTCTCTATGGGGGTGGATTGGCAGGATGTTGTTGCTGCAGCTGGTCCCGGTAATATTTCTGTTTACGCCTCCTCAGCCATGAGCCAACTCGACCCCTATGGAAACGGAGGCTTGATGCAGTCCCGCTTGCGCGGTTCCAGGGTTAGCTCCAAGCAGTTGGCGCTTGGGCTGAATAGTATGCCGGCAGACTTTGTGAACGCCTATGTATTGGGTAATGTTGGATCTACTGGGGCGGTTACCGGAGCTTGTGCGAGCTATTTGTACAATTTGCGCGCAGGGGTAGAGGATATTCGCAGTGGTCGGGCCAGGGTGGCCGTTGTTGGTGCTACTGAAGCGCCATTGGTTCCCGAGATTGTTGATGGTTACTCAACCATGGGAGCGCTTGCTACCACTGAAAATCTGCGAAAGATTTCTTCGGGCGAAGTGGACTTCCGCCGCACTAGTCGCCCGTTTGGGGAGAATTGCGGTTTTACTTTGGGGGAGGGTACCCAGTGGGCCATCTTAATGGATGACGCTTTGGCTGTTGAACTGGGGGCGAGTGTCCACGGTGCGGTTACAGGGGTGTATATCAATGCTGATGGCTTCAAAAAGTCGATTTCCGCACCGGGGCCAGGTAATTATCTAACGATGGCCAGGGCGATGGCGGAGTCGAAAGCTATTGTCGGGGATAAAAGTCTGAAGAAGCGCAGTTTTGTTCAGGCCCATGGATCTAGCACACCGCAAAATCGCGTAACAGAGTCTGCGATTCTCGATCGTTTGGCTTCCGTTTTTGGTGTGCAGGAATGGCCGGTTTGTGCTGTTAAAGCTTATCTTGGGCACACGATAGCGGTGGCGAGTGGTGACCAGTTAATTTCGACCCTGGGAGTTTTTGATAGGGGAATTTTACCGGGTATCGTCACGATTGACAGAGTGGCAGATGATGTTCACCAGAATAACCTGCAGATCTCTTGTGAGCATGTGGAGAGGGATCCCGCTTCACTGGATCTCGCTTTCCTGAATTCTAAAGGTTTTGGGGGGAATAATGCGACTGCGGCTGTACTCTCTCCTCACTTGACCCGCTCAATGCTGGAAAAACGCTATGGGTCAAAAAAGATGCTTGCTCATCATAGAAAAAATGAGTCTGTCGTGGAGCTTGCTGTAGCGTACGATGAAAAAGCAAGCAGGGGAGATTTACAAACTATCTACCGTTTTGGAGAGGGACTGGTAGATGATGCTCAAATAGGTCTTTCTGTCGATAAGGTCTCATTTCCAGGGTTTCCTCCTGTAGAACTCGATGTTGATAACCCCTTTACCGATATGGTTTAAAAGGCCCGTGCATCGGTAATGTATGATGCTTAAAATTTTTCCTGCCAATTAAGGGGGAGACCTCCTTTGGCAGTTGGCGGAGTGAGAGATTCAATGTCAGACATGGATGTTTGTAGTGAAGTTAGTGATGCCGGGGATCTAGGTGCCCGGCTGAAGCTGGTGCGAAAAATTTATGGGATTTCCCAGCGACAACTTGCGCGGCAAGCGGGCGTTACCAATGCCACTGTGTCTTTTATAGAGCAGGGTCGGGTCAGCCCATCTGTGGGATCGCTTGAGAAGATATTGAATAGTGTGCCCATGTCTCTGGCTGAGTTTTTCTCCCTGGAACTTGCCGAGCCAGAACAAATTTTTTTTCGCGCCAATGAAATGCCCGATATTGGTAATGGTCGGGTTTTCTGTCATTTGCTCGGCGGCTCCCGCCAGGGTCGCGCCATGACAATCCTTCGTAAAGTGTTTCCCGCTGGGCAGGATACCGGTTCAGGCCAATTGCTACTCAATGGGGAGGTGGGGGGGATTGTTATTGCTGGAGAGTTGGAGGTTACAGCAGGATCAGAGTTTGCCCTGCTAGAGGAGGGGGATGGTTATTACTTAAATGCCCGGCGCCCACATCGCTTCCGCAACCCCGGAAGTATTGACTGTGTGGTTTTCAGTGCCGTGGCTGCCACTCCCTCATCGAATATTTCCTGCGCTTCCCGTCCAAACGAGCCTTTCTATAAAGGGTGATTTGCGCCACCGTGCTGAAAAGGTGGATTGATCCGCGATAGACTGGCTCCGCCTGTGTAACCAGCCTGTGAGATATGGCTGGTTGTTTTCTGTACTTTGGCGCTCTTGGTGCCAGTTCTTTTGTAAGAAATAGTATTCAAACAATCGTTTGAATCTGGCTATACTACGGCTGACCATATTGGGCCAAAGTGTCACCGCACCCTGCGGGGCGGCCCTTGGTTGCAAAAAAATTCCGACCCCGGGTCCAGGATTGCGGCCCAGAATAAAAGAGGTCAATCAATGTTATTTAGTGGCAAAGCGCTCACGGTTCAGATGCTGGATAACGGCATCGCCGAGCTTAAATTCGACCTGCAAGGCGAATCCGTCAACAAGTTCAACCGCCAAACGGTTTCCGAATTCTCTCAGGCTCTGGATGCAATTGAAGCAGCAGATGGCATCAAAGGTGTGCTGCTGACCAGTGGCAAGAGCGTCTTTATTGTCGGTGCTGATATCACTGAGTTTGGCGGTGCTTTTTCTGCAGGCGCAGAGGGCGTTGCTGATCTGATGAATCAGAACAACGAAAATATCAACCGTCTGGAAGATCTGCCGGTACCGACTGCGGTGGCAATTAATGGCTACGCGCTCGGTGGTGGTTTTGAAGTGTGTCTTGGCTGTGACTTCCGCCTGATGGGCGAAGAGGCCAAAGTTGGCCTTCCGGAAGTTAAACTGGGCTTGATTCCGGGCTGGGGCGGCACCGTTCGCCTGCCGCGTGTAGTGGGTGTTGATGTTGCTGCTGAGTGGATTGCAGCAGGTAAAGAGCAGAAGCCGGCTGCCGCTCTGGAGGCTCACGCTGTTGATGCGGTGATCCCCACTGACAAACTCAAAGATGCAGCGGTCAAGCTGCTTGAGCGCGCTATCAATGGCGAGCTGGACTACAAAGCCATTCGCGAACTCAAGAAATCTCCGATTCCCTTGAATGATACCGAAGCGCTGATGGCCTTCTTTACCACCAAGGCATTTGTGGGTCAGCAGGCGGGCAAAAACTACCCTTCTCCTGTAGCTGCGGTTGAGTCAATCGAGCAGGGCTACAAGCTGACTCGCGATGAAGCGCTGAAAATCGAGCAAGAGAAGTTTATTTTCTGCGCGCAGACTGGCACTGCGAAATCTTTGGTAGGGCTGTTCCTGGCTGACCAGGCAATCAGTAAGGTTGCCAAAGGTTGGGAGAAGAAAGCCGATAAGCCGATTGAGCGTGCGGCAGTATTGGGTGCTGGCATTATGGGTGGCGGTATCGCTTACCAGTCTGCCTACAAGGGCACTCCGATCAAGATGAAGGATATCGACCAGAAGGGTATCGACCTTGGTCTGAATGAGGCGAACAAGCTGCTGTCCAAGCTGGTTGATCGCAAGCGCCTGACCCCCGTTAAAATGGGTGAAGTGCTCAACCGTATCGAGCCTACCTTGAGCTACGACGGCTTCAACGATATCGATGTTGTTGTGGAAGCCGTGGTTGAAAATCCCAAGGTGAAGCACGCAGTATTGAAAGAAGTGGAAACCAAAGTAAGCGAAGACACTGTAATCGCTTCTAACACCTCCACTATTTCTATTAACCAGCTGGCTGAGCCGCTCTCCCGCCCGGAAAACTTCCTCGGCATGCACTTTTTCAACCCAGTGCACAAAATGCCGCTGGTTGAGGTGATTCGCGGAGAGAAAACTTCCGACACAGCTGTAGCTCGCGTTGTTGCCTACGCAAACAAGATGGGCAAGAAAGCTATTGTTGTACGCGACTGTCCGGGATTCCTGGTTAACCGCGTTCTCTTCCCTTACTTTGCCGGTTTCTCCATGCTGGTGCGCGATGGCGCTGACTTCCAGGCCGTTGACAAGGTGATGGAGCGCTGGGGTTGGCCGATGGGGCCCGCTTACCTGATGGACGTTGTTGGAATTGATACCGGTGTTCACGCGGAAAGCGTAATGGCTGAAGGCTTCCCCGATCGTATGGGTAAAACCTTTACCGCTGCTTCCGACGTTATGTATGAAGCGGGTCGTTACGGCCAGAAGAACAACAAAGGCTTCTACAACTACGAGCAGGACAAAAAAGGTCGCCCGAAGAAAGTGGCTACTGAAGAGTCCTACGAGCTGCTTAAGCCGCACGTTGCTGAACGTCGCGAGTTTGAAAAAGACGAAATTATCGAGCGCATGATGGTGCCTATGGCAACCGAGCTGGCTCGCTGCCTGGAAGAGGGTATCGTGGATTCCCCAGCTGAAGCCGATATGGCGCTGATCTACGGCATTGGCTTCCCTCCATTCCGCGGTGGAATCTTCGCGTGGCTGGACAGTATTGGTCTGGATGAGTTCGTGAAGATTGCCGATAAGTACGCCGATCTGGGTGAGCTGTACAAGCCGACCGATCGCATGCGTGAAATGGCCGCAAGTGGCAAAACCTACTACGGCGAAAAGTAAGGAGAATAGCGATGAGTTTAAATCCTAGAGATGCCGTAATCGTCGACTACGCGCGTACGGCCATGGGTCGCTCGAAGAATGGTGTATATCGCCATGTTCGCGCTGATGATATGTCCGCTGAACTGCTGAAAAAGTTCATGCAGCGCAATGACAAGCTCGATCCTGCCGAGATCGATGACCTGATCTGGGGCTGTGTTATGCAGCGCGATGAGCAGGGCTTTAATGTAGCTCGCTTTATCCTGCTGCGCGCAGGTCTGCCACACACTATCCCGGCGCAAACCGTCAACCGCCTGTGCGGCTCCTCTATGTCCTCCCTGCATACTGCAGCTGCCAACATCCAGGCTGGCGTTGGCGATGTGTACGTTGTGGGTGGTGTTGAGCACATGGGTCACCTGAACATGATGGAGCATGTTAGCCCCAACCCAATGCTGGGTCGCTATATGGCTAAAGCTGCCGGCTCCATGGGTATGACCGCTGAATACCTGGCGATGATGCACGGTATCCAGCGTCAGCAGATGGATGAGTTCGGAGCGCGCTCTCACCATCGCGCCGCTGAGGCTACCAAGGCTGGCAAATTCAATCGCGAAATTATCGCTATTGAAGGCCATGACGATGACGGCGTACCTTTCCTGGTTGAGACGGACCAAACCATCCGTCCTGACACCACCGTGGAAGGTCTGGCTCAACTGAAGCCGGCATTCGACCCGAAGCACGGCCAGGTAACAGCTGGCACTTCCTCTCAGATCACCGACGGTGCTTCTGTGATGCTGGTAATGTCCGCTGAGCGTGCTCAGGCTTTGGGTATGACCCCTATTGCTCGCGTGAAGGAAATGACGCTGGCCGGTGTTGATCCGTCCATTATGGGTTACGGTCCGGTGCCTTCCACCAAGAAGGCGCTCAAGAGAGCGGGTCTAACTGTCGGCGATATCGACAAGTTTGAGCTGAATGAGGCATTTGCAGCGCAGGCGCTGCCGGTGCTGAAGGACCTGGATCTGCTCGAGCAGATGGATGAGAAGGTCAACCTGTACGGTGGCGCTATCGCTCTTGGCCACCCCTTCGGTTGCTCAGGCGTTCGCATTACCGGTACCTTGTTGAGCGTTATGCAAAACGAGGGTGGAAACCTTGGTGTATCCACCATGTGTATCGGCTTGGGGCAGGGAATCACTACGATTGTTGAGCGAGTTTAATCTCCCGCACCCCACAAAAGGCGCCTTTCTGGCGCCTTTTTTATTTTTTTTCAGTAAAGTGTTGATGCCTTTAAAATGCTGTGGCACAATCTGCACCCCTTGTCGCGATGAGGTCTTAAAAAAGATCGAAACCCTATATATATCAATGGGTTAGCGGTAAGAGAGTTTCGGGGACGTGGTGAAATTGGTAGACACGCCAGATTTAGGTTCTGGTGCCGAAAGGTGTGGGAGTTCGAGTCTCCCCGTCCCCACCAAATCAAAAACCTTGAAGTCCGTGTGACTTACCCTGGAGGGGTGGGTGCGGGCTTCTTGTGTATTTGGCGGAAGCTCAAAATCTTGTTTTGATGTTTCCCCATGAGGTTGCTGACTAAGTCTCGGTGACCCGGTATTCGTTGGCGCTGCGGCGCGATTAAAGAGATAGTCTCACGAGGATAAACATGCAGGTTTCCATCGAAACTACTTCCGGTCTGGAGCGTCGCTTAACGGTCAACTTGCCGGCGGAAGTCGTCGATAAAGAAGTGGACAAGCGCCTTCAGCAGGCGGCTAAGACTGTTCGTATAAACGGTTTCCGCAAAGGCAAGGTGCCGATGAAAGTTGTGCGTCAGCGCTTTGGTGCCGGCGTTCGCCAGGAAGTGCTCGGCGAGGTTATGAGCCGTTCCTTCTACGATGCGGTTCAGCAGGAAGAAGTTAAGCCTGCCGGTCAGCCAAGCATTGAGGCAAAGCAAACTGCAGCTGGCGAGAATCTGGAATACGTCGCCACTTTTGAAGTTTATCCAGAAGTAGAATTGGCCGACCTGGCTGAGGTTAGCGTTGAGCGTCCAGTTGCAGAAGTAACTGATGCGGATGTTAACAATATGGTTGATGTGCTGCGCAAACAACAGTCTTCCTGGAAGGATACCAAGCGCAAGGCACAAAAAGGTGATCGTGTTGTGATCAACTTCTTGGGCCGTAAAGATGGTGAAGAGTTTGAGGGCGGTAAGGCCGAAGGTCACCAGTTGGTACTGGGCTCCGGCCAGATGATCCCCGGTTTTGAGGAAGGTATCCTCGGCATGAAGCCCGGTGAAGAGAAAGATCTGGACCTGACCTTCCCTGAAGACTACCAAGCTGAAGAGCTACGTGGTGCTGCGGTAACCTTCAATATTAAAGTTACCTCTTCTGAAAAGCCTGAGCTGCCCGAGCTGAATGAAGAATTCTTCGCGGCATATGGTGTTCAGGAGGGTGGAGAAGAGAAGTTCCGCGAAGAAGTTCGCGGTAACATGGAGCGTGAGCTGAAAAACGCAGCGCTGAACAAGGTTAAAACCCAGGTGATGGACCAGTTGTTTGAACAGCACCCGGTCGAATTGCCTTCTGCCCTGGTCGCAGGTGAGGTTAGCACTCTGCGTGGACAAATGGTTCAGCAGTTTGGTGGCCAGATCAAAGCTGAAGATGCTGAGCGTATGTTGCCGGACACTATGTTCGAAGATCAGGCCAAGCGTCGTGTAGTTCTAGGCCTTGTTGTTGGTGAGATCGTTAAGAAAAACGAACTGTCTGTAGATGCAGACCTGGTGAAGGCTAAGGTTGAGGAACTGGCTTCTACCTACCAGCAACCGGAAGAAGTGGTTGAATACTACTACAATAACCGCGAGCTGCTCTCTGGAGTTGAATCGGTAGTTCTGGAAGATCAGGTTGTGGACTTTGTACTGAAGTCTGCAAAAGTCGAAGAAGTTAAAAGTACTTATGACGACGTGATCAAGCCGCAGAAGCAGGGTTAATTATCCCTTTATCTCCGAATGCATTGGCGCCCGCTTCAGTCGGGCGTCGTTGCATCTCCTTCCTTTTTACCGGCTGGCTTTATCCTGCCTGACCGGTTAAGCTCTGAAAACCTAATTTTCAGCACGGGCGCCTAGCGCTTGCATGCTGGCCTGCCGAACACGCCACAAAAGGAAGCAATGGTACCTATGGCACGAATCGATTATCCCCAAGCCTCAATTGACCCCTTAGCGACTGGTTTGGTGCCCATGGTGGTAGAACAAACTGCCAGGGGTGAGCGTTCCTTTGATATCTACTCACGTCTATTGAAGGAAAGGGTTATTTTCTTGGTTGGCCCTGTGGAAGACCACATGGCTAATCTGGTAGTTGCCCAGTTACTGTTTCTCGAAGCAGAAAATCCTGATAAAGACATTCATCTGTATATCAACTCTCCCGGTGGATCTGTAACTGCAGGTATGTCCATTTATGACACCATGCAGTTTATCAAGCCGGATGTGAGCACCATGTGTATTGGTCAGGCTTGCAGCATGGGAGCCTTCCTGCTGACGGCAGGAGCGCCAGGTAAGCGGTTTGCCACCCCTAACTCCCGGGTGATGATCCATCAGCCCAGTGGTGGCGCTCAAGGGCAGGCTAGCGATATTCATATTCATGCTCAGGAAATCCTCAAAATTCGTCATCGCTTAAATGAGTTGATGGCCCACCATTCTGGGCGTCCGGTCAGTGATATTGAGAGAGATACTGAGCGTGACCACTTCCTGAGTGCCGATGAGGCGAAGGAGTATGGTCTAGTGGATGATGTACTTTCCCGCCGTCAGGCTCTTGAAAAGTAACACTATCAACAAAAATATTTTGCTAAAGGCGTGAAGAGAGAACCAGAGTTCTTTCAAAGTCATTTCTCAGGCAGAGGGGGCTTGAAAAAAACGCCAAGAGACAGCATCTTGCTGTAATAGCTGAATTAAAGGCCCTGGTAGGCCAGTGACCACGGAGTATTTTGATGACCGACAAAAGCAGCGGAGAAGATAGCGGCAAATTGCTGTACTGCTCCTTCTGTGGCAAAAGCCAGCAGGAGGTGCGGAAGCTGATTGCTGGGCCGTCAGTCTTTATCTGCGATGAGTGTGTCGAGCTCTGCACCGATATCATTCGCGAAGAGGTCCAGGAGACTGCGGAGGGCCCGGAGGGGCGCCTACCCACGCCGCGTGAAATCACCGAGATTTTGGATCAGTACGTGATTGGCCAGGAGAGGGCCAAGCGTGTCCTGGCGGTTGCGGTTTACAACCACTATAAGCGCCTGCGTAGTAAAACTGGCGTTAAAGGCAAAGATGATGTTGAGCTGAGCAAGTCCAACATTCTTCTGGTGGGTCCAACTGGTAGCGGTAAAACCCTGCTGGCTGAAACCCTTGCGCGGCTGCTGAACGTGCCGTTTACCATCGCCGATGCCACCACTCTTACTGAGGCTGGCTATGTCGGTGAGGATGTAGAAAATATCATCCAAAAGCTGCTACAAAAGTGTGATTACGATGTTGAGAAGGCCCAGCAGGGAATTGTTTACATCGATGAAATTGACAAGATTTCACGTAAATCCGATAACCCATCCATCACCCGGGACGTCTCTGGTGAGGGTGTGCAGCAGGCACTGCTAAAACTGATTGAAGGTACTGTGGCTTCCGTTCCCCCTCAGGGTGGTCGTAAGCACCCGCAGCAGGAATTCCTGCAAGTGGATACCTCTAACATCCTGTTCATCTGTGGCGGTGCCTTTGCGGGCCTTGACAAGGTGATTCGCGATCGCTCAGAGAAGGGGGGGATTGGGTTTAGCGCTGAAGTGAAGTCTAAGGATGGAACCAGTAACTTTGGTGAAATTCTGCGTGACCTCGAACCCGAAGACCTGGTTCGCTATGGTCTTATACCAGAGTTTGTTGGGCGCCTGCCGGTTACCGCGACCCTGGAGGAGCTCGATCGCGAGGCTCTGGTGCAAATTCTCACTGAGCCGCGCAATGCTCTGACCAAGCAGTATGCAAAACTCTTCGAAATGGAAGATGTAGAGCTGGACTTCCGTCCAGACGCCTTAGATGCTGTGGCTACTAAGGCTATGGAGCGCAAAACTGGTGCCCGGGGACTTCGCTCTATCATGGAGTCGGTGTTACTGGAAACTATGTATGATATTCCATCTTCTGATGATGTCGCTAAGGTCGTTATCGATGAGGCGGTGATAAAGGGGGAGTCGGCACCGCTGTTGGTTTACGAAAGTGAAAGCCAGCCGCAAAAGGCGGCGCCAGAGGAATAACTCTCCATATTAAAAAGCCCCACTTGTGGGGCTTTTTTTATAGCCAATTGTTATTCAAATCTATCCTTTCTACCTGTTTGACATGCTTAACTACCAGCGGCCAGCCAGTATTCAGTTGAATTCGGCACAAATTGGTCGCGAGATTAGACTTGTATTCCGGGCTCTCCCCCCCCATCTCTAGCAACTGACGGGCGGTGGCCCAAATTAAGCTGTCAATTTCAACAGCAGCATGATGCCGCGCCAAATACCCAGTGATAGGGCCGAGAGGAGTTCTATGGATCAGTCATCCGACACCAAGCTTGAATATCCATTGTTGCCATTGCGCGATGTTGTTGTTTACCCCCACATGGTGATTCCGCTGTTCGTCGGCAGGGAAAAATCCATTGAGGCTCTGGAAGAGGCCATGCGCAGGGATAAGCAAGTGCTACTCGTAGCCCAGAGGAGAGCATCGGAAGATGACCCTGGCGCCGAGGACATCTATCGCGTTGGTACTATTGCCAGTGTTCTGCAGCTTCTCAAGCTTCCAGATGGCACTGTGAAAGTGCTTGTGGAAGGGGGGGAGAGGGTCAATATCCTCGATGTTGCCGAGCACGATAATCACTTTGAGGCTACTGTCGAGCCTATAGAAACTACTGAGCTGTCCGAGGGAGAGGCTGAAGCCTTGGTGCGCTCGGTTATGTCTCAGTTCGAGCAGTATGTCTCCATCAGTAAGAAGGTCCCCAATGAGGTCATTACCTCGCTGTCTGGCATTGATGAGCCGGGGCGCCTGGCGGATACCATCTCCGCGCACATGTCCCTCGAGCTGGCTCAGAAACAAGAGCTGCTGGAAACCTCCAATGTCAAAGAGCGGCTGGAACATTTGCTCGGTTTGATGGATTCCGAGATCGACCTGATACAGGTGGAGAAGCGTATTCGCGGCCGTGTTAAGAAGCAGATGGAAAAGAGCCAGCGCGAGTACTACCTCAATGAGCAGATGAAGGCGATTCAAAAAGAATTGGGCGAAATTACTGAAGAGCCCAATGAAATTGAGGAGCTGGAAAACAAGATTGCAGATTCAGGAATGTCTGCAGAGGCGGAAAAGAAAACCCGTGCCGAGCTGGCCAAGCTGAAAATGATGTCGCCCATGTCGGCAGAAGCATCGGTATTGCGTAGCTATATTGATTGGATGTTGAGCCTTCCTTGGAAAAAAGCTAGCCGGGTGCGACATGACCTAAAGAAAGCCGAAGAGATTCTCGAGAAAGAGCACTATGGCCTAGAAGAGGTGAAAGAGCGCATCCTCGAATATCTTGCTGTGCAAAAACGTGTCAAGAAAGTGAAGGGGCCGATCCTTTGCCTGGTTGGGCCTCCCGGGGTTGGTAAGACCTCACTCGGGCAGTCTATCGCTCGTGCGACTAACCGCCAGTATGTGCGTATGGCCCTTGGTGGCGTTCGTGATGAAGCAGAAATCCGCGGGCATAGACGCACTTACATAGGTTCTCTGCCAGGTAAGCTGGTACAGAAAATATCCAAAGTCGGCGTTAAGAATCCGCTTTTCCTGCTCGATGAGGTCGACAAAATGGGTATGGATCAGCGTGGTGACCCCGCGTCGGCCCTGCTCGAAGTACTTGATCCAGAGCAAAACAAGACATTTAACGACCACTACTTGGAGGTGGATTACGACCTTTCGGATGTGATGTTTGTGTGCACCTCAAACTCCATGAACATCCCCGGTCCCTTGCTGGATCGCATGGAGGTTATTCGTATCCCCGGTTATACCGAGGATGAGAAGCTCAACATTGCTCAGCGCTACCTGGTACCCAAGCAACGTAAAGCCAATGGGTTGAAAGAGGATGAGCTGGAGCTTTCTGACCAGTCAATCCGGGATATCGTTCGTTACTACACTCGTGAAGCGGGTGTGCGGGGGCTCGACCGGGAAATTGCCAAAGTTTGCCGCAAGATTGTAACGGAGCATGTCCGTAATCCTTCGGACAAAAAAGCGATAGTGCAGCCTGAGGAACTGGAAGAGTTGTTGGGTGTGCGCAAGTTTGACTTTGGTCGCGCCGAGGAAGAGAACAAGATCGGGATTGTTACCGGCCTAGCCTGGACAGAGGTGGGTGGTGAACTTCTCAATATTGAGGCCTCTGCTGTTCCGGGTAAAGGGCGCATGATCAAGACCGGTTCTCTCGGCGATGTGATGCAGGAGTCTATTCAGGCTGCATTGACAGTGGTGCGCTCACGCTCCCAGGCACTCGGTATTGGCCCAGATTTCCATGAAACCAGGGATATCCATATTCATGTTCCGGAAGGTGCAACGCCAAAAGATGGGCCCTCTGCGGGTATCGCCATGTGCACGGCACTGGTTTCCGTACTGACCAATATTCCAGTTCGTTCGGATGTGGCAATGACCGGAGAAATCACCCTGAGGGGAGAAGTTTTACGAATTGGAGGTCTGAAGGAAAAGTTATTGGCGGCGCATCGGGGCGGTATAAAAACTGTGCTGATTCCTGCCGATAACGAGCGAGACTTGAAGGATATTCCCGACAATATTCTTCAGGATCTGGTGGTAAAACCGGTTAAATGGATTGATCAGGTTCTTGAATTGGCGCTTGAGCACAAACCCGAGTCTCTTACTGATGAGGAATATTCTGCTTTGCAAAAGCAGGCTGAAGAGCGCTCACAGAGATCCGTTCAAACCCATTAATCGCATTCGGGGTGACAACTGTCACCCCGTAACAATTTACAAGACCAAAATCTAACCACAAAATTGATTTTTGTTACCTGAGGTTTGTCTTACCGGCCGGAAACCCGCATGGTTCCTTGACCCGCTACCGGGCAGTTGGTATAAAACGGGCCTTATTTGGCCGGCGCTAAAATTGCCGGTGGTTAGAAAGTTACGAGAAGGGATGCCTTGCCTGAGGGCATGCCCTAAACATATTTAAAAGAACAGAGGGATTAAGCGTGAATAAGTCCGAACTGATTGAAGCTATTGCTGAGTCTGCAGATATTCCTAAAGCTGCAGCTGGCCGTGCTTTGGACGCAATGGTTGACAGCATTACTGATGCGCTTAAAAAAGGCGATCAGGTTGCCTTGGTGGGCTTTGGTACTTTTGCAGTAAAAGAGCGTGCAGCCCGCACTGGCCGCAACCCACGCACTGGCGACCCGATTGAAATTGCAGCGGCAAAAATTCCTAACTTCAAGGCCGGTAAAGCCCTGAAAGACGCCGTAAACTAAGTTTCGGTGAACTTCGAAACCTTGTAAAAGTCGAAGTGCAAAGAGGCGTGTCAATTTCGATACGCCTTTTTTGTATCTGCTAACAGTTGAACAATTAGAGTGAAAATTCGGAGCTGAGCATGCTTCAGTCCATGCGCGATAACCTGAAGGGAACGGCAGCCATTATTGTTGCGGCATTCTTTGGGTTCATTATGGTCATTGGGGGAATCGATTTTTTTACCGGTGCCAGTGGTGGTGCCACCGACGCGGTCGCCGAGGTCAATGGTGAAAAAATCACTAATATGGATTTGCAGCGGGCCATACAAAACCGCCGCAGTATGATCATGAGCCAATACGGAGAGGATGTTCCGGCGGACTTGATCAGTGATGAGCAGCTGCGTGAACCGGTTTTACGCCAATTGATTTCCACTTCAGTCATGCGCCAGGCTGCTCAGGAGAGTGGTATGGTAATGAGTACCGCTGCGGTTAATAAGGCGATTACCGATATTCCGGCCTTCCAGGTCAACGGTACCTTTAACACCCAGCTATATCGTGATGCTTTACGCCGTATGGGGTATAGCACAGCTAGTTTCCCGCAAATTGTTGAGGGCGATCTGTCTTTGCAACAATATGCGGATAGCGTTACTGCCAGTGCCTTTACCACCAAGGAAGACGCTGAGCAGATAGTTGCAGCCTCTATGGAAGAGCGCGACTTTTCCTACGTTGTGTTGCCTGTGCAGGAGTTATTGGCCTCTACAGACGTTAGTGATGCTGAAGTTGAGCAGTATTACCAAGCCAACCAGAGTCAATACCAGCGGCCTGAGCAGGTAGCGGTTGAGTATATCGAGCTGACTCCGGAGGTTTTTGCCTCCAACATTGATATCTCTGAAGAGGATGTTCGCGCTCAATATGACCTGGAGCTTGCTAATTTTGGTTCTGATCTTCGCCGTCGTGCAGCGCATATTCTTTTGGAAGATGCAGATCAGGAAAAATTGAATGAAATTCAGGTGAAACTCGACGCCGGTGAAGATTTTGCTGAACTGGCCAAAAGTTACTCGGAGGATATTGGTTCCCGTGATGAAGGGGGAGACCTCGGCTTCACTACTGGCGATGTATTCCCGCAAGCTTTTGAAGAGGCCCTTGCTTCTCTGGAAGTTGGGCAGGTTTCTGCTCCAGTTACCACTGATAGTGGCACTCATTTTATTAAGCTCTTAGAAGTGGAAGAGAGTGAGCCGCCGGTTTTTGAAGAGCGTAAGAGCGCTATTGAAAATCAGTTGCGTACTGCGGCAGCGGAAAGAGAGTTTCTGGATGCCCTGAGTCGCTTGGCAGATCTGGCCTACAATGCTGAAAGCTTGGCAGGCCCGGCTGAGGAATTAGGGGTATCCTTACAAACCAGCGGTCTTTTCTCTCGCTCAAATGGTAGTGGGGTACTGGCTAATGGCCAGGTAGTAGAGGCTGCTTTTTCTCCAGAGGTGATGGAGGACGGCAATACCTCTGATGTGCTGAATCTCAATAATGAGCATTCTGTCGTATTGCGAGTGACAGACTCCAAACCTGCAGGTATTTACCCGCTGGAAGAGGTGCGCGAGCAGATTGTTGACGTTCTGAAGCGTGACAAGGCGAGCGCTCAGCTTGCCCAAAAGGCGGAAAGCTTGAAAGAAAGTTTGGCATCTGGCGGTGATTTTGCCGAGCTGGCCCAGGAGCAGGGCTTGACCCTGGAGGCTAGTGATAAGACTCGTCGAGGTGGTTTCGGTGAGCGCGCTGAGATCAATAGTAAAGCTTTCTCTATGCCTGTGCCTACGGCAGGTTCTGAGGAGTTGGCTGTTTTTGCAGTGAGCAACGGCAACCAGATTGTTTTGGCATTGCGTGATGTGCGTCCAGGCGACCTCTCCCAGCAGAGTAAGGAGCAGCGCCGAGCCTTGATGCAGCAGTTAGCATCAGTGAATGGTGGTGCAGAATTGGCTGCAATTCGCCGTTACCTGTCTGATCAGGCCAAAGTGGAGCTTAGTTCTACAGGCGAATAGCAGGTAAGCCTGTATAGGCCGGTCAATTTGGCCAATAAAAAACCCGGCTTTTGCCGGGTTTTTTATTGCGGTTAATAGCGTTTGGAAAAAAGATTAGCTGTTATGTGCACTATCGACGAAGAGAGTTAAACGCTGGCCGGGTTGTAGATATTTCGACTTGGGAATTTTGTTCCAGCGTAAAATATCGTCGATTTTGATACTGAACTTATTGGCAATTCGGTAGAGGGAGTCTCCGTTTCTTACCTTGTATGAGAGTTTGCGAGTGGTACGGTTGCTGCTACCTGAATCCCCATTGTAGGCAACCAGTGTCCGGCCTGGGCGAAGGGTGTCCCCTGGAGCCATGCTATTCCAATGAGCGAGCTCCTTGACGCTCACTTTCAGTTTGCGCGAGATGGCCCAAAGGCTGTCACCGGGTTGTACTGTGTAGCTCGACCTCTGCCCTTGGTCAGTAGCTTGGCGCTGTTTCACTCTCTGGTCTACGGTGTACGCATACTGGCCCTCTGGACCAGAGGCGCTAGGGATAAGTAGGGTTTTACCCGCGCGAATATTGTTATTTCGCAGCTTGTTGGCTTCACGAATGGCTGAGATGGTTGTCTGATAGCGCCGCGCGATGGTAGAAAGCGTATCTCCGCGGGCGATAGTATAGCGCTCCCAGGTTACGCGTTGCTCTACGGGCAGTTCTTCCAAGGCCGACTCAAAGCGCTCTAGGCTTTCTACTGGAATAAGCAGGTGGTGATTGCCATTGGGGTCAGTGGCCCATCGGTTAAACCCGGGGTTGAGTAGGTAAAGCTCATCTAACTCGATTTGAGCAAGCTCTGCGGCTTGGGAAAGATCTATCTGGCTGCCAACATTGACGCGGGCATAGTAGGGTTCGTTAGCGACTTCGTGTAGAGGTACCTTGTAATGCTCTGGGCGGGATACTACCTCAGCAAGTGCTAGAAGCTGTGGTACATAGCGCTTTGTTTCGCGTGGTAACTTGATTTCCCAGAAAGAAGTTCCTTGTCCTCTGCGGCGGTTGCGCTCTATTGAGCGACGCACAGTTCCTTCCCCAGCATTGTAAGCTGCTAGAGTAAGCTCCCAGTCGCCATCAAAACGCTCGAATAAGTATTTGAAGTATTTTACGGCTGCGCGGGTCGATTCATGTACATCTCGGCGTCCGTCATACCACCAATTTTGCTGGAGGCCGAAAGAGCGACCGGTTGCGGGGATAAATTGCCACATTCCGGAGGCTTGTGCATGCGAGTAAGCAAAGGGATCGTAGGCGCTCTCCACTATAGGCAATAAGGCGAGCTCAAGAGGCATATTTGCCTGCTCTAACTCCTCTGCAACATGAAAGATATAGCGGCGAGACCTCTCTGTAACCCGCGACATATAGCCTTCATTACGAGAGAAATAAGCGATGTAATCCTGCACTTTCGGATCTTCAGTGCGGTGATTGAGGCGAAATCCCCGGCGCAGGCGCTCCCAGATATCTGTAGGGGGCGGGGTTGCTTCCGTGGAAATAGGGGAAGATATCTCAAGGTTATTTGCAGGGCTGGTTTCTTGCGTCTGCTGACTTTCGCTATCGGGAGATGAGCCAGTCTCAGGTATTTGCGAGCAAGCTCCAACCGTAGCGGCCAGCAATGCTGCGGCAAAATTCTTGTGAACCATGTTTGATATCCGCGAGTAATTCTTTTAATTCCCACTCAGCTCGCGCGAAGGCGCTTATTTTTTGCTAACACTGAGCATTGGATCATAGCCTTCTGATTCTAATTAGTGGGAATAGTTTCGGTCAATGTAGATGGATAAAAAACAGACAGTATTTGAGGGCGCTAAGCGGCTGGTCATGACTTATGGCGTTATGGCCACCTCTATTAGAAATGGTCTTTCCAGTCGCGAAGGCTGGAAAATATTTCAACTTCACTGAGCTCTTCGGGCGTTTCCCGCCCCAGATGATGGGCACCACTTTGAGCAACCTCTGGAAATTGGCAGCGCAAGAAAGGGTTTGTTGCCAGTTCCTCGGAAATGCTGCTAGGCAGGGTCGGCTCGCCGGATTGCCGCAAGGTTTGGGTGTGGGCTAGTCGTTCACTAACCGCAGTATTTCCAGGTTCTACAGTATGGGCAAACCGGAGGTTACTGAGCGTGTATTCATGGGCACAGTAAACAAGGGTATGTTTTGGTAGTTTGGTTAGCATTTGTAGGGAATTGAGCATCTGCTTTGGGGTTCCCTCAAATATGCGGCCACAGCCGGCGGCAAAAAGTGTATCACCACAAAATAGATGAGGCTGCCGACTGCCGCTGGCAGATTCCTCTTTCAGAATTATCGCTAAGTGGTCCAGGGTGTGGCCGGGAATACCCCGGACTTCAGTTGGTAGTCCTAACAGTAAAAATGTATCCCCGTCGGCAATTGGATTGGTTACTCCTTTGATGGATTCGGGGCCGAACACTGGGCATTCATAATGCTTGTGCAGTGTTTTGATGCCGCCTGTATGATCATAATGATGATGAGTAATTAAAATGCCACTTAGGGGGGCTTCCCCTAAGGTCTTGATTACCGGCTCGGCTTCACCGGGATCGACGACCCAGTGCTCACCATCCTTCTCAAGATGCCAGATATAGTTGTCATTTAATGCGGGAATAGGGGTTACGGAGAGCATATTTGTTCTGCCTGCCAACTCAATGCCGGAACGATATCATGGATATTAACCGAAAGGTGTAGAGGAGTGTGCTTGCCTAGCAGCAAGCTTTCTGTAGTGTCTCGTAAATGAATGATCGACATGATGTTAAACTGCATAGCATTTAGAGCTAACCACCGTAAAGGATGGCTACGGGAGTGCAGGATAATCAATTTGATTTCTGCCTGGTTCTTAAGGAGAGTGAATGACTGATAAGTCCAGATCTCGTGAGTCGATAGAGTCATCGCTATTGCGCAAAGCCAGTCCGGCCCTTTCTCACTGGTTTTCAAGTAGTCTAGGGCAGGAGATTCTTTCTCAGCAATTGGCGCTGACCCAGCCTTTGGTTGAAGGATTCTTTGGTTACCATCTATTGCAGGCGGGGGTTACTGATGCCGTAGATTTTGCCGCTTCTAGCCGTATTAATCATTGCTTTCGCTTGGCGGTTTGCCCGGAGCAGCAAGGGTCGGCTATTGTAGAGATGGAACACCTGCCACTCCCCTCTGAGTCAATTGATGTGGTCCTTTTACATCATTTGCTGGACTTTTCCACTCATCCCCATCAAATTTTGCGTGAAGCGGCGCGAGTACTGATACCTGGCGGTCACATGCTGCTAATGGGGTTCAATCCCTTTTCTTTGTTGGGTCTATCACGCCTGTTATTTTCACGTGGAGCCTATCAAAAAGGCAATCAATTGAGGGCAGCCAGGATTGCTGACTGGATGAACCTACTGGATCTCCAGGCTGAACAGATGCATCGAGGCTTCTTCCGTCTGCCTTTACAGCAACGTGAGCTACTCGCTAAGTCGGCCTGGATGGAGAGGCTCGCTAACCGCCTGCGCTTGCCTTGGGGTGGCTTTTACATCATAGTCGCGCGCAAAGAAGTGGCGCGGGTGCGGACAATCAAGATAGATTGGCGTGCTGAGCGTAAGCCTGCCCTGGTAGCAACACCTACAAGTCCCCGTGTCGCTGCACGGGGAAAACATCAGAAGCGATAGCTCTGGGGGAGTCTCCAGAAGCTGATTTACTCCTATTTCTGGCACTGATTTTGAAGCAAATTACTATCTACACAGATGGCGCCTGTCGTGGCAACCCGGGTCCAGGTGGCTGGGGAGCTCTACTGGTTTACGGAGAGCATGAAAAAGAGTTATGTGGAGGGGAGTCCCATACCACCAATAACCGTATGGAGCTGATGGCTGCGATCAAGGCATTGGAAGCCCTGAAGCAGCCCTGTGAGGTTGAATTACATACCGATTCCCAATATCTAAGGCAGGGGATCACTGGTTGGATCAATAACTGGAAAAAGAATGGTTGGAAGACGGCGAGTAAAAAGCCAGTAAAAAATGCCGATCTCTGGCGTCAGTTGGATGAAGGCGTTGCCAGGCATCAGGTCGAGTGGCACTGGGTGAAGGGCCATGCTGGCCACCCTGGAAATGAGCGGGCTGACCAGTTAGCCAATCGTGGTATAGATGAGCTGTAATTCTGACGGGGAGTGAGTTATGCGCCAGGTTGTACTGGACACCGAAACTACCGGCCTAGATCCCAAGAATGGCCACCGAATTATTGAAATAGGCTGTGTGGAGCTTGAAAACCGTAAGCTTACAGGGCGTCATTATCATCAATATATAAACCCTCAGCGGCAGGTTGATGATGGGGCGATTGAAGTTCACGGTATCACCAACGAGTTCCTTGCGGATAAGCCCGTTTTTGCGCAGATCGCCGACGAATTTATGGCTTTCTGCGAGGGTGCTGAGCTCGTTATTCACAACGCCCCGTTTGATGTTGGCTTTATAAATGCCGAGCTAAAGTTGTTGGGCAGTCCACGCTGGCAGCATGTGAATGCTCATTGCAGTGTGTTGGATACTCTGGCCCTTGCGCGAGAAAAGCATCCTGGTCAAAAGAACAACCTGGATGCGTTGTGTAAACGTTATTTCGTCGACAATTCACAGCGAGATCTGCATGGCGCTCTGCTAGATGCGGAGATACTTGCCGACGTCTACCTGATGATGACTGGAGGCCAAACCGATTTGGGGTTGGCTCAGGGGGGCGATGGGCAAAGCTCTGAGGAGAGTGAGCAGGCAAAGGGGGAGAGTGTATCATCGGTAATTCGCAGGCTTCCGCAGAATCGGCCCTCTCTCAGGGTAATCCAGGCTTCGGGACATGAGCAGGAAGCGCACCTGTCTATGCTTGAGCTTTTGCAGAAATCTGCTGGGAAGCACTTCTGGTAAGCAATAAAAAAGCCCGCTAAGCGGGCTTTTTTATTGCTGGTTACTCTTCTTATCGTTGGGTCATAGCTTTGGGGCTGCCGGCTAATACTGGGTATTTGCCGGCGAATTATTCTCTAGAGAGTGTAAATCACACAAAACAGAGCTACAGCACTGAGTACTAATGTATAGGGTAGGGCCATAATCACCATGCGGCCGTAGGATAGGCGGATGAGGGGCGCAAGGGCCGACGTCAGAAGAAATAAGAATGCCGCCTGCCCATTAGGTGTGGCAACACTCGGTAAGTTGGTGCCAGTATTGATGGCAATAGCTAGTTTGTCGAAGTGCTCCCGAGTTATATCGCCAGCAACGAGAGCCGATTTAACTTCATTGATATATACGGTGGCGACAAACACGTTATCACTGATCATGGATAGAATACCGTTGGCAACAAACAGTAAAGCCGGTTGTTGTTCAGGCTTTTGCGATAGTACGAAGTGAGTCACGGGTTCAAATAGGTGTTGTTGATGAATGACTGCAACAATCGCGAAGAACACAACTAAAAGTGCAGTAAAAGGCAGTGCTTCTTCAAAGGCATGGCCGATACGAGCTTCTTGAACCACCCCATTAAAGGCCGTTAGCAATACAATAATCATCAGGCCAATCATGCCAACTTCTGCAACGTGGAAGGCCAGGGCGAATACTAGAACTAGTGCAACAATACCCTGTATCCAGAGCTCAGCAACCTGGGCGCTGGTACGTTTGCTTTCTTCTTCCTTGGAGAAGTTTACTAAAACTTCCCTAACCGCTAGGGGAAGCTGTACGCCGTAACCGAATACCTTGGTTTTTTCCAAGACTACGCAAGTTATTAGTCCGGCAAACAGGGTGGGGATGGTCACTGGAGCCATTTGTAGGAAAAACTGCACAAATTCCCATCCGGCTTTCTCGGCAATGAGGAGATTTTGCGGCTCGCCCACTAAGGTACATACTCCGCCGAGTGCGGTGCCGACAGCGCCGTGCATGATCAGGCTGCGCAAGTAGGCCCGGAACTGATCTAAATCCTCACGGTGATACTCGACCACATGCTCATCGTTGGAGTGATCGTGACTATGGTGGTGATGGGGTTGTTGTGATGCAACCCGGTGGTATACCGAATAAAAGCCAACAGCAACGGCAATCAAAACAGCTGTTACGGTAAGTGCATCCAAAAAGGCGGAAAGCACAGCTGCCACTGCACAGAACAATAGTGACAATAGGCTTTTAGAATTTACATGAATAAGGATCTTGGTGAAGACAAATAGTAACAGGCTCTTCATAAAGTAGATGCCTGCCACCATAAACATTAGCAACAAGATAACTTCTATATTCTCTACTACCTCGTGGTAAACCGCATCAGTACTGGTCATGCCCATCAACACGGCTTCGATTGCAAGCAGTCCGCCTGGTTGCAATGGGTAGCATTTTAAAGCCATGGCCAGGGTAAAAATAAATTCCCCGATTAGCACCCAGCCGGTGATGAAGGGGCCGCTGACATAGAGTAGGAGAGGGTTTAAAAGTAGGAAGGCGGCGATGGTTAATTTGTACCAGTCCGGAGCCTCACCGAGAAAATTATCTGCAAAAGCCCGGCCAAAACCGCTTCCAGACGCGGTAATTGCATTGTTGTAGGTGTTCATCATTTACTTCCATGGTTTACCCAGTTAAGGGCCAAATTGGAGTGTTGGAATTGATTGGCGAGAATAGCAGTGATGTGCCTACTCCCCTGTCTCTTCCCCTTGCGGCAAAGCTGTTAATTTTTGTACTGGTTGTTTTTTGTGCGCAAGAACAAAATGCGTACAGACGCAAATATCAAAATAGCAAACGCTACTGGGTTTTCCGGAAAATTCAAGTAATTTAGGGCTGTCTGCCTTATTGCCGGGGGTTTTGTCGAATATTCGGTGGAATTTGTCTGCGGAAAGGTGGACTCTTTTCGCTATTGGTATAAATTGCCGTTTATTAGGCCTACTCCACTGGAGTTGGTTGTTTTTTGTTCGGTTACAGGAAGAATGTAGTGGTGCAGGCAAAAAGTGAATTGCGCAAGATCAACATCACTTCTGTCAATGTAGTCAAGGACGAGCTGGTTGTTGCAATAGACAATGCCGCCGCTCACCTGGATAAGTTTGCAGCAGATACCACCCAGAAACAGTCTTTGGAGCAGTGTGTCGCTGTTCTTAGGCAAGTGAGTGGAGTGCTGCAAATGGTGCAACTCCATGCGGGTGAATTGCTAGCGCAGGAAAAGATCGCCGCTTTGACCGAGGTGCTGGAGGGGCGCCAACAGCCCACAGAAGAGCTGATGGAAGCCTTGGGTACGGGTTTTTATGTGCTGGGTCGTTATCTTGACTTCGTGCAAAACCGAGCGATTGCGCGCCCAGAGCTGTTAATACCTTTTATTAACAATTTACGTGCGGCGCGTTCCGAGCCTCCTGTGCCAGAGAGTCACTTTTTTAGCTGTAATCTAAGTGCTTCGATACCTGGCCTGGGGGCTTCGGCGGTAATGTCCGAAGACCTTCGCAGTTTTGTGCGCAGGTTTCGTCATATGTACCAAGTTGGTTTATTGGCGCTGTTGCGTGGAAAGCCTAGGGGGCCCGCTTTCACGATGATGGCGCGAGCACTAGAGCGTATTGCCAGTATTACCACAGGCCGCCCCAATGGGCGCCTATGGCTGGTAGCTGGAGCCGCACTTGGCGGCATGGCTGCGGCTGAAATGCGGATCAGCCGTTCGCGGGTGATGGTTTTCAGTATGTTTGACCGCTGGCTGCGTGCATTACAGAAAGAGTGTGATACGGCCCTGGATCAACCGGCTCCGCCAATTCTTTTAAAAGAATGTATCTATTGGCTGGCTCTTTCACGCCCTGATAAAAGTGGAGAGAAACTGCTTGAAGCTTTTTCTGCGGAGGAACTCGAATACACTGAGGATGAACTGGAAAGAGAGCGCGCAAGCCTCGGCGGCCCTGGTGCAACGGCTATTGCTGCAGTTGCGGGTGCCCTTGATGAAGAATTGTCTAGTGTGCGGAGAATGCTTGATGACATCGAGATGATTGGGGTATCGGGTATTGATGAGGATGATGGCCTGACTACTACCCTGCAAAAGGTTGCCGGCACCTTACAAATGCTCAATTTCAGACGGATTGGGGAGAGCCTGCGTAATGCCATAGCTGAATACCAGAGCGAAGCAGGTGCTGGTGGCTCCGTTGCGGATGCAGCGTTGCAAAAGCTCACAGGCCAAGTGCTAATGGTAGATAGTACTGTACGGGCGCTAAAGCAAAGCACCAGTATTGATCTTGATGAGTACGGTCATGCGGATATTGCATTTGAGTGCAGCCAGCTGGCCGAGGCCGAGGTGGCAGTACTTAAAGAGGCGGAAGCGGGCCTTGCCCTCATCAAGCGAGCGCTGGCTGCCTATGCAGACTCTGGTTTTGATCACGGGCATATCCGCAATGTTTCCACCACTTTAAATTCCGTTCGAGGGGGGCTGATTGTGCTCAACCTCCGCCGTGCCGCAGCCGTGGTTGAAGGTTTGCTGAACTTTGTTGAAAGCTCGGTGGATAGGCATGATGCGGCCCCTGAGGTGGAGCAGCTGCTGGATATCTTTGCCGATGCGATTATTAGCCTGGAATACTACCTAGGCGAAGTAAAGCTACATCGCCAGGCAGATGTTCAATCTCTGAATCTTGCAGTGGAGAGCTTGGCAGCGCTAGGTTGTCCTGTTGAAACGGCCTAACTTGAGAAAGGAGTCACTTTTTGGTTGATCGCTTTGAGCCTGCCGCAAATGTTTGGGAGGCTCCTGAGTTCTCCCAGCAAATTATTGTAGCGGAGGGCCTGGTTCTCTGTAGTGGAGACCGGTTCATTCACGAGGTGGATCAATTGCCACCTACTACTGCTATCTCAAGCCACTATCTCGGTGAGCTGGGAGGTCGCAGTTGCGGTGTTAGAGTACTTTCAGCTCAGTTTGAGATTCATGGGCATGACTGGCGTAACCTGCGTAGTCTACTTACTTCGACAGAGGAGTATCTATTTGCTTTAGCTGGCCGAGCTCTGCAGGTGGCTTATTGGGATCGAGATCACCGCTTTTGCGGCCGCTGCGGCACGGAAACCCATTACCATTCTCTAGACCGGGCCAGGACCTGCCCAAATTGTCAGTTGACGGTTTACCCAAGAATTTCTCCCTGCGTAATCATGTTGGTTACCCGTGGGGAGGAGTGCCTACTCGCTCGCCATGCCAATCGAAGAAATATCACCTATACCGCGCTGGCTGGATTTATTGAACCAGGTGAAAGTGCAGAGCAGGCTTTAAGGCGAGAAGTCCGAGAGGAAGTTGGACTTGAGGTGGGAAAACTCAGGTACGTCGGTAGCCAACCCTGGCCTTTTCCGGGGCAGTTGATGTTGGGATATCTGGCAGAGTGGCAGGGGGGGGAGCTATGCCCCGATCCAAATGAGATTGAGGAGGCTCAGTGGTTCCACTATCGTTCGCTGCCAGCTATTCCGCCAGTGCAAACTTTATCTGGACAGTTGATTCATACGTTTGCCAATTTATTGGCAGGCGGATTGAAGCTGTAGACCTTCCGTTTTTAAGGAATTGGCAGAGAGGAGTTAAGTATCATCATGTATATCGTGATCACCTTCCTAATAGCGGTAGTGGCTCTGTTCCTCGTCTTTTGGGGAGCGAGGGTACTATTGAGTGGCTCTTGGGTGATGGGTTTTTTGCGCGGCTCTGTAGGGCTGGTTTTCTTTGGTTTGGCCCTTTGGATCGTTTTGGTTGCTGCGGATGTATACAGTTATCGAAATCTAGGTAATGAGCATAGCGTTGGCGTTGTGTCATTTAAAAAGATCGCGGAGCAGCAGTTTGAAGTGAAGTTTTCTGATGCCGATGGTATTTCGCAAAAATTTGAGCTGTATGGAGATCAGTGGCAATTGGATGCCCGTATGCTGAAGTGGCAAGGCCCTTTGATACGCTGGGGTATCGAGCCAGCTTATCGCCTGGATCGCCTGAGTGGTCGTTATCTTACCTTGCAAGATGAAAGAGTACGCGAACGCTCTGTGCATCAAATTGATGGCGCAAATTATGGGGTTGATATTTGGCAGTTTGTACGAGGGTTTGATAAAAATCTTCCTTTCGTTGATGCCGTCTACGGGAGCGCAACCTTCTTGCCGATGGAGGATGGTGCAGTTTATGAGGTGCGTATCAGTCACAGTGGCTTGTTGGCGCGACCATTAAATCAGCAGGCGACCACTGCCTTGGATGGTTGGCAGTAGGGCGGCTAAATAATTTTTAATTTGCATGGCAGCAATCTGGAGTATAAGTGGAATTTTTAATTGAATACGGCCTGTTCCTGGCAAAAATAGTAACTGTTATCGTTGCTCTGATGGTGTTGATAGGTTTTATTTTTGCTAATCGAGAGCAGCTTAAAGAGAGGGTGCAGGGACACATCAGTGTTACTCGATTGAATGACCGCTACGAGCAGTTTAAAGAAACTCTGCTCGAAGCTGTTATGGAAAAACATGAGTTTAATCAACGTAAAAAGCAGCTAGCAAAGGATAAGAAAGCTGAGGAAAAAGCCCTGGCTAAAAAGCATAAGGCGGCGGCCAAAGAGAAAACCTCCAAAGAAGGTAATCTAGGCGGTGAGACGAAAGAGCCACAAGCTGATGCCCGAGAGGCAGAGAAAATCTCGGATTCGACAGATGGGCGCAAGCGTATTTTTGTCACCCACTTTAATGGCGACATCAAAGCCAGTGAGCTTTCGCGTTTGCGGGAGGAAATTACTGCAATTCTTCAAGTTGCAGAGGCTGGTGATGAGGTACTGCTCTGCTTGGAAAGCCCCGGAGGAATGGTGGCCAACTATGGTCTGGCCGCAAGCCAGTTGGCACGTGTACGTAGTGCGGGCATTCAGCTCACTATTGCAGTGGATAAAGTGGCGGCAAGTGGCGGTTATATGATGGCCTGCGTGGCAGACAGAATTCTCGCTGCACCTTTCGCAATGTTGGGCTCTATCGGTGTTTTGGCGCAGCTGCCTAACTTTAATCGCTTGCTAAAGCGTCACGATGTGGATTATGAGCTTTTCACTGCGGGTGAGTTCAAGCGCACAGTAACCATGTTCGGAGAAAATACTGAAGAGGGACGTGAGAAGTTCCAGAGTGATCTGGAGGAAATACATGTACTTTTCCAGCACTTTATCAGTGAGTACCGCCCCAACTTGGATGTTGCCAAGGTTGCGACAGGAGAAGTTTGGTTTGGGCAAAAGGCTCTGACAATGGGCCTTGTGGATGAGCTGAAAACATCTGATGAGTACCTGACAGATTGTGCTAAACATGCTGACCTGTTTCAGGTGGAATACAAAGAGAAGAAAAATATCGCCAAGAAAATGGGGTTGGCTGCTGAGGCCGGGGTAGAGTCGGCCCTGACACGTCTATTCTCAAGATTGAGCGCATGGCGTCATCACGCCCAGTAAGAGATATCGACAAGGGCAATTTATAGGGAAGTTTGTCATTAGGATAAAGCAGGCATGAATAGTTCTCAGGAAAGGGAGTTTCGGGCCATTAGGGTGGAAGAGGTGGCCGCTGGAAAATTTGATCAACTACTGGTGAAGCGACATCTCCGAGATTTGCCTAGTAACCCCTTGTTGCTTAGAGTTTCCTATTCCTCTCTGAACTACAAGGATGCTATGTCTGCATTTGGAAACCGCAGTATTACCAGAGAGTACCCGCACACTCCAGGGATTGATGCGGTAGGCTCAGTGCTCGAAGACCAAAGTGGTAAATTCACGCCAGGAACTGAACTCTTAGTCACAGGTTATGATTTAGGCATGAATACCCCAGGCGGCTTGGCGGAGGTTACTGCTGTTCCCTCTGAGTGGGCTCTACCGCTTCCAGAGGGGCTCAGCGCCAGGGAATCTATGGCGCTTGGTACTGCTGGGTTAACCGCAGCCCTCTGTGTGGACCGGCTATTGGAGGCTGGAGCCATGCCAGAAGATGGTGAAGTATTGGTCAGCGGTGCTACTGGCGGAGTCGGCTCAATTGCGGTGGCGCTGCTGGCAAAGTTGGGCTTTCGAGTAGCTGCGGTGACCGGGAAACTTGAAGCGGCAGACTTTCTCGCTGAATTGGGTGCTTGGAAGGTACTTGACCGAGATACTTTAGCGCCATTTGCCAACAAGGCCATGGCTAAACCCTTATGGGCTTGGGCTGTAGATACAGTAGGCGGTGAAACCCTTTTTAATGTGGTTAAATCCCTAGCATACGGTGGTGGTGTAGCGGCATGTGGTATGGCTTCGGGCGCACAGTTTCATGCAAATGTATTCCCTTTTATTTTGCGAGGTATCAGTCTGCTGGGTGTTGATAGTGTAGAGCTGCCAGTAGAAAAGAAAGCTGCGGTTTGGCAAAAGCTAGCTGGCCCATGGTATATCGGCGATAAGCTAAAACTTATTGCGGAAGATATATCACTTGAACAGGCACCGGAATTTCTGGCACGGTTACACCGAGGCCATGGCATCGGCCGCTATGTCGTTAATATGGCACTTTAGATTTCTTGAGTATTTCAGAGTTTATTTGGAGAAAAAATTACAGCTGAACAGGCGATTGACAGTCATCTGCCTCTTTATATAAGTAATGGTGTTTGTCTGTGCCTGTGCTTTTCAATAGCCTTATAGCCAGTAGCGTGATTTATAGCCTGTTTCTGTTGGAAGATGACAGTGTCTCAAGGTAACGAAAAGTCCCTGATTCCGGTGCAGAACAGCGCGTTAGTGCTCTCGGGTGGTGGCGCCCGTGCTGCTTATCAGGCCGGGGTTCTCAAAGCCCTAGCAGAAGTTGTGCCCGAAGATAACCCGCGCCCTTTTAAAATTATTTGCGGCACATCTGCTGGCGCTATGAATGCCATGATGCTGGCCGCTCACCCAGGTACATTTAAAGAAGCGATCGAGAGTATGTGCTCGGTGTGGATGAACCTGAGTGTGGAGCGGGTGTACCGCACTAGCTGGTTTAGCTTAATAAGTAATTTATTATCTATTAGCCGTTCGCTGTTTAATCAGGGTGTTGGGCGAGAAAAACCTCTTGCACTTCTCGATAATTTCCCCTTGCGTCAGCTTTTACTGGATGTAATTAATTTCGATAATATCCAAAAAAATATCGACGCAGGCCATCTACACGCAACTTGCATTAATGCGCTTTCATATAGTGAGGGCGAGTCGGTGAGCTTTTATCAAGCTGCGGATGGTGTGAGAGGTTGGCAGCGCTTTCGCCGGTTTGGAGTTTCCACCCGCTTGACGGTGGATCACCTGCTCGCCTCATCTGCAATCCCCGCAATTTTTCCTGCAGTAAAAATCGACGACATTTACTACTGCGATGGTGCAATTCGTCAAATGGCTCCCATCAGCCCGGCCTTACACCTTGGAGCTAAGCGTGTCTTTATCGTAGGTGTTTCCGATAACCGCTCTCCAGTTCACTGGGGTAGTCGGCGTAGCAATAATCAGGTCCATTCTCCTTCAATGGCCCAGATTACTGCTCAGTGGTTCAATGCTGCTTTTATTGATAGCTTGGAAGGGGATTTGGAACATTTGGATAGGGTTAATACCTTACTGGATTCTGTGGAAGAAGATAAATTTGCCGATCTCTCTCCTCTTCGGCCAGTAGAATCCGTGGTTATTGAACCATCGCAGAGTCTCGCCAGATTGGGAGGGAGAAAATTAAAGTATCTACCGCCGGCGTTGCGTTGGTTATTTCGCTCCACAGGTGCGACGCGGTCTGGAGGCGGAGTCTCCGCGGCAAGTTACTTGCTTTTTGAGCGGCCTTATATTGAGGAGTTGATTGAGCTTGGCTACCAGGATGCAATGTGGGAGAAAGATAAATTGCGCTATTTCTTGAGGCCTCAGCCCAAACTTGAGGTGGAGCGAAGAGGCCTCTTTGGTTCACGTAAAAAGAGTATCGAGGATCAGCTTGGGCAGGGAGATGTTTCGTCGTAATTTGGACTGCCTGCTAACGATTTGAATTAAGTGTGATTTCTATTTGGGAGATCTCGCTCGAACACAGTGTTTCTTGGTTTTCTAATTTTATTCCCTTTGCTTCAGTGGTTGAGTGCATCAGACCAGCCAAATGTCTGCAGAAGCTTCATGAACTTTCCTCGTGGTTCGGCCTGTAATACTAATAATTTTTGACTAGCTGGGTGCTGTAATTCTAATTTTACGGCATGTAGTAGCAGTCTCCCACAATTAAACTGCTGAGAAAAAAAATGGTTGTGGGAAGATTTTCCATATTTGGGGCAACCAATTAAGGGGTGGTGAATATGCTTGAAGTGTCTGCGGATTTGATGTCGGCGACCAGTTTTCAGCTGAATTTCTACCAGTGAATATCGGCTGGTGGGATAGCGATCCACCTCATAAGGTAGTTCTATGGTGGCGAGCCGCTGAAAGAGGGTGATGGCCTCCTGGCGGGGAAGCTCTGACTTGGGGCGTTTCCTCTGGTGTTTAAAGTCTGCTACCGGTGGGAGTGGGTAATCAATGGTCTCCTGTTCGGGGCAGTATCCGCGGCAAACAGCAAGATATTTCTTTAGGGAGCCCTTACCTTCCAGTTGATGTTGGAGCTGAGCGGCGACCGCACTGCTTTTGCCAAAAATAATAACTCCAGATGTAGGCTTATCTAGTCTGTGAACTGGGTATAAATGATAACCACTTAGATTGCGGAGGTGCTGCAGGAGGATACGTGTCTCGTGACGGTCTATCTCGGAGCGGTGAACGAGCCAGCCTTCAGGCTTATAAGCGGCAAGCAGGTGTTCGTCCTCATAGATAATCTCTGGTTCACAACTCATGGTTTGATCTGATACAGGCTCATATGTCGGCTGCTTAGTGTATTGCCGAAACGTAGTGATTGCATATAAAAAATGCCTCAGTTAATTGGTATTAATACCTGATAGTAACTTGCTGAGAAAAAATACTAAAAAGTAGTTTAAATTTAGGTTGACTTATTACGGCTAGGCAATAAAATTTGTCACATAGTTTGTTGTCGGCATGAGTTGCTTAAAGCTGGCATTTTTTATTAGTTATTTCTTGATTGACGTGGAACGCAGCCACGAAGGAGCCATGAAATGCGAAATGTGGATATTAACAACCTATTTTTTTGATCGCTTTTCATGTGCATCTGCTTGAAAAGTGATTGAGCTTTTCAAGCCAGAATTCTCTAGAGCCCTGGCATTTGCCGGGGCTTTTTTGTTTGGGGCTTTGGAGGGCTTTTAATGATTTATTGGATCAATCCAGGGACTCTATATGCCTGTAAAAATTGTGCTAAATAAAAATGCACAGCAAGGTAGTGTGCCGGTAAAAATATATACCGATGAAATCGAGCCGCAGGCCTTGCAGCAGCTAAAAAATATTGCTCAGTTACCAATCGTACACTCCCATGTTGCGGCAATGCCGGATGTACATTTAGGAAAAGGGGCAACCGTTGGTTCTGTGATCCCAACAGTAGATGCGGTAATCCCATCAGCGGTAGGGGTGGATATTGGCTGCGGAATGAATGCAGTGCGAACTTCGTTACATGCCCATCAGTTGCCTGACAACCTGAAAGCATTGCGGGAGGCCATTGAGGTGAAAGTACCCATTGGACAGGGTCGTCACAAGATGATCAGTGCCAGGGAATCTGCCTGCAAACTTTTAGCTCCCGGTGTGGATAGGTTGTTTGAAAAACATCCTGGGCTACTAAAAAGGCTGCATCAGCCACAGAAAACTTGGGTTACCCAGATGGGGACCCTGGGTGGCGGCAATCATTTTATTGAAATTTGTCTGGATGAAAATAATGCGGTTTGGGTGATGCTGCACTCAGGCAGTCGAGGTGTTGGCAATGCTATTGGACAGCACTTTATCCAGTTGGCTCGAAAGGATATGGCAGGACATATACGTAATCTGCCAGATAAAGATTTGGCTTACTTTTCCGAAGGTAACCACCATCTTGATGATTACATCGAGGCGGTAAGCTGGGCCCAGGAGTACGCTAGAGTTAATCGGGAAGAAATGATGAGGTTGGTTTTGAATTGTCTCAAAAATTTTCTGCCAAAATTTACGCTCACCAGTGAGGTAATCAATTGTCATCACAATTATGTAATGCGCGAACGCCATTTTGAGCAGGATATTTTTATTACCCGTAAAGGGGCGATCAGTGCGAAAAAAGATCAGCTGGGAATTATTCCAGGCTCAATGGGAGCCAAGTCCTATATTGTGCGTGGACGTGGTATTGCCGAATCATTCCACTCATGCGCTCATGGAGCTGGCCGCAAAATGAGTCGTAGCGCAGCGCGCCAGAGGTTTACCAGGCAGGATCTTGAAGAGCAGACTAGGGGTGTTCAATGCCGTAAAGATAAGGGAGTGATTGATGAAATTCCGGCGGCCTATAAAGATATAGATCAAGTTATGGATAATCAGTCAGACCTTGTCGAAGTGGAGCATACCCTGCGTCAGGTAATATGTATTAAGGGGTAGACTTCTAGTTTGTAGCAGTTTTGAAAAGGAGTTATTTGATGTGGCATAAGCCGGTTACTTGGCTGAGACTAGCAGGAAAATACCTTAGCTGTTGGCACTTAGCTGCCAAAATTTTCGACAAAGGAGAATGTATATGAAAAAAAATCCACCTAAGGGGAGTGGGAAATTTCGCAATTATATCGCGCGTAATCCACTTATGGGGAAGGGTGGTGCGCACGTTAAAGCAAAGTCAGGAAAACGTTTTTTAAATAAACAAAAAATGAGGAAGGAGGTGCGGGAGTGGAGGGGCTCCCGCGATACTTACTCTCTTGTAGTTGCAGTTCGTTTTATTTTGCCACTGACTCTTGCCGGTTTTTAGGTTCTGCCTTCTTCAGGCCATTCGGGGAGCGCTTCCAGATACACCCACTTTTTTTTGTAGAGTTTGAACAGGGATACTTCATGAATTACATGTTCCTGCTCATTTTCTGAATACCACGCCTTAAACTCTACCACCGATCTCTTCAGGCCAGCTTTGCTTTTAATAACCTCCAGTCTCGTCCACTGGGTCTCCAGGTCCTCCTGGCGAAGATCTGGATAGGTGTCTGGATGCCAAGTTTTGCGCAGATAGGCCAGGTTTCCCATCGCATAAGCGCAATAACGGCTGCGCATCAGGTTCTCTGCAGTATTGGGATAGGCTTGCCCAGAGAGGAAGAGGTTGCAACAGCTCTGAAATTTCTTACCTGAGCCGCAGGGGCAGGCGTGATCCGTCATAAGTAACTCCGTAATCGGGGGCGCTGACTTTCACTGGTTAGGTCAGCGCGTTTCGTAAACACTTTTTAACCTTGCTTGACGGTGACAGAGGGTAGCATAGCTTGATCTTTTGCTGAGGAGCGTTAAGATACCGACCAGCCGGTTGGTTTGTTGGGTAATCCCGGGAGGTCATGTGTCCAGAGTCGATAAATCTGCCATTGTCCGTGCTGCCGAAGAGGTGGTGCGAGAGAAGGGGGCACGCAAGCTCACTCTCGATGCAGTGGCTACCCAGTGCGGGTTAAGTAAGGGTGGTTTAATTCATCACTTCAGAACCAAACAGTCTCTTCTCAAAGCGATGTTGGAGGCAGCGATTGCCAGGGAAGATGCCAGTGCTGAAGCTTGCACCAAAGCTGGCGGTGACTTGTTGACCTCTCGGCTGAGTTCCATTTTTGAACTAATGGAAGATGATGAAGGCTTGCCCCGTTCATTGATTGCAGCAGTAGCCGAAGATCCGGCGCTCCTGGAACCAGTTAAGGTTAAGGAGGCTGAATTGCGCAGTGAAATCTCCCAAACCTACAAAGACCCCGAGTTTGCACAGCTGTTGATTCTCGCAGCCCAAGGTATGTTCTTTGGGCGTGTGTTGGGTGTGGTGGAGCCAGAAGATCCGATGCTCACCCGTTTACGCGAACGTTTGTTGATGCTTTCTGCAGATCTCACCTGATTTTTTTCTTAAACACGCTTTTTGGATGACGAATATGAAATTGTCGGTAAGTTCTCGTGCCCCACTAGCCCTGCTTATGGCAGCGGTGGTCATTCTTGCGGGTTGCTCCGGCTCGGAGAAAGAAGAGCAACGTGCTGAGCGGTTGTGGCCGGTGAAAGTGGCCACCGTTCAGAGCACCAATAAAGTGGCAGATCGCCAATTTGCAGGCAGGGTAAAAGCTGTGCAGAGCGTGGACCTTTCTTTTCAGGTTGGCGGTAAGCTCGATAAGCTAAATCTTCGAGAGGGCGAAATCATTCCTAAAGGCACTTTGATTGCCGAGCTTGACGATCGCGATTACCGACGCCGGGTAAAGGAAGCCCGGGTAAATGTAGAGCTTCTGGAGAAAACATTGAATCGACAGCGCTCACTGGCAAGTTCCAAAGTGATTTCCCAGCAGCAGCTCGATGAAACCGAGAGTAACTTTGACCTTGCCAAAGTAACCCTGGAAAGAGCGGAACAGGATTTAGCTTATACCAAGCTGACGGTTCCCTTTGATGCGTTGGCAACACGGCAGCTTGTCGAGAATTACACTAACGTTCAGCCAGGCCAGCCCATTGTGCGCTTACAGAATATTTCTGAGGTGCGTATACAAATTTCTGTGCCGGAAAAAATGTTGGCTACTGTCAACGAAGAGCAAATAAGCTCAGTGTTAGCGGAGTTTGAGTTTCTTCCGGGTGAGCAGTTTGCTTTGCAATACCGTGAACACCAAGCGGAAGCCGACAGTGTAACCCAGACCTACGCGGTGGAACTGGGGATGCCGCGACCGCAGAATGTTCAGATCCTTCCTGGTATGACTGCCCGAGTGACGGTCAAAATGAAAGAGGGCAGCGGAGATTTTTGGATTCCTCTGGCGGCGGTGCAGAGCAATAGTGAGGGGAAACCCTATGTCTGGCAAATTAATGAAGATCAATCGGTTTCCAAGGTTCAGGTGGCTCTTGGCCGTACCAATGGTGAAGCCGTACAGATCACTAAGGGCTTGTCAGCAGCGATGAAGTTGGTAGCTGCGGGCGGTCAGCATCTCTATGACGGTGCAAAAGTTCGCAATTATGTACAGCACTAGTTTTTTGCTTGAGAGCTCTGGCCCTGTGAACAGGGGGGAAATGTTGTGAAGATTTCTGACACATTTATCGAAAAGCCGGTTTATAGCTGGCTACTAATGTTGATTTGCCTGATCGGCGGACTCTGGGGGCTTTCGGATATTGGCCGCCTTGAAGACCCTGCCTTTACCATTAAAGAAGCGCGAGTGTATACCTTCTATCCCGGTGCCAGTGCACAAAGGGTGGAAGAGGAGGTTACGGAAAAGCTTGAGGTTGCTATCCAGCAAATGGGACAGCTGGATAAGGTAACCTCTACCTCTAGTCCGGGAATGTCGGAAATCCGTGTAGAGATTAAGGATCAATACGCCTCCGCAGAACTGGCTCAGGTATGGGATGAGCTGCGTCGCAAAGTTAATGATGCCCAAAGTGACCTTCCCAGTGGGGCATATCCCTCGGTGGTCAATGATGACTTCGGTGAAGTCTACGGTATTTATTATGCGATTACCGGCGAGGGTTTTTCCCTGACCGAAATGCGTGAAATCACCAAAGCGATTCGTCGTGAACTGCTCGGTGTTGAGGGGGTGGCGAAAGTTTCCCGTTCTGGAATCATTGATGAAGTCGCCTATTTGGATATTGATGAGTCCCGACTCGCCCAGTTTGGTTTCTCTCTCGATGATCTAGCCCAGGTTCTGCAATCGGAAAGCTCCACACAGAAAGTTGGGGAAATCGGTGGTCAGGATTTGCGCACCCGCATCGTAGTGGATAATCCTGCAAGTGACTTGGAAGCAATCCGTAATATTCTTGTGGGCGTACCTGGTTCAACGGCAATGTTGGCCATCAGAGATATCGCAGATATCTCCCTGGGTTACGATGAAAGCCCTAGCTTTATCGCCCGTTATGATGGAAATCAGGCGGTATTACTTGGTATAGCGGGAGCTGAAAATACCAATATTGTTAATGTTGGTAAGGCTGTAGAGGCCAAGCTTGAGGAGATAAAACAGGCACTGCCGCTGGGGGTGGAAATTCACCCGGTTTATGCCCAGCACCAAGTGGTAGAAGAGAGTGTCGATGGCTTTCTGTTTAATCTGGTCTCTTCAGTTGTGATCGTTACCCTCGTACTCTGTGTATTTATGGGCTGGCGCTCTGGTGTGGTGGTGGGTACCGTACTTGGTCTTACGGTTCTGGGTACCGTATTAATCATGAACCTGTTTGGTTTGAACCTGCAGAGGATTTCTCTTGGTGCCCTCATTATTGCCATGGGTATGTTGGTTGATAATGCTATCGTAGTTGCAGAAGGCATGTTGATGGGGGTTCAACGAAATGAGGAGCCCAAGAGCGCTGCCAGCCGGGTAGTGCGCCAAACATTCTGGCCGCTTTTGGGGGCCACTGTAATTGGTATTATGGCTTTCTCTGGTATTGGACTGTCTGATGATGCCACCGGTGAATTCCTCTTCTCGCTGTTTGCTGTGATTGGGATTTCATTGCTGCTCAGCTGGATTCTCGCTGTAACTGTAACGCCCTATTTGGGGTATCACCTGTTCAAACCCGGTAAGAATTCAGATTCTGAAGACCCCTATAATGGTCGTTTTTATAACATGTATTCCGGAGCCTTAGCAGGAGCATTAAGGCATCGTGGCCTCACCATCGGCTTACTCGTTGCCGTTACATTAGTAAGCTATTTTGCTTTTGGGTTTGTAAAGCAGGGATTCTTCCCCAACTCCAATGCACCGCTGTTCTATGTGAATTACTTCTTACCACAGGGCAGTGATATCAACCGTACTGATAAGGCTCTTCAACAGGCAACAAAGTATTTTAAAGAGCAGGATGAGGTGGTTTCGGTAACGGCTGTAGCTGGTCGGGGAGCCGATCGCTTTATGCTCACTTATGCTCCTGAACCGCCCAACGCTTCCTATGGTCAGCTAATTGTTCGCACTGAGAATCGCGAGCAGATCGCTCAACTGATAGAGAGGGCAAAGGCGCAGTTACGTGAAGAGCAGCCTGAAGCATTGATTACCTTTAAGCGCCTGGTGTTTGGCCCTGGTGGTGGTGCCGATGTGGAAGTGCGAATTTCTGGTCAGGATTTTCAGACCTTGCGTGCGCTTGCCGTAGATGTTGAGCAACAGTTTCGCGAGAAGGGCCTGGAAGATATTCGCCATGATTGGCGCAGTAGAGAGCCGACTATCCATGCGCACCTTGATGATGAGCGCGCTCGCGTAGCTGGTGTCACGAATACCGATATTAGCCGGATGATTCAATTTGCCTCTGCCGGTTATACCGTGGGTGATTTTGAGAGCGGCGATCGTATTATCCCTATTATTGCGCGAATGCCGGAAGGGGATAGGAATCAAGTGGGTTCCCTGGAGGATCGTTTGGTCTGGAGCCCTAACGAGCAAGGGTATATTCCGGCGGGACAGTTGATCACGGATTTTGAGGTTACTGCAGATGAGGGCCTGATCCAAAGACGCGATAGGGTTCCGACCATCACTATCAGTGCCGATGCTCCGGAAGGCGTTACTGCTATGGCCGCGTTTGGGAGAATTCGCCCCTGGGTAGAAAGTATGCAGTTACCACCAGGCTTTAAAGTGGAATTTGGTGGTGAGTATGAAAGCTCTACCGATGCACAGAAGTCTCTGGGTAAAGGCTTGCCACTTGGCTTCCTAATCATGATCCTGGTATCGATCTTGTTGTTCGGTACTGTACGTGAGCCCGTAATTATCTGGCTGGTAGTTCCCATGTGTTTGGTGGGCGTAGTTGTAGGCTTGTTGGCGACGGGGCTGCCTTTCGGATTTATGTCACTTCTTGGTGTATTGAGTTTATCCGGAATGCTGATTAAAAACGCTGTGGTTTTGGTCGATGAGATCGAAGTGCAAACACATGCGGGCCTGCCCAGACTCACTGCTATTCAGCGTGCTAGCGTAAGTCGCTTGCGTCCGGTCTTCCTTGCAGCTGTGACCACTATTTTAGGAATGTCGCCACTGCTATTTGATGCTTTCTTTGCGGATATGGCCGTAACCATTATGGGGGGGCTGGGTTTTGCCACTGTGCTTACGCTGATTGCTATCCCTGTTTTCTACGCGGTCTTCCACAAGGTTAAGCCTAATGAGGTGGAAGGTAATCTAGATGAGGTGAATTTAAAGTCGCAGCCAGCCCCTGCTAAAGAGATTGTCTCTGTATAGTGCGATGAGCCTGCGTTGATGGTGGGTAATTCGAGATCCTGCGCAATGCCTTTTTAAGTATTGCGTGGGATCATCCTTCCTTTCCCTGGTACTCGTGGTTTCTAACTGCCTCCGTTGCGCCGGTTCATACACTTATTTTTTCCTTTCGCTGCTTGTAGGTAATTAATGGTTTCGTTTTACCTCAGTTTGAACCGGTACATACAATCCCGATCAGTTTTCTAGTAATCTAAAGATCTGATTTGATTGGTAGTTGATGTATGAGTGTTCGGTCAATTTCAAGATTTTGTGTGTGCTTCTTTTTATTTTCTTTCAGCTTTTCTGCTCTGGCGATTAGTTATGAGAGATCAGAGTGGTTACCCAAGTGGTCTGATACAGATAGGGATTGCCAAGATACCCGACATGAGCTGTTGATACGGTACTCCCTTTCGCCAGTTACTTATACTCGCGCCAACGGCTGTAAGGTGGATACTGGGTTGTGGCTAGATCCTTATACCGGCAATTTTTACAGCAAAGCTTCTGATCTGGATGTGGAGCATATTGTGCCCCTTAAGTGGGCCCATGATCATGGAGGAGCTGGGTGGAGCCGCGCAAAGAAAAGGCACTTTGCTGAGGATATCGATAACCTCTGGTTGGTGGATGATGGCCGCAATCAAAGTAAAGGGCACAAAGGGCCTGATGAGTGGATGCCACCCTATGCGCCCGTCGGTAAAATATATGTTCAGCGATTTATTTCTATCGTAGAGAAATATGGACTGAGCCTGAGTCGAGATGAATCTCGCAAACTACGCACAATAGCGAGTGAGGGCTAGCCAGTCTAAATGCCAACTGGCACATTGAGTGGGGAGTGTCGTCCCGGTGGTACAATTTCGGGCAGGACTTTGCCTCTAATTGGAAGCATGGATGGTTATGCGGGACTCCTCCAAGTTGTTGGTCGAATATTTCAGACGCTGCTATCAGGCGGATAGTCATGATTTATCACTGAGTAATATTGCCCGGCTTTCGGGTAATCGCCGGGTATTTTTCAGAGAGCGGGACTTTTTAGCCAGTGGAGAGTTGCCCAGAGTACCATTGGTGGGGACCTCGGTTACTAAGCTCGTAGAGCTAACGGATGCTTACCGAAAAGAGCGCAGTTTAATCTATTCGGTGTTCTTGATCTCTGGTGAACTCCCGAGCCAGCTAGGGCTTAGTTCCAAGCGTCAATTGTGTGCCCCGCTACTGTATTTTCCTGCCCGTCTTTGTTCTGACGAAGAGTATTTTGTGGAGGTCAACTCGGCTGATCTCCATATCAACCTTCCACTGCTGCGCTTGATCCTTAAGCCGGATATAGACTCAAGAGTAACAGATAGCTTCCCTATACCGAGCTTTCCGCTGGATAGTCCCCAGGTGGCAGCCATGGGGCGCTGGCTGGAACAAAACAGTCGGTTAACCGGTATTGAAGAGATTAGCCGCTGGCCGAATCTACAGGCGGTTGATTGTGATGAGTTGGGCAGGGCTCCAGCTCTGGCAATAAGTAGTGCTTGCGCCCTCATTCTGGCTGATAGGTCGCGGGGATCGCGAGGTGTCCTTCATGAGCTGAAACTTCTAGGCCGAGAACGAAACTTTTCTGCTCCATTAAATTTGGCCCTTGGGGAGGAGGTTGTTGATTTCCTGCAAAGTGACAGTGAGCCGGAGATGCTGCCGGGACTTTTGAGTGAAGCTCAGGAAAGGACATTGCAAAATGCCGCGAAGATGCCCTTGAGTCTGGTTTCTGGCCCGCCAGGCACCGGTAAGAGTTTTACCATTGCCGCAATGGCGATTGACCAAATGCTGCATGGCAATACTGTTTTGGTAGTTTCTAAAACCCCCCAGGCCATAGATGTTGTACGGCAGAAGTTGCGTGAGGACTATGACTTACAGGAAGGGTATGTACATGCGGGTGAAAAGGGGTTTATACCCAGCCTGAAATTTCATTTGGATTCTTTGCTCAAAGAAGGGGTTGAAGCTCCCGAGGTGAGCGCTGCCAACCTAAAGCGTGGTCTTAAAGTAACACTCAAATCAATGCGTAAAGCTGAGCGCCGCTTTAATGGGGCGTTAAGAGCTGCTCAGAAACTCGGTTCCGATGGTTTTGCCGCTTGGTTGGTGGCATTGAGATTGCGTATTTTAGGTAGGCAACTGGATACGGAATCACTGTGGGAATTCCAGGAGGTAATCGGAACCTTGCGTAAAAATTTTGAGCGGCATGCGTCTCGATTTATTAATGCTTATCGAAAAGAGGCCCTTCTAAATCTTTTAAAGCATGAAAGAAGGCATTTATCGGCTTTCAATCAGGCTCTCAGGGCTAGAACCTCCAAAACACAAGCAGAGCATTTTGCTCAAACGAATATGCAGGTTGTTTTACAGGCGTACCCAATTTGGCTTGTGAGCCTGGATGAGCTAAATGAAGTATTGCCTCTCTCCCGCGAGCTCTTTGATCTCGTTATCTTTGATGAGTCCACCCAGTGTGATATCGCCAGCGCCCTACCAGCATTGCAGCGAGCAAAACGTGCGGTTGTCGTCGGGGATGGCAAGCAGCTGCGTCACGTCTCCTTTTTATCTGTGGCGCAACAACAACAGTTGTGGGAAGACCTAGGCAGCCTTGAAGAATTACCTATGAAGTTGAGTTACCGGGACCAGTCCTTGTTGGATATTGTCTCTGACTCCCTGGGTAGTCAGCAAGCCGTTACCTTACTGGATGAACACTATCGTAGTCAGCCGGAGTTAATTGCTTTTAGCAATAACTCTTTTTATACAGATCGACTCAAGGTAATGCAGGCTAGACCGGTAGCCTCCAGTGAGAGGACTTTAACTCTGCATTACTTGGAGGGAAAGCGAGCAAAAAATGGCAGAAATCGGCTGGAAAAGGATTGGATACTTGAGCAGCTGCGTGAACATACTCATCGCTATGCCGACTCACCACTCAAGCCAACGGTTGGAATTCTTTCTCCTTTCAGGGAGCAGGCGGATTATCTGGCATCCGAAGTGGATAAGGCCTTCCCGGCAGATGTGCTGCGCAGTTTCTCCGTCTTGGTTGCAACCCCTTACGGATTTCAGGGAGAGGAGCGGGACCTGATGCTCCTGTCTTTTTCTGTAGACAATCAGTCCCTGCGTGCAGCGACTTATCTTAATCGTGCCGACATGTTTAATGTTGCTGTGACCCGGGCTAAAGAGAGACAGTTGGTAGCTTATTCCATCAGCCCAGAATCCCTGTCACCTGAGCACTTGCTGCGCCGCTATGTTGATTTTGAACATGAGGTGGGCCTAAGTGCTCCACAAAAAGTTTTTCCCTGCGAGTTTGCTGAAGAGGTAAGTGCGAGCCTACGGATGGCGGAGGTCAGACATTGGGTTGCATTCCCTATCGCCGGCCAGCGTATTGATGTGGTTTGCGAATACCACGGCCGAGTCCTGGGGGTGGATTTGATCGGTTTTCCTGGGGAGTATCGGTATCACTTTACTACTCAGACTTATAAAGTGTTGCACAGGGCGGGGGTTACTGTTTTGCCATTACCCTATGCCAGCTGGAAGCGTGACCCAGAGAACTGCCTTAGACGTATTCTTGCGGTTTTGAAGAGGGATCACCTTTAGGGTAGTGGGGGGCTCACTCTTAGAAGTGGATACACAAAATGAAAGTTGCGCCGGGGCTGCTAGGCTTTATAGGAGTTCAGCTTGCAGTTTAGCCGAGTACGCCTATGAAATTGTGGTTATTAATACCCTGCTTTTGGGTGACTGCCGTAGCAGCTGTGGATGTGATATTTGTGGATGCCCAGCAGCAACAGGGGGTGCGAAGCCCGACCTTAAGCTTTTGTCAGGCGCGATTCTATGAGGAGGATGACGGCCGCCTTTACTGTAACTGGGCAGTCAATTTTCGCTATGCCTGTTTTGTATGGTGGCCAACCAATAAAATAATACCGGCAGGAGCCAAACTCTCTGAACCAGAGGTTGTCGGTAAGTGTGGTAACGGTGAGCCGGTTTATAAGCTCCATCACTACTAGCTATTCAGCGGGCCTGGTTGCTAGATTTTATAGCATGCTCTGTCTTCGAGTTTAGCGATTTACTTCCTATTGGTACTGCATGATAGAGCATGTTAGCTTCTCTATTGTTCGGTATTGAGTCCTTGATCTTGCAGTTCTCGCGCTTGCTTAAGGATTTCAGGCATGGCGCTGTCTTCCACCGATAAGGCATCAATGATGGCTGCCAGGAGATCTGCAGAAAACATGCATTTGCTCACCTTGCTACGCAGGTTTTCCGTGGTCATTGAAATCCCTCTTTCGGCCAGGGCCTGGGCGAGATCCCCGTAACGCATACCCCGCAAAGCCATAGATGCGCGCACATAGCGGGCGATAGCCTGTTTGTACGGAGCCAGTGCTTGCTGGTTACTGAGGCTTTGCTTGTGGTCCATGGGCTCGACTCCGTTACAGTTGATGTCACTTATGTGGTAAATATTATCTTTGTGTGTATTATTTGCAACATAAGTTTGAAATAAGTTATTGACCGCCTTTTTTTTGATGCTATATTTGTGACTAATATTCCACAGCGAGGGAGTCGAGATGACCTGGAACCATGAGAATCTACGCCATTTGGCGGAAAGCCACACCGGATGGGTGGTGGAATCTGAGGGAGAGTGCCTCAGTATTTCCAATGACGAAGGAGTCGATGCATTCGTTTATGTCGGTGAGAAGCAAATCGTTGTCGAGAGCATCTTGTTCCCGGTCAGCCAGGTAGCCGACGTGGTCTCCCTTAATGAGTTGATTCTCCAGACTCATCAACTGGTTCCTCTGACGTCGATCGCCATCACCATGATTGGCGGTGAGCGTTACTATGTCGCTTTTGGCGCTTTGTCTGTGTCCAGTAAGGACGAAGTGGTAATTGAAGAAGTTGAAACCCTGTTCTCCAATGTGGGTGACTTCCTGGATTTATATGCTGATCATTTTGAAATGGAGGGTGTAGCATGAGCCTGAGAAAAATTTGGACTGCCTTGAAAGGCGCGGTCAATGAAGGAACTGAAGCCGTTGCGGACAGCCAGTCTATCCGTATCCTCGATCAAGAACTGCGGGAGGCAAAGGCCGAATTGAAAGCTTGTGATGAGAACCTGACTAAAATCATGGCCAAGCGCAAGCTGGCAGAAAGTAAGGTAGAGTCTCTAAAAGCCGATATTGAGACTTACAGCAACCACGCAATCAGTGCCAGCGAGAAAGGTGATGATAGCCTGGCCTTGGAGTGTGCCGAGCGTGTTACTGAGCTGGAAGCTCAACTCGAAACGGAACAGAGCCTCTTAGATGGCTTCATCAACTCTGAGCGTACCCTGAAAGGGAATATCTCCAAGGCGAAAATTAATGTCCGCCGTATGGAGCAGCAGATTGACCAGATCAAGGCCACCGAATCTGTGCAAAAGGCCCAAGTAGCCGTTTCCTCCCGCCATATGGGGGCTAACAGCAAAATCAAAACGGCCCTGGACAGCCTTGATCGTATCAAGACCAAGCAACAGGAGCGTGCTGCGGAGCTGGAAGCTGCTGAAGAGCTGGCAACAGAGGAAAGCGGCTCTGGTCTGGACGCCAAGCTGAAGGCGGCGGGCATTAAGCCCGGAGGCCAGGTCAGCGGCAGCGACAAGCTGGCCCAGCTACTGGCGAGCCGCCAAAAGGCCTGATCCAGTGCTACTTTATCGAGTGCGGCGCCTTCTGGCGTCGCTTTTTGTTAAGGCCAATATACTAACCATTCTTGTCGGCGTGCTGGGTTATGTAATGGGGAGTTACCTATTACTCAGTGCTGCAGGGGAGCATGAGATTGTTGACCCCGCCAACTTTATATATTGGCTGATAGTGACTGCTTCCACAGTAGGCTATGGCGATTTCTCGCCGGTAACGCCCGCAGGTAAAGTGGTTGTGGCAACCTGGGTGATCCCCTTTGGATTGAGTCTATTCGCTTTGGTGCTTACCAAGGTGGGCTTTGTAATTTCAGAGTTTGTGCATAGAGGAAAGAGAGGGTTGCGCATGACAAACCATGTAAATCACACGGTTATAATTGGCTGGAATGGAACGCGAACCCTTCGTTTGATAGAGCTGCTGTTATCGAAAACCAATGGTACAGCAACAGATATCGTGCTTTGTGTCGAAGCCGATATCGAGAATCCCATGCCGGGTAAAATTGATTTTGTCCGGGTTGAATCCTTTTCCCATATTGAGAGCATGCAGCGCGCCGCACTTGTCGATGCCGCGCGAATAATTATCGATAATCCCCTGGATGATGTCACGCTCACCACAGCTTTGTTCTGTGACAAACTCAGTCCCAATAGTCATAAAACAGCCTATTTTCAGGATGAAAATGTCGGTGAGCTATTGCGCTCACACTGCCCGAATATTGAATGCATCCCCTCAGTAGCGGTGGAATTACTGGCTAAATCCTCCCTGGACCCCGGTTCTGCCAGATTACACAGGCAGCTACTGGATAGCACTTATGGAATGACTCAGTACAGTATTGAGTATCAGGGTGAACGGCCTTTGTTATTTTCTGCTCTGTTTGATCATTTCAAAAAGAATTTGTCCGCAACCTTGATTGCCGTGCGTCGTCAGGGAATAGTTAAAATTGATGTAAACCCCGCGTTGACCGATGAGGTGAACAGGGGGGATATGCTCTATTACATTTCTGCTAAGCGGCTTACAGAAAAGCGCTGCTTCGATATAAAAATGAATGAAGGAGAGGGGACAGGTACGTGTTTACCAAGCTGATTGACAAACTCAAAGGTAAAGATATTCCAAAGGTGAAAACCCCGGAAATTATGGGATTGCGACTCGGCGCAAGTTTTGAACTGGACCCATTGGCTATTCGCCTGATACTGGATGAACTCACGATTGAATCCTGTTCTCCAACGCAGATTATCAAAGCCGCCGGAATTGTAGAGCTCGATGGAGCCTGGGTTTATCGGTTTTATACCGATGACGATGCCTGGCTACAGGTTGTGGCAGAAGGCGGTCAAAGTGATGAGCATGTAGTAGACGTAAAGCTGTTTCACTTTTACGATACCCTCGATGTCGCCAATCAGCAGGTTTGGGACAGGCTTCTAAAGCAGGAAATCGGTGCGGCTAATTACCAATTGCAGGACCGTAACTATCAGAGAGTCTGGACTGCTACTGGTGATTATCACAACCCGGTGCATATGGCCGAGAAGACCTATGACGCCGATGGGGACTATTCCCTCACCGACCAATTCACCATGCTTTTCGAACGCGATTTGTCCGATCAGCGTACCGAATCCCTGTTCCTTTCAGCGGAAGAGAAAGAGGAGGACGCAGGTTACTTGAGTCGCAGTCTGGTGATTAGTACCGGTATAACTTTGACACCATCACAGCTGACTATTCACGGATAATAAGGAGATGTATTAATGGACCAGCCCTACGATTTGATGACTGGTATCCTCCATTTTGCGGCCTATTTTGGCCTGTCACTGGTATTTTTAATTGCGTTTAAATTTCTTTATGCACTAGTGACACCCCATGACGAATGGAAGTTGATCCGTGAAGACAAAAACGCAGCCGCTGCCATTGGATTTGGTGGTGCGGTGCTGGGTTTTGCCATTGCTGTTGGCGGCGCTGCCAGTAACTCTGTTTCCATTATTGACTTTGCCACTTGGGCAGTGGTTGCTCTAATCGCTCAGCTTATTGCCTTTGCGATTATTCGTTTTGGCTTTATGCCACGTATTGTTGAGCGTATTGAAGACGGTGAAGTTAGCGCGGGTATTATGCTGGCAGCTACCACTATTTCTGTTGGTGTCCTCAACGCGGCTTGCATGAGCTATTAAGCGGAGGTGAGGATGAAGCGTAGTAAAAATATTAATCTTGCGCGGATGCGCAAGGGCAGGGGGGCAAGTTTTGTTTTACGCCCCCTGGCTATGGGTATCACCGTGGCTCTGGTGGGCTGCTCCTCCGATGAAGAGGTTAAGGTGGTGTCCTCTGTCGAGGACTGTGTGAATAATACACAGCTCGATGAAGCCCAATGTGAGGCGGCTTACCAGAAGGCCCTCGCGGAAGCTGAGCGGACTGGGCCCAAATATGCCAATTTGTCCCAGTGTGAGACGGAGTTCGGTAGTTGTCGCGAGAGTAGCAGCGGTTTTTGGATGCCACTGATGACCGGTTTTATGGTCGCCTCCATATTGAATGATAACGACCGGCGCTATCACTCCTACGGTCATTACAACCCGGTATACCGTTATTCTGCCTCTGGCTCCCGCTATTATGATCGCTTGATGACCGCTGATGGTCAGGTTATCGGCCGCTACGGTAAAAACTCCTATACCGTAGATAAAACTGCGATGGATCCCAAGCCCAAGGTTACCAAGACGGTTTCACGCGGGGGCTTTGGAGCAGTCGCTTCAGCCAAATCCAACTGGGGTGGTGGACGCTCTAGTAGCAGTCGCTCCCGAAGCTGGGGGGGGTGATTGGTGCTGAGGTTGCCGATCGGTGAGCGCCCGCGCTGGAAAGAGCGGGCGCAGGAGTTTGGTTTTCATTTTCACACCATGTATGGGGAGCCATACTGGGATGAAACTGCTTACTATCAGTTCACTTTGGAACAGATAGAGCAGGATATCGAGGACCCTACCGAAGAAATCCACGCAATGTGCCTGGATGTTGTCGCTAAGGTGCTTGAGGATGAGGCGTTGTTAAGGCGCTTCCGCATACCGGAGCAGCACTGGGATTTTGTCCGCGATTCCTGGAAAAATGGTGACCCCAGCCTTTATTCTCGCTTGGATTTTGCCTATTCGGGGCAGGGGCCGGCCAAACTTTATGAGAATAACGCCGACACGCCTACCAGCCTATATGAAACGGGATTTTGGCAGTGGCTTTGGTTGCAGGATAATGTAGATAGGCGGGCACTTCCCCTACAGTCTGATCAATTTAACAGCCTGCAGGAAAAGCTGGTTAATCGCTTTCGCGATGTACAGTTCCTGACCCCTGGTCGAGAACTACATTTTGCCTGTTGCAAAGATACGGTAGAAGACCGCGGTACGGTTCAATATTTGCAAGATTGTGCCAGTGAAGCCGGCATCACTAATCATTTTGTATTTATCGAAGATATTGGTTGTGATGCGCAGGGAGATTTTACCGATTTAGACGATCAGGTAATTACCTGGATGTTCAAACTGTACCCTTGGGAGTTTATGTTCCGCGAGGAATTTGGCTCTCTGTTGGGGGGCAATAACGTACGTTGGTTGGAACCACCCTGGAAGGCGATATTATCCAATAAAGCACTCCTGCCCATGTTGTGGAAGTTGTTTCCTGGACACCCCAACTTACTACCTTCATTTTTCGAAGATGAGCTAGATAAAGCTGAGGGCTATTCGGAGCTGGTTAAGAAGCCCATTTTCTCCCGTGAGGGAGCCAATATTTCAGTAGTACGCGGAGAAGATGTGCAATCGCTTTCGGATGGGCCCTATGGAGAAGAGGGCTTTATCTATCAGGCTATGCATCCACTGCCGAAGTTTGGTCAGAGTTTTACCCTGGTGGGTAGCTGGCTAGTGGATGATATGGCTGCGGGTATTTCAATTCGCGAGGATAGTAATCTTATAACTCAGGATATGAGTCGCTACCTCCCGCATATTATCCTTTAAAATACTTGCCAGTGTAATTTCTCTGGCAAGTATTCGTGTAAGTGTGCCACTTTCTTAAAGTAAGTGGCTTTTTTGCTTTAAGACACAAGTTATTTTAGATATTCAAAGCTCTGTTGTTATCAGTTGCCCGCTTAAAATCAATTCCTCAATTTTGTTGCTGAGCCTATCGTAAGTAAAAGGTTTTTGGATACAGTCGAGAACCCCATCTTTGATAACTTCCTGGACTTTGCTATCGACACTAAACCCGGTTGAAAGCAATGCTTTCACCTCCGGGTTGATGCGCTGCAGAAAGGCGAATAGTTCCTGGCCATCCATTCCGGGCATAATCATATCGAGAATCACCAGGTCTACCTGTTCGTAATGCTGTCGGTAATAGGTGATCGCCTGTTCCGCCGAAGCGAAAGTGGTTACGCTGTGGCCATTCATTTCAAAGAGTGTTTTCGAATAGCTGCGGACAATGGCTTCATCGTCCACCACCATAATACGAAGTTGGCGTTTGACAGATTGCGGTACAGTTTGTTTTTGCTGTCTACTTACTTTTGCTTCGGCAATCGGCAGGTACAAATTAAAGGTGCTGCCCTCTCCCTCAATGCTATGGCATTGTATGGCCCCCTTATGCAAATGGATGGTGCCATGCACTGCGGCGAGACCCAGTCCGGCACCCCGACCGCATTCCTTAGTGGTGAAGAAAGGCTCAAAAATTCTGCGGCGCACTTCAGGGGGCATACCTGTACCATTATCGCGAATGGTGATTAACAGGTAATGACCAGGTTGCACTTCAAAATCTGCGATAGTAGTAATTTTTTCAAAGGTAATATTACTACTACTAAAACGCAGAGTGCCTCCACTCGGCATGGCATCCTTGGCGTTGATGCCGATATTTAATAATGCACTTTTCAACTGGGCTGGATCGCCGACTACATGAGGCCGGCCAGCTTCTAGTTGCTGTTCAACGCGAATACGCCGATCAATAGTGCGCTCAAGCATGGCACAGACATCGCGGGTGATTTCATGGGTATTGCAATCTTTTAGTTGATAGTTACCTTTGCGAGCAAAGGTAAGCAGCTGCTTAGTCAGCTCAGCGGCATGGCGGGCAGTAGTGAGTATATGATTGGTGTATTCGCTGATACGAGGATCTTCCGCTATCTGCTGGATAACCTCGGCATAACCACTGATTCCATGAATCATATTGTTGAAGTCGTGTGCGATGCCGCCGGCTAGCTCGCCAATAGCCTGCATTTTTTGCGCTTGACGCAACTCCTCCTCCAGCAAGCGCTGTTTGGTGATATCGGTTCCAATACTGAGTATGCCCGTTGGGCAGCCACTTTCATCTGAAAGGATTTTATTAGTCCAGGCGATCCAAACCCTCTTGCCAGACTTGGTGATGTTCTCGTTAATGTTGTAACGATGTTCTTGTGGGTTATCGCAAACATGTTGAATGAGTTGACGTAGATCCCGGCCGCTGGACTCGCAGGCGGGCACTATGGTGCCGATCAGATGCCGCCCAATAATTTCTGTTTCAGAGTAGTCAAAAAGTTGTTGAGCATACTCATTAAAAGAGGTGATTCGCCCGTGCCTGTCGCAGCGCATAATGATGGAATTCGCATGCTCAACCAGTTCGCGATAGCGCTCTTCACTTTTACGTAAAGCCTCATAGACTTGCTGGGAATCCCGGCTTTGGCTACTGGTGACATAAGTGGATGTGGGGAATACCGGCAAGCTGTTTTCCTTGATCACCTATTCTCCTCCGGAATAATTATTGAGTATTTTTTCACCAGAAACTGCATCATGTGGAAACAAAAAAGTATATAGGGAACCTGGGGCCTTTTAAGAGCTGGTTTGCAGTCTTTGCTGACATGCCGACATTTGTAAACCCTTTTGTAATTGTGTGTTTATTCAAATGTGATGGGTATCCACTTGCAGAGCAGATGAGTTTCTCGTTAATTCTTTGGGGCTTTTCTTCTCAGAAGCGAACTTTTCTTCTCTAAGTAGTGGCTAAGGTCAGACAAACTGATAGCATTCACCGCCATCTTCAAAACCATTGGATGAATAACTATGCAGCTGCATTCTCGAGTTTTCGGGCGCGGCATCGCGGCTTTGCTTTGTGCCTCGCTGTTGGTGTCTGCCTGCGGAGAGAAGAAAGCCGGGAGTGAGCAGAGATCTCTGGATTTTGCTCGCCTGGATGCTTTCCCTTCAACTTATTCTGTTGCTCAGTCCCGGCCAGTGCTGATTCAGGATGCCACTTTGCTTACTGGGACTGGGGAGCAATTAGAGAACACAGACCTTTTATTGAAAGGCGGAAAGATTGCAAAGATCGGTCAAGATCTTGAGGCTCCCAAGGACGCCCTGGTGGTCGATGGCAAAGGTAAGTGGGTGACCCCCGGAATTATCGATGTGCACTCTCACCTGGGAGATTATCCCGCCCCCTCTATTGAGTCCTCTCAGGATGGCAATGAGATGACATCCCCCAACACCGCGCAGGTATGGGCGGAACACTCTGTATGGACACAGGATCCCCAGTTCCCCTTAGCCCTGGCTGGCGGTGTGACAACATTGCAGATTCTACCGGGCTCTGCCAACTTGTTCGGTGGCCGCAGTGTAACCCTCAAAAATGTACCGGGTCGCAGCGTACAGGACATGAAATTTCCCGGTGCGCCCTACGGTCTGAAGATGGCCTGTGGCGAGAATCCGAAGCGTGTTTATGGTGGTAAAGGTACTTCCCCATCAACCCGTATGGGTAATGTAGCTGGCTACCGCAATGCCTGGATTGAGGCCAGCAATTATAAGAAGAAGTGGGAAGAATATGTAGAGAAGGGTGGAGATGAACCAGAGCGAGACCTGGGCCTAGAGACCCTGGCAGGCGTTCTGAACGGCGATATCCTGGTACATAATCACTGCTATCGCGGAGAGGAAATGGCGGTGATGATGGATGTCGCTAAGGAGTTCGATTTCCAGATCTCTACGTTCCACCACGCAGTAGAAGCATACAAAGTCGCCGACCTGCTGGCGGAGAACAATGTATGTGCTGCGATGTGGGCTGACTGGTGGGGCTTTAAGCACGAAGCCTTCGATATGACAGAGGCAAATATTGCTATCGTCGATCAGGCCAAGGCCTGTGCGATGATTCACTCGGATTCCGGTGTGGGCGTTCAGCACCTGAATGAAGAAGTTGCTAAAGCGATGACCGCAGGTCAGCGCGCAGGTTTCGATATTCAGCCAAAGGATGCTGTGACCTGGATGACCATGAACCCCGCTAAGGCACTGGGTATCGATAAGCAAACCGGCAGCCTCGAGATGGGTAAGATGGCCGATGTTGTTATTTGGTCTGGCAACCCGTTCAGTGTTTATACCCATGTTGATCAGGTCTTTATCGATGGGGAGCTGATGTACGATCGCTCCGATAAAAAGCGCCAACCGCGCAGTGATTTTGAGCTTGGTATTCTCAATGCAGAGGGAGAGCGACTGTGAAAAAAATAGCTGTATTCTATGCGCTGGCCCTGGGGGTTTTGACAGCAGGGGCTCAGGCGCAAAGTATCCTGATTAAGGGCGGCAAGGTACACACCCTAGCTGATATGGGTACACTGGAATCTGCCGATGTGCTGGTAGTGGACGGTAAAGTGGAGCAGGTGGCTCCCTCGCTGAATATACCTGCCGATCGGGTAATTGATGCGAAAGGCAAGGTGGTGACTCCTGGAGTTATTGCACCCATTTCTGAATTGGGGCTGGTGGAGATCAGCGCAGCCAGTGGCACCAACGACCATGCGGTAACTGGTGAGAGTATCGGCAGCGCCTTCAATCCTGTACCCGCATACAACCCCAAATCTACATTGATCCCTTTTAACCGGGCTGGTGGTGTTACCAGCGCCGTGGTGTTTCCAGCTATCAGTACTTGGGATAGCGCTGCGGTAGAGGCCCAGAGAGTGTTTGCCGGACGCGGCTTTGCTATCAAACTCAATGGTGAGTTCGATAGTGTCGAGGCGGAAGATGTTGCCCAGAAGGCTTATTTGGGTGAGGCCGGTGCTCAACTGGCCGGTGGTAGCCGTGCAAACGCCTATGCGAAAATTGAGAATGCCTTGAATGAGGCTAAGGAGTACCGGGACAATCGTGCAGCGATTCGTCTGGGAGAGTGGCGAGAGCTGAATTATAGTCTTGCGGATCTCGAGGCCTTACAGCCGGTGATTAATGGAACGGAACCGCTATTAATTACAGCCAATCGTGCCAGCGATATCCTTGCAGCTATTGAGTTGGCCAAGACTTACAGTGTAAAGCTGGTGTTGCTGGGGGCGGCTGAAGGTTGGATGGTGGCGGAGCAGCTGGCCCAAGCTCAGGTGCCTGTCGTGATTGATGCGATTAACAACCTGCCCATTTCTTTCTCCAGCCTTGGCGCCCGCCTGGATAATGCTGCTTTGTTAACCAAAGCTGGTGTGAAAGTTGCCATTAGTGGTCCCGACTACGCTTCTACCCACAATGTATACCTCTCACGTCAGTCTGCTGGTAATGCTGTTGCCCACGGGTTGTCCTACGAGGAGGCTCTGAAGTCTATCAGTACAAATGTGGCAGATATCTTTAGCCTTAGTGGCGGTACCCTGGAGAAAGGGGCCGATGCTGATATTGTAGTTTGGAGCGGTGATCCACTGGAAGTAACCAGCTACCCTGAACAGGTACTGATTGAGGGAGAGCCCCAATCTTTGGTTACTCGTTCAACCCGCCTGCGCGATCGTCATCTTAAGCCGAGCAAGGGGCACGAGTTTGGCTATCGCAATTAACTAGTGCTTAGTTTGTGAGCAAATGAAGAGCGGGCAAAGCCCGCTCTTTTTTTGTGTGACGAAAAATGAACAAAAAGGTCCAGCCACTTGTTTAGCATTGGTGTGGTGGGCTGTGTGGTGATAGGGATATATTTACATCTCGTATTAATAAGAAAAAGGAAAATGCCATGGTAAATATTACAGCGCTGTATGCCAGCCTCTGTGCAATCCTCATTATCTACTTGGCAGGCCGGGTCGTTCAGTTTCGTCGCACTAAGCGAGTAGGCATTGGCACTGGCGAGGATCGTCATAATGAGATTCGTGTGCGCGTGCACGCGAATGCGATTGAATATACCCCCATCGCATTATTGCTCTTGTTGCTTGCGGAGCTAGGGGGCTTATCTGCACTGTGGTTGCATGTCTTTGGAATCGCCTTTTTTCTATCCCGCATTTTCCACGCTTATGGCCTGACAGCGGGTAAGGGAGGTACCCATGCCGGACGCTTTTGGGGAACATTAATCAGTTGGCTGGTGATACTTATACTCGCAGTGATCAATATTGTGATATCGATAAGATCTCTGTAAAAGCGCTTGTAGCAGTAAAGAATTTTTTAGGCGATCTGGAACGATTAACGATCTTTATGCGGTGAGAGGCTTCAGCTAAATACTGAAGCCCAGCAAAAAAGCCCGGTTGAACCGGGCAGAGTACAGGGATGAAACTTTAAACTACTACCAGAAAATTTCTTCTGGTAGTTTTACTGGTTTGCAGCAAAGGGAGTAACGGTCTCGTCGGAGGACTCTTCACCGCTCTCATCTTCTTCCAACAGAACTTCTGGTTTGCCTTTGCAGGCTTTGGCCAGGGCATCGCGACGCTTGGCCAGCAACAGGCCGATCTCTTCGCTCACCTGCTCATCAATACCTTCAATACTGCGCTCAATGAGCGTGGTAATGTTGGCTGCAAGCTCCAGCATCTTATCGTGTTCTTCAGCATCTTTTTTGTTGTCGAACATTGCTCCGTCTCGATCGCATTTCCAAACAGCTACTACGGCCATGATATGCCTCCCAATTGCCTTTAAGACATTCCAGTTTGCTTGTATGGCTATACGGTAACTGTATAAATATTCAGTGTCAATGGTGGTTGGAACTGAAATGGCGGCTGTTTCGTTGCGCTCAAGAGAGTGGCTATTGCGATAATTCGTCTTTAGGAAGCTGTTGTAACTGTCATAATGCGCCACTGCAGCCGGATGTACTCCCCCCAGGCATCCAGGCTGCAACCTCCGCACTGTGCAGGCCCGTTTGCGGGCCTGTTTTTTTGGAGTGCCTAATCATCATTCTTACGGGGGAAAGTTTCGATTTTGGCACGCCTGTACGGAGATGGTGCTTAGGTCCTACCCACTAAATAGTGAATACCAAACGTGCGGCCAAGCCAATCAGGAGCAGACCAAACAGCTGCTGGATGCGGTGGCCGAGGTGCTTGCTAACCAGTTGACGTTTGCGGCTGGCATGAACTGCCAGGGCAACGATGCAATACCATAGTGTATCGACTCCTGAAACCATGGCAGCCATTCCGAGCTTGGTTGTGAGAGCCTGCTGCTCAGATACGAACTGGCTGAATAGGGCAGTAAAGAATACCGCGATCTTGGGATTAAAGAAGGCCACCCCGAAACCTTGTACGATCGAGCGGCGAACACTCATGTGGGGGGCTTCCAACTGGGTCGTTCCTGAGCCGGGAGCCGGGGCTCGGAAGGCCTTCCAGCCCAGGTATACCAACATGGCTGCACCGGCCCATTGCAGAATACTGAATAGTAGTGGAGAGCTGGTAATCAGTACTGCGAGGCCAAAGGCTGTCAGCGCAGCGTAAACGGCAACGCCCGCGCCGTGCGCAATTGCGCTGGCGAGGCCCTGCCGAAGACCGGAGGTGGAACAGCGCATTACGATAAGCAGGCTAGGGCCTGGTGACATTGCGCCTAGGGCACAGATACCTGCAAGTGATAACCATCCGAGTAAATCCATTATTTAAAGCCGCCCCCTTGTGCCAGCCAGTGCTTTTCTTCATCAGTGGAATTGCGGCCTAAGGCCGCATTGCGATGCGGATAGCGGCCAAACTGCTCGATAATCGCCTGGTGGGCCAGGGCGTATCGATAGTGGGTGGCGAGATAAGGGGCGATGGACTCATCATCCCCGTACTGCTTCTGCAACTGGGCGAAGTATGCCACGGAGCGCTGTTGGATAGCGGAGTTTTCACTGTGCTCAAGTGGCATGCCGACAAAAATCTGCTGAAATAGCCCAAGTTTTTGCTCATCTGCCCTCTGTAGAATCGACTCGGTGATATCGAGAGCCAGTGGGTCCCCCTCAAAGGCCAGAGGGTTACCGCGGTGGATATTGCGGGCGAATTGATCGCATAACAGCAACAGGGCCAGCTCGCCCTCCAGACTTTGGCGCCAGTGATCCAGCTTTCCCTCAAGGGCCATATTGGTGATTTCGGTAAAGTCTTCAGCCATTTGCTTGTCCAGCTTTGGGTCTGCCGAAAACCACCGCTTCTGCCGCTCAGGTGTAGGGCGGTAATTTAAAGCGGGATCACCAAACCAAAAGATCAGTATTTCCTTAATACCGGTCATCTACGAGCTCCCCAATGGTTACAGGCCGATTATTGCGACTTTTGTACTTATTGGTCCAGTAGCCATAGGAAGTAGTCCTTCTACAAAATGTTTAAAAAAATATTTTTGCGCCTGCATCCAAAATCGGTTCTGGCTCCGTCATAGAGGTGTGCAAGGAAAAGCGATCTGGAGGTCACAATGTTTACTGCGGGATCATTTAAGAAGGTACAATTTTGCGCCGTACTGATTTTGGCGCTTGGCGGCATGCAGGCCGGAGCGGCGGAGCTGGGATTCTCGGTGGATGATATTCATCGTCAGCTTACTGAGAAAACAGACCAGCACTTTATGCAAAAGCTCAATGAATGTAAGTCAGGCAGTGAGGTTGAAGGCAGCGGGCTTCCCTACCCGGTGCGGATTGCCGAGGAGAGAGCTCCCCAAGGCGCCACCCCCGGACCTTACAGCCGAGGCCGCATGACAGTGATGTAGCGTGCAGGGCTTCCCCGGGCCGACGGTTAAACAGTACAAGAAAGACAACGATTAGAGAGTAACTAATGAGAGCGAGAAATTCACAACCCCTGCGGGTAGCTACCTACTGGTTGGCGGCGCTGGCAGCTACTTTTGCCGCGATGGGCAGCTGGGCACAGGATGACAGCAGCACAATACCCAACCCGCCAAAGCCGCCGGCAATGGAAAGTGAGGGATCTAAGCCAGATACGCGTGTACGCATCATGCGTGATGAGGAGGGGGTGCTCACCATCAAAACCCAGGGAGAGGACGGCGAGCGCAGTGAGGTCCAGGTGGACTTGGGAGCTGAGTTCGGAGGCCCTCTGAGCCAGCGCATTATCGAGAAACTGGAGCGCAAGGGGATTCTCGATGAGCGGGGACAGGTGGCTGAAGAGGCGCTAGATAGTGTGCCAGACAATGTGCAGATTGGCCTGTCAAAAAAATATGGCTCTTCACATGAGGGTTGGGAAGAGTCTCAATCAGATTCTGGCTTCCACCAAGTGGTGACTTTACCAATTCTGGCCTTACTTTGTGTGTTCGGTATGCCGGTGTTGATCGTGTGGCTGGTAACTCGCAATAGCTACAGGAAGAAACAGCTGGTGATGGAAAATATCAATAACATGGTGGCCGATGGTCGGGATGTGCCGCCTGAGATGTTGGATATGCTGGAAGATAGCAGCCCTAAGAATACTGGGGACAGAGGGATTACTCTAATCGCAGTGGGTGCTGCAGTGTTTATCTGGCTCACTTCCCTTGCAGGATTTGGGGTAGGTAGTCTGGGCTTGATCCCACTGTTTATCGGCCTGGCCCGCTTTATCAACTGGAAGCTCGATACTAAGCAGGCGTAGGGACCGAAATATGGACCTCAATGATGAGGATTTGATCAGGCGCACCGTCAAAGACGGGGACCAGCGGGCATATGCCCAGCTGGTGCGTCGCTATCAATCCCAGCTGCGATTCTCGCTCCGCAAGCTGTGTGATGGCGATCAGGGCCTGGCCGATGATATGGCGCAAGAGGCCTTTATTAAGGCCTATAAGGCGCTGCCGGCATTTCGAGGAGATGCCCGCTTTAGCACCTGGTTGTACCGGATCGCCTACAATCTCGTCATGAGCCACAAACGCAAGAACGCCCCAGAAGTGGATCAGGAGGCGGTCGATCGGGCCCAGGCGGAAGAGTCGGTTGAAGAGTCTCAGCGCCTGGGGATGGCCCGGGACCTGAACTCCGCAATGGACTCTTTAAGCGATGCCCAACGCCAGGCGATACACTTGTGCATGCAGCGGGGCTTCTCCCATGAGGAAGCGGCAAGTATTATGAAGTTGCCGCTAGGTACGGTAAAATCCCATGTCAACCGCGCGCGAGCAAAGCTACAGAGCTTGTTGCAGCCGTGGCGCGAGGAGGTGGTCAATGGTTAACTTTGAACAGCGCAACACAAAGGGTGGCGCCTTGGGCGATTTAACTATAGAGGGCAAAGACCCACAATTTGATGCTTGGCTGGCAGAGCAGCTGCAGTTCGATGAGCCCTACCTGGACGATGACGGTTTCTGCGAGAGCGTCATGGCAAAATTGCCAATGCCCTCCAAGAAGAACGAACGTCGCGCCAGTCGCGTTCAATACATCGCTGTGCTGGCGGCTTCGGGTATTGTTGCCTGGCAATTTCCTTTTGGCGAAGTGCTTAACGAAGCCGCGCGCCAGTCTATCAGTCTTTATAGTTTGGTTGGTGTGGGAATGCTCTCCTCGTTGGTAGTGATGGCCGGCGGTATCTTTGCCGCTCGTCGCTGATCATCTTGTAGCGGGGAAGCACACCACACAAAATCTGTGCCGCCTCTAATGATGAATTAGAGGCGGACTATTATACCTTATACCCCCAGGCTTCTATGGGCTTGGAGATTCCTCTCTTCAAAAGCCCGATGTCTTTTATAACTTAAGGCCCCGATTTACTGAGCAGCGCTAATGCATTCAGCATTGAGTTGACTTGAACGCTATATTTTCTATGCACCTTGGTTGGCTGGTGTGGAGATATGGCGGTGCGCCACATGTCACGATTCTTCCAATTTGATAAAGCAGAAAATCGCTCGAACAGTATCACGAACTTCCTTGCCATCGAGAAGAGTGCCACCACACTTAATATGGCAGTGGGCAAAGCCTGTATAACGCTCTGCGGTAATATTCAATTCTTCTAATTCAAACAGTGATGGAGCCTTAAAAGGTGGCTGCCATTCATCAAAGCTCTCCATAGGCTTTACTGGCCATTTTTCTTAAATTTTATGTTGGCTGGCATGGATGAATTAGGTTGGAACTTGTGGCTCTTAATAGGCAGCAAGCGAAAGCTATAATTTTTCTCTGAATGGAAATTCTAGATTACATCTTTAAGAATTCTCACTATTGAAAGCTATAGCTTTATCAGGTTGCAGTGTATTATTGAGTCTTTATATTTAAATAAATTGCTCAGTACTATGTGTGATAAATAGGATTCTTGTGGCGGGTGACGGTATGTGTTTTCCGTGAGATTATTCTGTCAGGAATATAATTGACTCGCTTTATTCGCAGAGACATGGGCTTGGATCTTGGAGGCGGGCTCTGATAGCTATCCGATTCGCGCTGCTGACTTTAATTAATTATCAAGTATATATTCCAGTAGCCGCTGGATTGCGGACTTGTCAAGACAAGTCCGCTTTTTAGATTCACTCAAATGGTTTTAGGCGCTCCATAAGAAGCTTGCGGATATCTTTCATTGATTTTTCTGCAGTATCACCAGCGGAGTTCATCGCGATTAGAAAAATTATGTTGTGCTTTGGCATGATACGTGCGTCAGTGAGCCAATAGCCGTTACTACCGGTGTGTGTAAGCAGCAATAACTCTGGATCGTACAATGCCCCCCAGCCCAGTGCGTAATGACCATTTACGGGTGAGTGTAGTTTGCGATAGGTTTCGGACTTCAATAATTTACCGCGGCCGTGTACGCCATTGAGTTGGTCCTCTGCGAAGAGAATCCAATCTTTAAGAGAAATATTGATTGTGCCGGCAGGGCCGAGCGCTTGAGGATTATCACTTTGTATGTCGGCGGGATCGAGTGGTACGAGCTTGCCCCACCAGGTTTTTTTATGACCACGCGGTTGGTCCAACTTGCCAGAGGATCCGGGCGCTGCAAATCCTGCATTCTTTATGCCGAGCGGAGTAAAGATCTGTTCCTTGATGAGATCCTCCCAAGTCTTGCCTGTTCGTGCCTCGGCGATGGCACCCGCGATAATGTAACCGAGATTGGAGTATTTAAATGAACCAGTTGCGGATGTAGGTGGCATTGCAAGGTAACTGCGTGCAACCGCAATACGTTGCGCCCGAATACTGGGTACTGACTCGATTAAATCTTCAAATTGAGGAAGTTCATTATCGTCGGTCAGAGGTGGTAAACCTGCGGTATGACTGAGCAATTGCGTGATCGTAATGTTGCGGTAAGCGGGGTCCATATTTTTTGCGAAAGCCGGAAAAGAATCAGCGAGTGTATCCTCAAATCGCATGATACCTTGCTCAACTAAGCGTGCGATCATTGTTGCAGTTAGCGCCTTGGTATTCGATCCAATATGCCAACGATCGTCGATAGTGACTGGTTCCATATGACTATGCGCACGAAAACCGTCTGCAGCTATAGCAGCAGTCTTGCCATCGATTTGAATCAGCGCGGCGACGGCAGGAAGATCGTTTTTGTCACGTGCTGTGGTAAGTGTCTGTTCGAGAAATGTCTGCAACGCTTCGTCCGCACGTACAGCAACGGTTACTGCTAAGAGTGCAGTTGTAAGAAAAATCTTTGACAGAATTTTTGTGTGCCGACTATGCATCATGATAAGCCTGTATTAAAAGTAACATGAAAACTGAGTCAGATCTTAGTTACCGCTAAAAGTGGTACGAAATTTCGAGGTTATTGGCGTACTACTTCGATTTCTGACTAGATCGTTTTGTTTAAGTTCCTAAAAAGCATGTAATTGTGAGGGGGAAATCCTATGCAGAAAATTTCTGGCGGTAATTTATACAGTAATGATGATGTTAATAACCTCCAATACCAAGAAGCTGCTTGTGCATAGCTTGTAAAAGAAGTTGAGAGTATAAATAGGATAAAAAGCATTTAATAGAGTTTCTATTAAAAATAATATCAAATAATTTATTTAAGTCATGCGTTTATAAGGTTATTAGAAATAGTAAGTTGTGATGGTCTGCTATATCTAAATCAAATAAGCCGCAGTAGTAAATACCTGCGTACAACTTTAAGAATCTTCTAGAGTTTTTCTTCTTGATAGATTTTGAGAGTGAGGAAGCCGGATGTTTGTAAAAGCCAGCTGCCCGAAGGCAGCACTATGAAGTAATTGCTCAGCCTAAGCCCAGTTCTTGCTCAATTTGGGCTTTGCGCCAAACGGAATAGTGAGAAGGGAGTTTTGCTTCTTTGGTGTTATCAGCAATGATGGCACGTTTCATACTGGGCCAGGATAAAACGGCTAAAATTTTCGGAGCGATCACCTGAAAGACCTTGGGCGGCCCCATCAAAGTTTTCAGTTTCTGGATCAGCGGAAGCCAAGAGGCGGGAACTACTTGCTCGGCGATTGCCCAGGATGCTTGGGGTTCACTACCCAACTGTTTGGTAAGGGATTCGTAGCGCAGGGTTGCTGCACGCAGCGCTGCTTGAGGGGGTGCCACTAATACAGTACGAGCTCTCCGCTCGGCGCAAAGAAGGCAAATTTCTCTGGGGAGACTACTGAGTTCAGCCAGCTTAGGGTTAATCGCCCAGCCGTTGGCATTAATATGGCACTGACAAATTGAGCAGGAATACCTCGGGGGTTCAGTGGTGAATAGTGCAGTCACTTTTTGTGGGCGTTCACCGTTGCGCCAGAAGAGTGGGTATTTTTCAAAAATTGCACCGGCAAAGTATCGTGCGTAAATTAACCAATCGATAGCGGTAACATTACCAAAGCGGTCTTTGTGCAGTAAATCTGGAATATCCAAACTATAAAGGTGGCGCAAGCAGTGCGGACAAGGCTTTAGGTTGTCTCGCGGAAAGGATTTTTGTACGGCGGCGAAGTCGCTGCTCGCCCAGAGGGGCCCTTGGTAATTACTTACCGAAGGGCATTTGGGAGAAATATGGACCTGCCCAAAAGAATCTTCCTGTGTTGAGGGTGAATACTCAAGACCAAATACAAATACTGGGATGCCCCGGTAGCGCCAACCGCAAGAAAGTATATCGAGGTCTGAATAGTCCAGCTGAATACCTAAACGAATGGCGCTCGCCAAGCTATTTCGACTCGGCTTGCAAATAGTTTCGGGATTGAGAAGATTTTGAGGGCTTTGCCTTTGACGCTTATGAATAGGCCGCAAGTCGGTTAGTTTCACAGGGCCTCCTCAAGAATCTGCAAAATGTGGCTTTCAGAGTCTCGCACTACTCGGAATGCAACGCGACGAGAGCGATCTGGATCCTCAATACCATTGTTATTGAGGACCGGGCGGGCGGATGAATAACCTACGGCTGCAACTTTTGCACGTACTAAAACGGCTTGATTTGGGGATAGTAGCGAGTGGGCATATTGCATTACCGCCCGTGACCGCTGCTGAGAAAGACGTAAGTTATGAAAATACCCCTCCTCTGGCGCCGACTGCTCACCCCACTCAGAACTTGTGTGACCTTCAATTTGTATTGCAGCAATGGAATCCATATAGGGGGTGAGTGCAGCAATATAGCGGGGCACAAATGAGGACATAATTTCACGCGCATTGTCACTCAAAGTAAAATCACCAGTCTTGAACAGCGCATCGCTATTGTTAAAAGAGATAGCTAGGGTCTGTTTATCCAGAGAGGCTCCCCAGCGAGTAAGGTCGCGGGAGAATTCCTGTTGTAAAGTTTGATAAATTGCCAGCTGTGTATCGCGATAGGACTCGGCAAGTTCTCGAATTTTGGCTCGTTCATCTATTAGGGAACGCATCACGAAGACGGTAATACAGAGAAAGACCATCATTAGGCCGGCCATCATATCAGATAGGCTGATCCATTGGCTTTCACTGGATTCACTGTTGGAGTGAGCGCTCTCAAACATGCTCCTCTCCAGCGGCCTGCTTCACTTGATTGTCAATTCTTTTCATTTGCTGGATTAACTGGCGAAAATCCCGTGAAAACTCACCGCTCAAGGTACCTAGGGCATCACCCATCGCAGCCATTACACTCTCGACTTCGCTATGTAAGCGTTGATCCAGTAACTCATACTGGCGCTTGATGCTTACGTCTGCATTAGTCAAATCACGAGTGATCACTTGGGATAACTCAGTAATCATCTGTTGATGGGTCTTGGCAATAAGCTGCGCAAGCTCAACCATTGATTCACGATGGCTGTTTGCAGTCTCTTGTATAATGTTGGAAAAGTGGTTGGGGTCGATATTATTCAGGACATCGGCAAGAGCAACGACCTTATTCGTCCTCTGTTCAAAGACTTTCGCCTGGGTTTCACTCAGGGAGATTAGATGTTGAACTTGAGTGCCTAACTGCTGATTCGCTTTTTCGATTCCCTGGGTAATCGACTCAAACTTGGGCGCGATATCCGGAATAGATTTTTGTAGTATTTCAATGGATGCCTGCTGTTCATTAAGCATGACAGAGATTTGTTCGGAGTGAGTGCGCTGCTGTTCAACCAGCGAAGGAATAACGTTAAAGATTTTCGGTAATTCAGTAATACGTTGATGTAACTGCAGAAGGTTCTCCTGCGCACCGTTAATTTCAATCAGTAGAGATGTAGTTTGCTCACGGTAGATTGCAGCAAGCTCGGCGTGTTGCTCATGCTGATCGATTAATGCTTGCAAGGCAGGGGATACGGCCTTCAGCTGCTGAATAAACTGCTGTAAGTTATCACCCATTTGTGCGTTCAGCCCCTGATTAAACTTCTCCACAACTGAAGTTAGTGACTGCAGAACCTCTTCACTAATACTGTGTTGAAACTTTGCCAAATCCTGGCGCTGGTGATTGATCGCTTGCAAAATATCATCTGCAGTGGCTTTGGTTGGCTGATCTTTGCTGAATATTTGGAAGATAGTGCGCAAGACCAATGAGAGGAAAAGGCCTAAGATGCTAGTCATAAAGGCGGTTTCCAGACCTTGCATAAGTTCTGAAATTGAGGTGTCGATATCAGCAAGGTCAAAACCATAGATACCAAGAATAATACCGATAAAGGTACCCAGAATTCCAAGAGCGGTCAGTAGAGAAGGCGTTTCTTTTACGAAGCGTGGAAACTTGCCAAATGGGTAAAGGGTCAAGGCTATAGTGCCAAGGGCAAGCATAACTATAAGAAAGGTGTCTGTTACCTGCTCAGGAGATAACTTAGTCAACCAGTGGTAGAAAAACTGGGTCATTATTGATCCTTTACAACTTTCTGCATTGTTATTTCGTGATAAAAGGGCCCGTTGGGTATTCTTCCAGTGCCCTGACTTAGAACTTTCATTTGTGGTAGTGCTTTCACTACATCGGTAATAGTGCGGAACTTTGCCTGCTTATTTCCAGCTGCTTGGATATAGGTTCCAACAAGGCCTGATGGCTGAATCTCGAAAACACCACAATTAACCGGAAGTCGCTCTTGCTTGAACAACAGAAAATGCATCACAGCGCCATTGCTGAGATACTGATATAGCGCATGCGTGATTAACTGAATTTGTTCAGTGGAAAAGAAATTCAGAAGATCCCAGAGTAAAATACAATCCAGGTTTTCAGGCAGGGTGGCCTGTCGTAATGCTGCCTGTACCGCGCTATCAAAGGGTACCTTGCGGCTACATTGCCAAAGAATTGCAGAATAGAGATCGGAAATAAATAGTTCACCCACTTCTCGCTGGAGGTGCTGCATATTCCTTCCGGCTTTTTTCCCTACATCCAGAGCTTTACTGACGGGAGAGCGCTTGGCGTGCATTAATGCTTGATCAAGTGCTGTCAAAGGGATTTCGGTAAGGCTTGTTTGTCTAAAGGCGGAAATTGCAGCTGAGGTTCCCCCCGCACGTATAGCGTTTTGTGACTTTACATTACCGTATTCAAACATCAGCTCAATAAGGTCTTTACGCATGCCTTTTCTATGCAGGAGAGAGGAGCGCAGAGAAAAGTTACCCATGGTTTTCATCAGGTTGAGCGAAGAGTATCGGTATGTAGGTAATGGCTCCGGTAGTGCTAGGGGGGATGAGTTAAAAGTGAAGCCGGACAAACGCTTGAAGTCAGCGGGGGCTTTAGGCATTGTGCCGGTGTAGAGCATTGTGTGGAAGACAGTGCCAGCTTTTAAGTGAGGTCGGATTTCCTCAATTAATTGGGCAATAAGCTCGGGTTCCATAAAGTTGAACAGGTCCCAGCAGAGCACGACATCAAGTTTTACCCGTTGCGGCTTTCTGGTCAGGTGTTCAGTTAACTTTATAGTTCGTGTCTGCAGGTCAAATGAGTGGATTTCAAGTAGCAGGCTACGTAAATCCTCAATAAATGTCTGGCAGGACAGTTCCAAAAAGGTTTGTGTAGTGCCAAATGAGAGGCACCCCAAATCCAATACTTTACCACCTGGTTGAATCACCTCGTCCACCAAGGCGGCAATACCAAACGAATGATGCTGCAACATACTTTCACACCAAAAGCTAGAGCCCCGGCAATAGCCGGGGCTCGTATGGAGGATTAACTGAGGAAGTTAACTCAGCTCTCCACTGTTTCCTCTTCAGTCTCCTTGGTACCGAACAGATAGTCGCTGGTATCGGATAGACGGGATGAATCACTCGCAGTTGAGCTGCTAGAAGTGTAGGAGGAGTTATTCTGGGAGCGGTTTGCTGGCTTGTCTTCCGTTGCCGGCAGATCTGGGTGCACCAATCGGTCTGAGAATTCCTTGTGGCGTTCTTTCATTTCGGAGTCGGTATCTACCATATCCATAGAGCCACGGAACTTACCACCGTCGTCGAGTTTGATTCGAGGGGCAATCAGGTTGCCGTTTACCTGGGCAGTATTTCTGATCTCAATTAACTCATCGGCAAGTGCGTCGCCGTCCAGTGTGCCTTCAACAACAATATTTTTTGCATGGATGTTTGCAGTTACTGCGCCGCCGGTACCAACAGAAAGGTTGTGGCCAACCATAATTACTGTACCGTCTACGGTGCCTTCTACATGAAGATCTTCGGTGCCAATCAACTCACCGCGAAAATTGATACCCTCACCAAGCACTGATTTGGCGCCTGAATTCGAGAGAGATGATTGCTGTTCACCAGCGCTCATGCCTGCTAGAAAAGGTGTGGAGTCATTACTTTTGTCAGTGCTCATCTAAATAAATCTCTTCGTTGTGGAAAAAGTCAGCTATAAAACTCTTGTAGCCAGGCCCTCGGCTGAAGTCTTATCCGTAAGCTAGGTAATACATTGAGTCGAAAAATCACGAAAGCTCAATGCGTGAACCGTAATCTCTCGATGGCAAAAGATATATGTTCATTTTTTCACAGAAACATGGGTGCCATTAAGCAAATATTTTCTATTATTAAACCATCTTTATCTCTTATCCATGCTCTTGGTATTGGAGAATTTGGCTGAAATACACATTTCATTCAGCAAGAAAATTTACGTACTTATGGTTTCACCTGTACATAAATCGCTGGTAGATTTTTCATACCTACTCTTAGTAGATTCAACTTTTTCACAGGCGGTTTGTGCCAGGCTAGAAAATTAATTTAGGCCAGTATGGGAGCATGACAACAGTGAGCACACCAAGCAATTTACAAAACTGAACCCACAACCTTTAACTGTACAAAAATAGTCCTACTACCTAATTCTAGTGACGATGAATTGCTGGGATATGCTCGACATAACGTCACATTCTTACTTTTACATTAAGGTGTAATTTGTAAGTGAATATTTACTTTTTGTTGTGGAGGGCATACTGCTTATTATCTGCTGATGGGTATTGAGTTCTACTGGGCATACATCAATATAGATTGAGTTGTTACTACCTTACAGCGCGAAAGCCACCGTAAAACGGCTCGGCAATCAATCAAGCTGACCTCGACTTGAATGGGTTGAATTTAGCACGGATTCCACGTTAAAAGTGTGACACGGAGCACCTTTTCCCAGCCCTGACTTGGCTCGCAGTTGCTTTGGTGTTCCAAGTGCAGCAGTGTCAGTGCCATACGCTATTAAGGAGTGTGTTGCTGGGTAGGTAATATGAAACGTGGAACAATTCCTCATGTATTATGAGCTGGCAAAGATGATCTTTAGAGTCTAAACCACAAAATGCGGGTAGTGTCTATGCGTAAATGGGGAAAGCCTAAACAAAAGTTTCCGGAAATAAAAATTCCAGCTAGAAAGCACTTTCTGGTCGGTAATATTTCGCTCGTTGGGTGAGCTGTACATAAAATCCGGACTCCTTTTTGTGGTTATTAAATAATGATCGATTTGGAAAAAGGTTATTCCTTAATTAATGACATCTTTCCGGAAGGCCAGCTTGAGGTTCTTCAAAATGAGTTTGAAGATTTAAAGCTCGCTAGGGGGACGGGAGGCATACGCAATGTAGAGAAAAAGCATAGCTCTATAGCGGCCTTGGCAACATCGGACTTGATTGTAAATTTAGCGCAGAGGTACTTAATTCAGCGCCCTCGATTGGTAAGGAGTATCCTATTTGATAAAAATGAAAAATGTAACTGGTTTGTTACTTGGCATCAGGATAAGACTGTAGCGGTCTCTTCAAAATTTACTAAGTCTGGATGGGGCCCCTGGAGTGTTAAGGATGGCTTTCACCATGTGCAGCCTCCTCTACATGTTCTTAAGCAAATGATTACGATCCGTATTCATCTGGATGATACTGATGCTAATAATGGCTGCTTAAAGCTTATTCCTGGCAGCCAGCAACATGGAATTTTGAAGAAAGAAGAAATATATCAATATGTTAAAGAGCATGATCCAGTTGCCTGTGAGGCAAAATCCGGTTCTGCACTAATTATGTATCCTCATATTCTTCATGCTTCTGATAGAGCTTTATTCCCTAGGCGTCGCAGAGTGATACACCTGGAATATAGTTGCTATGAGTTGCTAGCTGGAGTTACTTGGGCATAGTGCAACTAGATTCAGTTTTTAGTAATGATGTACGAGTTAACGCCCATTACACTACCTTGCTATCAATTAAGATGTTCGTGCTGTATGTTACGTTACGATCGAAATTAAAGCATGAAAGGTCGTGTGGCGTTACCTGTCGGGGTGCGGTCCACTGCTTTTGCTTTCTTCTTGAGGCTGGGTAAAAAATATAATTATTTACATAGTATTCAGGTGTTCTGAAGGGTTGGTCGGCGATTATGTTTCCTTAAATAAGTCGATGATTTTTTAGCTGTCTTGGCTAAATTAAGGGCTCTTTAAGTGCTGGAAAATACTGTTGGCTGCTTATCAATTTGTTGTTTAGGTCTTTCCTATTTTTGTATTTTTTGTCTTGGATTTGATCTTTTCTTATTTGAAAATTTAAAATTTGTTTTTTTATTGGTTTCTCTATTTGGTGGCATTTCGTCTGTTAAAATCATCTGCGGTCAGATAAGGGGTTGGTTTATTTGATTGGATGGAGGGTTTAACCTTCTAAATATAAGAATGGTCATATTGAAAATGGTGAAAAATGAATAATCAAATAATAAGGATTTTAGCTTGTTGGGTGTTTTTTTGGGGCTCTATTCAAGCTAAGGCATTTGAGCCTAAATCAGATTTATCGGTGAGCTTGGAGCGTGTCCGCTACTGTCAAAACTTTTGGTGTACCCAGCAAGCTACTCAATCTGAGTATCTAGCTTGGGAGCAAGAAGGTGTCAGTAATACTTACCAATTATACACTCAGATTGCAAGAGTACGGCAGCCAGAACGAGAAGATGTGCGAAATTTGGTATTTATTGCAGCTGGACAACAGCCTCCGGGATACGGCTCTGAAAGTGCGGTAACAGGCCAAGGAGATAATTTTAAAAGAAACTGTGGTATCTCAGAAAAATCCTGTTCCAGAAGCATAGATGGCCGCTCGCTTGCCCGGCAGGTTTTGGATTCAGAGTATTTTCCAGCAGATGACACCTTCTTTGCCGTAGCTTTTGATGCACAATTTAACTATATGGTGAATAGTGGTGAGAAATCTCGTATAGAAAGTGCCTACCTTAATTGGTTAAAGTCAAAAGCTTATGCTTCCAATCTTGAAAGCATCTACTTGGCGGGATCATCCAGAGGTGGTTGTTTAGCAATGCGCTTGGCAAAGGCTCTGCGTAATGATCCGGACTTTCGTAGCATTCGAACTATTGTTCATAGTTTTGATGGCGTCTGTAAATGGGATCAGAATGAAATGGGAGTAACTTCTTCTTTTTTCCGTAACCCCGAAAACTCAACTTATTTGAGCTACTATACTGATCTCAATGCTCAGTTCCCCTATAAGGACAATTTATACATCCGTCAACTGGCAGGCGGTGACGAAGTTATTGAATTTACAGGGGTGCACTCTTTTGTCTATGCAGTAGAAGATATCAATCTAGGTTGGTATGCTCAAAGTTGGGTCAATTTGGATCATATTACTATTGATCGAGATATGTACCCAGCTGTGAGAGATCAAACCGTGGTACCCTTTTTAAAGCATTTGGAAGAAGTTTTTTAATTCGTTACCTTGATTTTAATTAATCTAAAATTCAATATTTGTATATCTAATTGATTGAGTGTGAGGGCTGCTGTTAAGCAGTCCTCATTAACTAGTTAAGCTTTTATTCTGTGGAGTTTCAATAAGTGAGTGATTAACTTGTACTTACGCCGGGTAGTTAGTTGCTGAGCCAATAAATGATAGTTTAATATAGCCAGCCTGTTCTGAAGGAAATTCCTACGTATACGAATAGAACGGAGAGAAGTGTTACTGGAATTATATGATAAGCGAGTGCTTTTAGGTTTCTGGTGGAAAGATGCGGAATAATCCTGAGTCTTGCGTCAATAGCAAGAAGGAATGTACAGCCCAATATGATTAGCTTATATGAAATAAGTCTCGAAACCGGATTCGAGAAGTTAAACCACTGGGATATATCGGGCAAGAGATTGAAAGCTAGATAGATGCCAGAAATAATCTGTACAAGAAGGGCAGGGATACCAATTTTTTCATAGCTGCTTTCGAACCTTGAGATAAATTCTATATCCTGACTTCTTAGGGTGGAAGGGAGGATTGTACATGCCAGCACCAGATGCCCCCCAGTCCAAATAGTTGCACCTAGCAAATGCAAAAAAAGTACTACCTCGTACATCTTTATTCCTTTTTAGTCCTTTTAAGCACTATATCTATAAATGCAATGGGTGCCCACTAATTTCTTGGGTGGGTATAATGAATATTTTTTAGGTATCGTTAGTGGGATTGTTTTATGTAGAAAACGAGGTGGAAATTGATGTTAATCAAGAAAGTAAGTTGGATTATGTGGTAAGAGTCTGGTGACTAATGGTGCTGAGATATCATGTCCTTTGTATATTAGCATTTAACTAATTTGCCCTACATTACTCCATTATATAACTACCTTTATCTATGAAACCTAGTCGCAGTTGACGGCACCTTCGGTGACTGGGGGCAGTGTGAAGCTGGCGAACTGAACTAATTACTGATTAACTGGGCATGTTAAGAGATTTCTACATGCCCGAGTTAACTGGTGCTTCTACTGTAAGGCTGTCGATCTTTGATCAATCTTAAGACCGACGCCTTTACTAACTGCAACAATACTCTTCTTTATACTTGATTCCTGAGAGTCTGAATAAAAAGTAATACTTAAAAGCTTGTTTGTTTCCATTCATTCACAGCATTCAGGGAAAATTTCTGACCAGTGTCACTACTGTTGCACCTATAAATTTGAAGTTGTTCTCCATTGTCGGCACTTGCCCCTGGTGTATCAATACAGTATTGCCAATCTTTGTCGCGATTTTGAATAATACCGCTTTCCTGTACCTGCCATTTTTCTGAATTGCCACCATCGCAATCCCACAGGTGCATTTTATCACCATTGTCTGCAGAGCCCGTGTTGTAGTCGACACAGTATTTATTGTTGCCTTTAGGTCTTAACTGTCCCTCAGCGGTGTAGACAAACTGCTGTTCGTTGCTCGAGTTGCAGTTGGCCAAGGTCAGGTTGGAGCCATTGCCATAGCCTTGAGAAACATTCATACAGAAATTTGGGTTTTGGCTGGACTGAATACGAAAATAACCAGGTAGGCTTCTTCGCACACCGACAAAGGGTATGGCTTGGCTGGTATGGCTCGGCGTGTCATTGACGGTATTTGGATCCATGCCAATAGCGGTAGCGCCGTGTGCAGCCGCGATATAGGAATAGCCAAAATCTGTATTGCTGAAATCGCCAGAGCTGCTCCACAAATGCATCAATTGTTTACTGTTCGCCGCTTCATTGGCTGTTATTTGGTAGTGATCGCCGGCTTTTACATTACCGCAAAATACCTTCTGGGAGCTGCTGGAATCCATGGAATCTATATTGCCAGAAAACTCTTCAGGATCGGCAGTATCTACATCAGGGCAGAGGAAGGCATGTAATGGGTAGTTATCCAGTGCCGATTCCATACGATTATTGACATTGCCACTCTGGCCACCGGTAAACATGACCAGGACTTTCTTATTCTGCGATTGCAGCTCGCCCAAAGTAGGCCAACCTATATTCTTTAGGGTGTTTCGATAATCGGAGGAGGGGGAGCTTGCCTGTAGATGTGCTAGTAAGTCCTGGTAGCTGAATTGCAAATCGCCTAACTGTTGCTTGATATATTGATCCAACACATAGATCTCATCGGCATACCAGGCAGCGAACCAATTACTGTCTGGCTTCATATCAATATATAGCATTAGCGGTGCATTGAGTTCGTTGTTGTCAAGCCATGCCTTGATGTCGTCAAGGCAATGAACCAGTCGATCATTGTCGCCATTACTACGACACATATGATTGCCGATATCACTCTGGCCGTGGGCTACATAGGGCCCATGATTACTACCCTGCCAGGGGCCGTGGTCAACAACATCCAGTTCCAACGAGCGAAAGCCCTTATCCAGCCAATCCGTAAGAGATTCTTCAGTTGCAAGGCGTTCATAACTGTTGTGAGGCTGGAGGTAGTAGAGTTGGTCGATACGGTGATCATCTTGAGGGAGTTCCGCTATTAATTTTGGTGTAGAAGCGATGCTTGCTTGTGGGTTTGCACAAAAAAAGAGGAGTAGGGAAAATAAAAATGAAAAACTGACTTTATTTGGCATAAGGATATCCATTTCGACTGTTATTATAAGGCTGCCTTAATTGATAGGGCGGCAATATTAGTATGGGTATGTGAAAATGATATGACATCTAATAAGATGTTATATTTTCACGGCATTGACCATGCTTTTCGATTTTTATTTAAAAGCATTATTCTAGAGAACAGACTGTGCGTTTGGATTTTTCGGCGACTAGTGGGTTAAATTTAGCAAGCCTGCTCTCTCGAGGCGTTAATAAATAAAGAGCGCCTGCACTGATTAAAATGGTTTGTAGATCTTTTATAAAGGTGTACACGGAGGAGAGCGTTACCAGGCTTGAAGCGGTAAGGCTGTGTCTTGACTTAAGGCTTCTTTTTTAATCTTTTCTCTACCTGCTTTTTCTCCCACTCAGGCCCAAACAATGTAAAAGGTTTAAAAGTTCGCACAGCGTGGGAGGCGATTCCGATGCCCCAACCAAGGGCTGCCCAGAGAGACCAAAGGTACTCTGGGGTGAGGATTAAATTAGCTATTAAAAGTCCAGCAATCACTATCAAATAAGTAATTAGGTGTTGGTAAAAGCCTTTGAGCTTTCTTACATGCTCGATGGCTTCCTTCTCTCTTGCAGAAGTTGCTTGCTCAGGCTGCATTTTTTGATCTCAGTGATAGATACTGCGGTGGTTATATTTTATTGCCTATGTGCAGAATCTTAACCACTGCGCGCTATGGTGGGCAAGTGTAAAAGCTGGGATAACAGTTGAGTTTTGTTAAGAGTTTTATGACTGGATATTCATGTAAGCCAGAGCCCGGATAAGCCGGGATCTGGCTTACTTAAATAGACTATACAGTGCTATCGGGCTGTTTTTCGGGGTGAGCATCAATAAAGGCCGCTAATTCGTTACAGGCCTGGGTGATCTTTTGTATTTTGGGGTACTGATTCATATCCATACCAAAACGTTCGGCGTTATACACCTGCGGCAGTAAGCAGCACTCAAAAAGCCCAGGGGTGTCACCAGCGGCAAAAGGCGCGGGTTCTAGCTGCTTCTCCAGGGCGGCAAATCCCAAGTGAATCCAGTGCTGAATCCACTGAATTTTCTGCTCTTCAGTCACTTTGAATTCAGAAACCAGATATTTGAGCACGCGGAGGTTTTGCAGGGGTTGGATATCGCTGGCAATGCTTTGTGCCAGGGCTCGAATATGGGCGCGAGCCTCGGCATCTCTGGGCAAGAGCGCTGGCTCTGGGTGAGTTTCTTCCAACCACTCCAAAATAGCCATAGATTGAGTGAGGCTGATGTCCCCGTCATTGAGCGTTGGCAGAAGCCCCTGGGGGTTTAACTGGCGATACTGCTCGCTGTGTTGATCGCCTTTAACTAGATTGACTGGGAGATAGTTATAGCTCAGGCCTTTTAAATTAAGCCCAATACGCACTCGGTAGCTTGCGGAGGAGCGGAAGTATCCGTAAAGGTCCATTCTCTTTCCTTTATTGTCAGTCATTATGGTGGCGGCTGGGAAAGCTGCCGATTAATTTATTAATTATTTCCCCTGTTATTGTGGCGTTTTCCAGGAGTTCACGTAATCTTCAAACTCTATCGCCTCGGCATCCGGCAGTATATCCCATGGGGTGCGGCTATCGATCATTACCGCCACTTCATCGGTTGCCTTGCGAGCATGTTTTACGCCGGTGGCAAATGCCTTTGGGTGGGGCCCGTGGGTGAATCCCATGGGGTGCAATGTGAGCATGCCGGGGTGAATATTATCCCGGCTGAAAAAATTGCCGCGGTGGTAAAAGATAAGCTCATCGTAATCGTCATTACTGTGAAAAAACGGCACTTTTAGAGCGCCGGGATCACTCTCAATGGGGCGCGGCACAAAAGTGGCTACGACAAAGCCCGGGCCCACAAAGGTGGTATGGGCAGAGGGGGGCAGATGGTAGCGATGACTCATTACTGGGCGAATATCTCTCCAATTGATTCTTACTGCGAGGTTGTCACCGGTCCAACCAGTGGCATCTAGTGGGTTAAATGGGTAGGTGATCTTGGAGAGTTGTTGGCGTGCCTTCACGACTACCTGCCACTGGGTGTCTCCCTGTTGGGCGAGAAAGGCTTCGTCGATGCTCGGCACATCCAGGATTGCCTCGTCAAAGATAGCATTGGGGCCGAGAATCCCCTTCTCTGGGAGCTGGAAATGCCCACCGCTTGCCTCGATCAGCAGTAATTCCAGGGGCTCGTTTTCAGTGGGGGAGAGTCTCCACATGGTCCCGCGCGGTAGGAGTATATAGTCACCATCGCGGATACTCAGCCGGCCAAAATCACAGAACAGCTTCCCACTGCCGTTATGGACGAAGAGAAGTTGGTCGCCATCGGCATTGCGTATTAAGTGGTCCATGGGTTCCCGGCAAATCCACAGGCCCACCAGGCTATTTTCATTGCGCAGAAGGGGTTTCTGGTCCCAGGGGCTATCGCCTGAATGTTGCAGTTTGGTGCTGTCGAAGGCGTGTGGTCGCAGTGGGCCTGTGAATTGACTCCAGCCTGTGGGGGGATGGCTATGGTAGAAATGCGTACAGGGGCCAAAAAAGCCCTCCTTGCCCATTTCCCTCTCAAAGGTATTGGCCGGGAAATCTGCATGGGCCTGTCGGCTGGTCTTCCCTTCAACGCGGGGAAAGCGAATCCACTTGTTCATGGGCGGCCTCGCATCTTGCTCGCAGGGCGGCTGGCGGAACATTGATCAACTCGATGGACATGCCACGCATGTTTTTTGCGTTTAACCGGCAGACTGGTAACAAAAATGGCGCTGAAAACCCTATACTGTGCGACCAATTTTGTCCGGTGCTCCAGGATGTTGCTGCGCAACATTCGCGCGTGCAGTGGTTACAATTGAAACCAATGTTAGTTAAATTGGACATCTGGTACAACCGGGGTTCGAAGATAGGCAGGTGTGAGAGCAGCCATGACCAATGACCACAATTCGCCGGATGCGGCGGTAAAGCAGGATGAGTTGCGCCTGGAGAAGTTCTTGCCATATCGCCTTTCGGTGCTCTCGAACCGCGTGAGTAACGCCATCTCTCAAGCGTATGGTGCGCGCTTCCATCTCACCATTCCCGCCTGGCGGGTGATGGCCATTCTCGGGCGCTTTCCCGATCTTTCCGCCGCTGAGCTGGTGGAGCAGACAGCCATGGATAAAGTGGCCATTAGCCGCGCTGTTTCCTCTTTACTGAAGAATGATTACATCACTCGCAGTGAAGACCCTGCGGATCGCCGTCGTCAGGTGTTGAACCTGTCTGAGCTGGGGAGTGAGGTGTATGCGCGCATAGTGCCGCTCGCGCAGCAGTATGAAAATGATTTGATCGCCTCGCTCTCCTCTGAGGAGCGGGAGCAACTGGATGGCATTATCGAAAAACTGATGGTTCGCGCTAAGGAGTGGTCCGAGCGCGGCTTGATAGACCAATAAATAGGATAAATAAAGGAGTTTTCAAATGTTTGAGCATTTAAGCAGCCTACCGCCAGACCCAATTCTCGGCCTGCTGGCCAGCTACCGTGCGGATGAAAACCCCAGCAAAATTGACCTTGGGGTAGGGGTCTACAAGGATGAGGCCGGCCACACTGCCGTTTTACAGGCGGTAAAAGAGGCAGAGACTCGCTTACTGCAAAGCGAGGAAACCAAAGCCTATATTGGCCCTGCGGGTACCCCAGGGTTCAATTCGGTGATGCAGGAGCTGATACTGGGCGCTGGCCATTCGGCCATGATTGGAGGCCGAGTGCGCTCAGCGCAAACCCCCGGTGGATGTGGAGCCCTGCGCGCTCTGGCAGAGCTGATCAATCGCGCCAAGGCTGGGGCCACGGTTTGGGTGAGCGATCCTACCTGGGCGAACCATGTTCCCCTTCTTGGTAACGCTGGCCTCAACATCAAGAGTTATCCTTATTACGACCGCGCTACCAGCAGCTTGCAATTCGACAAAATGGTGGAGACCCTAAAGAACGTGGGTGAGGGTGATGTGGTTCTGTTCCACGCCTGCTGCCACAACCCCTGCGGTGCGGATCTTTCTCGCGAGCAGTGGAAAGTACTGGCAGAAATGGCGCAAAAACAGGGCTTCACCCCATTTATCGATATGGCCTACCAGGGCTTTGGCGAAAGCTTGGAAGACGATGCCTATGGTCTGCGCCTGATGGCTGAATCTGTGCCCGAGATGTTAGTGGCAGCCTCCTGTTCTAAAAACTTCGGCCTCTACCGTGAGCGTGTAGGCCTGGCGATGGTGATCTATGCCAACGGTGAGAGCGCTGATAAAGGCCATAGCCAGATGCTGAGTGCCATTCGTGGGAACTATTCCATGCCACCTTCCCACGGTGCAGCGATTGTGGAATCTATCCTTACAGATGCAGGCCTTAAAGCGAACTGGGAAGCGGAATTGACCGAGATGCGTGAACGTATCAACGGGCTACGCGCCGGTTTGGTAGAAGGCTTGGCCGCTGCCGGAGCTGCTGGTGATTTCGGCTTTATCCGCCAGCAGAAAGGCATGTTCTCCTTCCTGGGCATTAGTCCAGAGCAGGTGCAGCAGCTGCAGAAGGACTATTCCATCTATATGGTGGACTCCAGCCGCATCAGTATTGCCGGTTTGAGCTCCAACAATATGGAATACTTCTGCAAGGCAGTTGCCAGCGTGCTGTAAATTCGGCACATTTGGGGGTGAGCGTATTGCTCACCCTTAAGTTTTACCCAAAGAAGTAAGAGTGAAAGATGGAAGTTGAGCTAGGAGTCCCAGTGTCTGAATCCCCCACCCAAATCTGGACCCCGCAGAGCTGGCGAAACTTCACCGCACACCAACAGCCCAAATACACCTCAACCGATGATGTTGCCCAGGTTGCCAAACAGTTAGCTGGCCACCCACCTTTGGTATTTGCTGCCGAAGCGCGTGAGCTGCGCCGTCAATTGGCCCAGGTAGCGGAGGGTAAGGCGTTTTTGTTACAGGGCGGCGACTGTGCCGAATCTTTTGCCGATTTCAACGCAAACCGCATTCGCGATACATTTAAAGTGCTGCTGCAAATGGCTGTAGTGCTGACGTTTGCAGGTAATTTACCCGTAGTAAAAGTGGCTCGGATGGCAGGCCAGTATGCCAAGCCCCGATCTGCCGATACAGAAACGATTAATGGCGTTGAGCTGCCAAGTTACCGTGGAGATATTATCAACGGTATCGATTTTACTGCGGAAGCTCGCCAGCCAGATCCTCAGCGTATGGTCACCGCTTATAACCAGTCGGCGGCGACTCTCAACCTGCTGCGCGCCTTCGCCCAGGGCGGCCTGGCTGATTTACACCAGGTGCACGGTTGGAACCTGAGTTTTCTTAAGAATAATCCGCAGCGTGAAAAATACGCACTCTTAGCCGAACGCCTGCAAGAAGCGCTGGAATTTATGGCGGTGTGCGGTGTTACCTCAGAAAATACTCCCGCAATTCGAGAGACGGTGCTTTACACCTCACACGAAGCACTATTACTGGAATACGAGCAGGCGCTCACTCGCACTGATAGCCTTACCGGTAAATGGTATGACTGTTCTGCGCATATGCTCTGGATTGGTGAGCGAACTCGCCAGCTGGATGGGGCCCATGTGGAATTCCTCTCCGGGGTTTGCAATCCTGTCGGCGTAAAAGTCGGCCCCAATATGCAGACTGATGAGCTGCTGCGCTTGATCGATAAGCTCAATCCTGAGAATGAAGCTGGCCGCCTTACCTTAATTACCCGTATGGGAGCAGATATCCTCGCCGATAAGCTGCCCGCACTGGTGCGTGCAGTGCAAGCAGAGGGGCGCTCTGTGGTCTGGAGTACCGACCCCATGCATGGCAACACGGTAAAAGCTGGCAATGGCTACAAAACCCGCGATTTCGATAAAGTTTTACGAGAGATCCGCGACTTCTTCTCGGTACACTGGTCCGAAGGCAGTCACCCCGGCGGTATTCACCTAGAAATGACCGGTGAACATGTTACCGAGTGCACTGGTGGCGCCTGGAAAATTTCCGAAGCGGATCTTGCCAGTTGCTATCGCACCCAATGCGACCCAAGACTGAATGCCGACCAAGTGCTGGAGCTGGCTTTCTGCGTATCTGAATGGCTGCGTGCAGGTCGGATTGCCTAGCGGCTTAATTTAAATACTAATACATTAAAACCCCTTGCTCTGAGATCGACAGTTGGACAAGGGGTTTTTCTTTACTTGAAATAAAGCTGAGAGTTCAAAGCCGGGAGCTAAGAAATGGCCCCCAGCTTGAGTGCCAGTTAGTAGTTCCAGCGTTCAATAATTTCAAATTTGAAACCTATATCCATTTCGCGACCCAAACAGACCAGAGATTTCGGTCGTCGTGACCGTTATTTCTGAGTATTTGTAGATTGGTGATGAAAGTCTAATGAAATCAACGGGTTGGATGCGGCAAGAAATCTTTGATAGTGGTCATGATGACCATTTTTCCATTTGTGAAGATGGTGCCACTTGATTGTATCTAGTTGATTTTTGAGGGGAAGTCAGAGCCATGGCGGGAATTTGCATCTGAAATAGTAATCAAGATAATAGTGGTCGTGATGATCACTATATAAATGTTATTGGTCGCTCGCTCCAGTTTTGTGAGGGTTCCGTTAAGAATAGCAGATGATTATTGAGGTGCTGTATAAAAAAACAGTATTGGCGGGGGAGCCCATAGTCAACGGTTCGACCTTCGTGTAAGCTTCGAAGCTTCAGCGACGCTCGCATAACGAAGTTGATGCGGACGGCGCAGCCGCTTCGAAGCAAGGCCGCGAACCTAGAGCTGCTAATTTCTCTCTCCGAATCTTGGTAGACAGTAGCAAGAAAGATATTTGTAGTGGATTTGTACACAATGCCACGAGCAACAAATAACAACCCGATGATGCGGAAACCTAAAAGTTGTCATTCCCTTTGCTTACGCAAAGGTACCGCCAACTTCCTTAACGGTTCCGCATATCTATTTTCGTTATTGGTCGCTCGCTCCAGTTTTGTGAGGGTTCCGTTAAGAATAGCAGATGATTATTGAGGTGCTGTATAAAAAAACAGTATTGGCGGGGGAGCCCATAGTCAACGGTTCGACCTTCGTGTAAGCTTCGAAGCTTCAGCGACGCTCGCATAACGAAGTTGATGCGGACGGCGCAGCCGCTTCGAAGCAAGGCCGCGAACCTAGAGCTGCTAATTTCTCTCTCCGAATCTTGGTAGACAGTAGCAAGAAAGATATTTGTAGTGGATTTGTACACAATGCCACGAGCAACAAATAACAACCCGATGATGCGGAAACCTAAAAGTTGTCATTCCCTTTGCTTACGCAAAGGTACCGCCAACTTCCTTAACGGTTCCGCATATCTATTTTCGTTATTGGTCGCTCGCTCCAGTTTTGTGAGGGTTCCGTTAAGAATAGCAGATGATTATTGGGGTGCTGTATAAAAAAACAGTATTGGCGGGGGAGCCCATAGTCAACGGTTCGACCTTCGTGTAAGCTTCGAAGCTTCAGCGACGCTCGCATAACGAAGTTGATGCGGACGGCGCAGCCGCTTCGAAGCAAGGCCGCGAACCTAGAGCTGCTAATTTCTCTCTCCGAATCGTGGTAGACAGTAGCAAGAAAGATATTTGTAGTGGATTTGTACACAATGCCACGAGCAACAAATAACAACCCGATGATGCGGAAACCTAAAAGTTGTCATTCCCTTTGCTTGCGCAAAGGTACCGCCAACTTCCTTAACGGTTCCGCATATCTATTTTCGTTAAGAGGCAAGTATGAGGCTAATTAAATACGGTGTAATCTGGTATCTTATGGGTGCATTCAGTTGGTACTTGTCCGGCGTTGCTATTAGTTTTTTTGAGGGCCCAGAAATTTATTTTAAAGGAATCGCCTTACTAGCTAGCCCTATAGTTGTACCGTTTACTTTGTATGATTTTATGTGGAACTCTCAGGAAAAGTTAGAGAGTAGCATCGTTCCTATGGGGGTATGTTACGCGCTTGCTTTAATTCTAGTGTTAGTATTTTGGTGTAGAAATAAAAATGCCTCTTAACGAGGCCAGGAAAGATTGCCTAGCCGGTGGCTGGACAGCCTACGCTCTGCTTCGGCTGCCCTTGCTGGCAGTGTTAGGTGTACGGATGGAGTATCATGACAATCAAGATGTTCGGCTCGGGGATATCGTAGAGTTAGGTATGCCAGATGGCCGAGAAAAAGCAAGAGTTGTTATGCTAGGTGATACCTATAAGCGTCTTGAACTTGAGGCCTCTTTTGAGTCGTGGGTAAAAAAAGATAAAATTTTAAAATCTGACTCAATTGTAATTGAATGGCTTGGTAAAAACCCTTTATCTCATAGTGACCCAAACTATGCTCTGGTTGGTAATTATTTGTTTACCGGCATTAGTGCAGATTTAAAACTCATTGGTAGGGCTAGGCATGAGTAAAACACCTAACAAACAGCAGCACGCAAGCCCGGCAAAAGACGCCGGGCAGGACGGCCTACATTGCGCTTCGCTTCATATCGGCCGCCCGTGTGCTGGGCGTTATGCATCGGTGTCGTAGGTCGGTGAGAATAAAATGAAATTATTGTGGTTTTTAGGAATTCCTTATTACATTTTTGTTGCGCTGATTATCGGCCAGATGTCCAAGGGAGCTGTTTGGTACCTGTTACTTCTAGTCCCATTGCTCCTCGCTTATGACAAACTCAGTCAGGTGGCGTACTCATCGGCTGTGGTTCACCGTGGAGTGTCAAAAGTGTATTTTTCTGCATTTTGGGTGCTAACCCAATTAGTGCTAATTTCTGTTGTGGTAGGTTTGGTTGGTAGTTTGGTGGGTATCAATGCATAACAAACGCAAGCAGTTTGCTCCGGCCCTTCGGGCCTCCGCGGGACGCCCAATGCTATGCACATTTTGTTCGGGTCGCTGCGCTCCCAGTTTCACACAAAATGTACATAGCATTGGTCACCCCTGTTGCGGGCGTTATTGGTCGCTCGCTCCAGTTTTGTGAGGGTTCCGTTAAGAATAGCAGATGATTATCGGGGTGCTGTATATAAAAACAGTATTGGCGGGGAGCCCATAGTCAACGGTTCGACCTTCGTGTAAGCTTCGAAGCTTCAGCGACGCTCGCATAACGAAGTTGATGCGGACGGCGCAGCCGCTTCGAAGCAAGGCCGCGAACCTAGAGCTGCTAATTTCTCTCTCCGAATCGTGGTAGACAGTAGCAAGAAAGATATTTGTAGTGGATTTGTACACAATGCCACGAGCAACAAATAACAACCCGATGATGCGGAAACCTAAAAGTTGTCATTCCCTTTGCTTGCGCAAAGGTACCGCCAACTTCCTTAACGGTTCCGCATATCTATTTTCGTTAAGCCTCTATGAATATTGAGCACTATAAAGAGTTCAGAGAATTCGAAGAAAAGGGATTGAAGAAGCAAGCTTCAAAATCAGTTCGTGCTTTTATTTCTTCATTTCAAAGCAGCAAAGAGATTGAAGAGTGGGTGTGGGAGTATTTGCCAAAGTTAGAGACAAACAGGCACTCAAGAATACGGCACGAAATATTCCATGAGCTGGTGTTTCCAATCCTTAGAGACGGCTATGCAAAAGGAGATTTAGCGAGCACACTCTGGCTAGGCAAGCTCTCACAAAATATATATCAATCAAAAACTGCTCATGAGGCACTTGATTGGGTAACTGAATTAGACCTTTACAATAAGTGCCATGAAATTGACCCAGAAAATGATGAGGCTAGGTTATTGCTGCTTCAATCGATCGTGTCATGGCTTGAATATGCTGAGCACGAATGGCCAAGTGGCATACTTTATGGCAATGACGGTGCCACAATCGAACAGTGTGACGAAATCAGCTCCGAAGTTCAGAGGGTTCTTTCCCTTGACAAAGAGTTTAAATATAGTGAGTTCATCAAACAATTTAACAAGAAGCTTAGCCAGTACCGGGCAAGGCTTAACAAGTAAAGGCACGGGACGCCAAAACCGCCGCTTCGCTATGGTTTTGCCGCCCGTGCTTTAGGCGTTAAGCAATACAATGAAAATTGAAGCGCATATTACAAAGAAAGACCTTATAAACCTAAGCTGCTATTTTTTTCCAAGAAACAGAGGCACCTGGATATATTTTATGGTGCTATTTCTCGGTATGTTTGTTTTTCTTAGCTACAAGGATGGATTTACATTTTTCACCAAGAGTACGCTCATTGGAGTTGTGTCCAGTTTTATTGGTGCGCTTGTAGCCACACTGATAGCATGGTTATGGAACTTGGGCTGCATCTTGCTAATGTCTAACTCTAAATCGGGTGTATTGGGTAAGCATGAATACGTTATTACCGAGGAAGGGTTATCCGAGAGCACCGAAGCTAATGAGGCGCTTATAAAGTGGTCAGGTATAGATAATGTTAAAATCAATAAAAATTACATACTAGTCAGAGTAAACCAGTATCTATTCCACATGCTGCCAAGGCGTTCGTTTAGCTCTTTAGCTAAATACGAAGAGTTCGGTAATATACTTTCTAGTAGGGTAGGCGAAAATGCTTAACAAAGGCCAGCACAATCGCCAAATGCAAAAAGCGCATTTGGCTGGACTCGCTACACTGCGTTTCGCTCGCCTGTGTGGCCGGCGTTAAGTGATACAAGGAGAGTAAATGAAATCATTCATGGTTAATCTTATCGGACTGGTTGGATCTTGGTACATGGTTGATCTTACTTCCGAAAACTCGCTTAATTCCATTTTTTCTCCATTGGTTTTTGCTGCGTTTTTAATTTCCAGTGTGCTGTGGTTTATTGTGAAATTTGGAGTAACCCAGGGGTCTGGCATCGGTGGTTATTTTGGCAGTGGTGATTCTGGTGGTTTCAGTGGTGGAGATGGAGGGGGTGGTGATGGTGGTTGTTAGATCACTTAACAAGTGCCGGCACAATCGCGCACTTCGTGCGCTGGACTCGCAACAAGTTGCTCGCCTGTGCGGCGGGCGTTAGTAGCTAATAGACAGAGCATGAATCATACAGAATGTGTGGCCAATACAGAGTCGGTTTTAATTGGGCTGTCTGAAGTGGCGGATGTGCCATATATAGAGGGAGATTTCTCCCGCTTTGAAGATGAATTTGTGAACTCTGGTCAGGAAGAAGCACGTTTCACTCTGAAAGAAGGCAGTTTTGAAGTATCAGTTCTTTTGGAGAAATATGAGGGCTACTTTTTTGTGTCAATCGTTGGTTAGGGTGAGCGGTTTGAAAGGGCCAAAGACTATCTTGTCTCAAATAAAGATTGAGGCTACTAACAAACGCAGGCAGGCGACGCAAAATGCGCGCGCCTGCTACGGACGTTAGGCAATAACCGGTATGAAATTATTGTGGTTGCTGATACTTCTTGTCTTTTCAATTGCAGTTTGTGCTGAAAACTTCGACGCACGAATTCTGTTTGCTGAAGCGGCTATACAATCTGAAGAGGGAAAGAAGTACGAGAAATTGGTGCGGGAAAGTGCGTGGGACGTTGATAGAGAGTGCTTTCAAGCTTCAACAAAAATTAGAGCAACCTCAGGATACTATCAGCTAGTTGCTACTATAGATCTGGACGGCAAGGCTAAAATGGTTGAGGTGCGCCCCATAAACCATTATTCATCGTGCGAGGCTATCTGGTTTGCGAATAACAGGTTTCCAAACCCACCACGAGATAGTTGGCCCATTCGCTTGGAGGTAAATATCCAGCCATAGTGGGTGATTCATGCCTAACAATCACAGGCAGTTTGCTACGGCCCTTCGGGTCTCCGCGGGACGGCTTACCTTGTGCACCTTTGCGCGGGTCGCTTCGCTCCCATTTTCGCGCAAAAGGCGCACAAGGTAAGCCGCCCCTGCTGTGGGCGTTAAGGCATCATGAGAACTACATTGAAGCTAGTCGCAATAATTCCAGTGTTTTTAGCTTTGACCTGCGCTGTATTTCTTGGTTTCTACCAATGTGGTGGTTACATTTGGGTTCGGCAAGCTGTTACTGCGGTAGCTGGAGTAAGTCTTGTATTATCTGTGGTTAGCAGTTATCGGGTCTCCGGTAGCTCTCTAAAAATCGCAGTGGGTGTGACAGCTCTACTTATAGTTCTACTTGTCATGGCTTGGTACAGTGGTCAGGCACTGTATATTACACCCAGTAGTATTTCTGAGTTTTTCGGCCCTGGCTGCTAGCAAGCCTTAACAAACATAGGCAGTTTGCTACGGCCCTTCGGGCCTTCGCGGGACGGCTTACCTTGTGCACATTCTGCGCGGTCGCTTTGCTCCCATTTTCGCGCAAAATGCGCACAAGGTAAGCCGCCCCTGCTGTGGGCGTTAGGCACCCCAATTAATGAGCAAATTGCCACTTCAAAATATAGTCGGCTCTAGAATTGAGTCGGCAAAGTTTGATAAACCATCGAAAAGTTGGCTTATCCACTTTGCCAATGGAGACTCACTTAATATTGAGTGTATGTGGCGTCTGATCGAGGATGGTTGTATATGCTCAACTAGCGATGACCATGATCAAATGTTCGGCCGTGACAAACCATTTAATGGTGAGGCCGCTCTAAATGAAATGGCAGAGCATGAAATCCTGTCAGCGCAATGTAATGATTTAGTTGGTGACATCAGTATTAAACTGGGCGAATATTTTGTTCTTGAGGTTGTAGCTATTTCAGCGGGCTACGAATCATGGCAATACAAACAAAATGGCGGCAATAGCTTTGTTGCAGTTAGCGGGCAAGTCCATAGCTACTAAATGCCTAACAATCACAGTCAAAGCGACGCAAAAAGCGCGCGCTTGCTGTGGGCGTTATGTGTCAGAGATAAAATGAGCGATTCTAAACTAACAAAAGAACAGGCTTTCTTGGCGATGTACGCATTTCTAGATGAGTACTACCAAGCAACAAAGTCTGAAGATGTTGGCGGCTTACTCGGTAGCATATCACTACTTAGCGATGGTGGATCAGCTGACCCAGTAGTTCAGAACGAGTGGGAAGAGGCTATTCAAAAAGTTATGGATGGTAGTGTTAATGCGCAGCTTAGTATCAAAAACACATAACAAGTTTGTCAACGATCGCCCTTCAGGCTGGACCGCTAAAAGCGTGGCTTCGCCACAACGCAGCTCGTTACAAAGGCGTTAGGCAGGGAAATCTAATCGAGTATGGAAGAAACGATAGAAGACATGAATCACATTCATCTGGAAAATGGACTGGATCTCTATTTAGAAGATGATGATGAAGTTCAGATTACTCTAAGAAAAGATGGCCAGCTTTTATCAAAAGTTGTTCTGCCTTGGCCGAGTTCAGGATATGGCGGAGGATCTCTGATAGTTTCAGATAGTCAAAATTACTTAGTCTTTAGCTATTATTCCGGACAGAGTGAAGAAGCATTTAAACTCTATCAGCTAACCGATGAGATAAATGAGATATTTAGTTTAAATTATCAATTTGGAGAAGCTGCTAGCTTTGGCTTTAACCAGGCTGAGTCTACTTTATTAATGGCCTATCCATTATCATGTTCTGAATGGTGGCAGCCATGGGAAGATGATGACCTAGAGGTTTCCGAAAGTGGTGAGAGATTCCTCTATTTTGGAGATATAAAAGTTCTTGATATTAAGCGCAATTCAATTACGCATCATGAAATAAAACTAAAGATCCCGAATGGCTGGGAGCCCTCTACAGAAGAGTATTCCCCTTATTTATTACCCAGCTTTACACCTGAAAATTCTGTGGACTTATCAATGCCATGGGGAAAAATGTCTTTGAGATTTCCATTTGGCAAAAACATATTAATCGACATGGCGAGTAAAGCGAGCAATGCCTAACAAGGCGCAGCAACGGACTGTCAAACCTGTCACTTTTTGTGCTTTTAGCACAAAAATCGCCATGTTCGCCAGCCGCTGTGCGCGGCGTTAAAGTTTCCATGAAAAAGATCACCGGCATACTGATAGTTCTGTTGTCATTTTCAGTAAAAGCGGAAGTTACGGTAGAGCAACTCGAAGAATTTGATGGCTGGGTAAAGAAACCTTCCCCCATGGAGTAGACGCCTACCTTTTGAATAGGGTAGAAAAAAATGCCGAAAATACTGAGTGAAGAGCGGGTTGTTGAATATTCAACAGAGTTCAAAGTTAGAGTGGTAGCTCTCACTAATCAACTGAAAGTAGATGCGACTACTATCGCTAACATTATTGGTTTGCATCCAACAATGGTGTATAGATGGCGACAGGAAAGTAGAGAAGGCAAGCTGGTCGAGAAGCCCAGTCGTAGAATAAGTATGACAAAGATAACGAAAACTCAGTCTCAAACTGATGATAAAGAGATAAAACGTCTTAAAAAGCAGGTTGAGAAATTACAAAAGGAGAATGATTTCCTAAAAAAGTGGGAAATGTACCTGAAAGATCCAAAGCCGAAAGATTCTCGTTCATATCTCTTAATCGATCAGACTTTGGTGTCAGGTACTTATGTAGATACTTGAATGTTTCACCCCAGGGGTTTTATAAGTGGCTCAACCGCGATGAGAGCACTCAAGAAATAGAAAATAGGCGAATTCTAGCGTGTATCGAAACTATCTATGCGCAGCATGATGGTAATTATGGAAGTCCAAGAATTTGCGCAGAGCTGAAAGCTAATGGTGAACGAATAAATCACAAACGCGTTGAAGGCCTTATGAGAGAAGCTGGAATCGTGGGGAAAGCTGGAAGGATCTATCGTCGACGCCCTTTGCCTGGAAATCCTTGCATTAAGATTCAAAACTTACAAAAAGAGCATGGTATGCCGAGTAAACCAGACTCTCAATGGGCAATGGTAATATTTAGCTGTGATTATTGATCTTTACTCCCGAAAAGTGTTGGGTTGGGAGCTGTCGGATACTCGAACCGTTGAGCTAACACTGTCAGCTCTAAATAAAGCTGTTCGTCGTAGAAATATAGAATCAGATCTAATATTTCGCAGCGACCGAGGTTCTGAGTACGGTGCTTATGCATACCAAAACCGGCTCAAAGAGCTGGGTATTGAGTCGAGCATGAATCGTCCAGGGTTTATGAATGACAATGTGTATGTAGAATCATTTTTTCAAACACTGAAAACTGAGAGTTTTAAAGGGTTTAATTTTGAGTCCGTTGAGGAGCTAAGAACTAACTTAGCTTGGTATCTTGACAGTTACTATAACTTTAAAAGAAGACATGGTTCACTTGGGTTCAAAAGCCCAGATGAATATGAAAGAATGGCCGCATAAGATGAATATAAGGTGGCGTCTACTTTAAGGGGGGAGGCTTCGCCTCCGGTCTAGACGCGCTAAAGCGCGTCGCTGCTTTGGGCGTTAGCTGCCATTTAGCATTTACTTTTTTTTCAGAGAATTGAAATGGATTGGAACAATATTTTTACGTTTATTGCTGTGGCAACATTGCTCGTGATTTCTCCTGGGCCTAATGGATTCCTCATAACGAAAACAGTTCCTTTGTCAGGGCATCGAGCTGGTTTGGCCAATATCTCGGGGTTCGTGGCTGCTTTCTATGTACATGGTACGCTATCTATATTTGGTATATCTATTCTCTTGGTGCAATCTGCAAACGCCTTTCTTGTTTTTAAAATGCTGGGCGTTGCATATTTAATTTGGCTGGGTTTAAAAGCACTTAGAAATGCTATAAGTAAAAGCATAGCTGCAAATAACTTAGAAGCAGTATTGCAGCAAAAGCCAACATCTATAAAAGGGGCTTTTTTTGAAGGCTTTTTAACTAATACACTTAACCCCAAAGTATCAATCTTCTATCTCGCTGCTTTTCCGCAATTTATGCGCGTAGATGGCAGTGCTTTCAGTGCATACTCTCTTGTTACTGCACACTCACTGGTTAATGTTGTATGGTTTTCGGCTATGGTCTTCACTTTAACCAAGGTAAAAAATACTACCAGCCACCCTAAATTCAAAACTTGGTTAAACTCTATTACGGGTGTTGTATTTATTGGATTTGGCACTAAATTGGCCTTGGCGAAGAGCAGCTAACAAACCAAGTAAGCGGGACAATTATACGTGGGCTCCCGTCACTCCGTTCCGTATTATGACCCACCTGTTATTGCCCCATCTTGGGTTGTTAGATATACATAAAATCATGGCGACTCTATCAAAAACTAAAGCAAGCTTGAGGTTTATCGGAGATGAATTGTTACCTGACGAAATCAGTGAGTTATTAGGCAGTTAGCCTACAGCGAAGATGATTAAAGGTGAGCCATTTTCGTGGATGCGTAATGGAAAACCACGCATAGCAAGGTCTGGAATGTGGCGTATTGAAGCTAATGAAGAAGTGCCAGGTGATTTAGATTCTCAAATATTCGAAATTCTAAATAAGTTGACTCATGATCTAGAAGTTTGGAAAAAACTCGCAGAGAAATATAGTTTAGATTTATTTTGTGGTCTCTTCATGGAGAGCTCAATGGAGGGTATAAGTATAAGTTCAGAAGCGCTGCTTACGTTGGGGCAGCGTGGAATTGAAGTAGATTTTGACATGTATGGCCCGGATGATGAAAATGTATAGCAAGCGCAAGCGCAAGCACAACTGGCCACTTCGTATCTTGGACTTCCAAATCGCTGCGCAGCTTTACCGTCTGTCCAGCAGGCATTAGGTGATCATGAGTGCAGATGGAATAGCCTTAGTCAGCTACATCTTATTTTTAATATCCTGTATCGCCGCGTTGGCAGTTGGGTTCATTGTTTTTTTCTATATCTTGGAGGTGAACAAGAACATGAAGGAAGGAGGAAAGTGGGGCGAGGAAATGCCGTTTGCAGTTTCTACGCCTTCGTTTTTCTCGTGCTACGAGCGTTATGTATAAGGCTTATCCATGAAAAGAATCTTTACCTGATGAAAGCCAATAAAGAAGATTGGAGAGCGATCACATTTGCTTTTTACTCCCTAGTACATAATGACCTAAGAGATTGGGAAAAACTTCCAGATGAATTGAAAAATAGTGATATGGGAGGTTTATGTCAGAAATATATTGATACTAAAGATATCCGGTATCTAATAGAAGCAGGTGAAATGCTTGCAGGTAAAAACTGGTATACAGCGCTCGGAAGAACATTTTGAGCTTTAAAATAACATAAAAAAAGAGTTGATGGTCAAGGATTGTTTAGCATTTCATAATCAAGTGTGATTGTGTTGCCTTATGTCTACACATTAAGAAAAAATGCTTCCGATCTGGGTTGAACTAAGTACCTCTGGTGGAGGCATTTAATTTAAAACGGTCCATCTCAGTATTCTAGGGCAGGCGTCGCTTTTCAAAGAGTATGTGTTAGAAGCTGTTTCATAACTTCTTTAGCGTAATTAACATGCAGGCAATATAGAAAAAGCTCTGTATGAAGATAAGTAACGATCCCACCTGATAATTAAACGAGGGTAGTTCCCTAGCCATGCAAAAGTTCGCTCAACGTTTCCAACGTCGTACATATCTCCTAAGCTTTCTGCCATCTTGTTTCGAAGGTTTTCTTCTATTCCTACGGTGAGGGAAAATCAGGTCAATTTCACGGCGGGCCAAACTATGGCGTAGTGGATCAGAATCTGCAGCCTTGTCGTACACTAGTCGTCGAATTTTTGTATTTTCATAGGTAACATCGAGTAGTGGATGTAATAAATTTGCTTCTGCTGGTGAGGTCGAAGTAACGGTGCCTCCCAATGGAATACCTTCGCCATCGACCACCACCATCCACTTTGTACCCTTACCTCGCTTAGTTTTTCCGACTTCTGCTCCCCTTTTTTTGCTGAAGCAAAGCTACTATCCGAAAAGACTTCTTCCCAATTAAGCAGGGATCTTTGATCGAGCTGTCCGAGAAATTTTCTCCAAGCCTCCAACCAAGCGCCTTGCTCTTCCCAAAACTGAAGCCTTCTCCAGCAAGACTCGGCGAAGGGTAAGATGGGGGGAGATTCTTGCATCGTGCTCCTGAGCGCAAAATTCACAGGATACCTTCAAAACATGCAGGGTTATCAATGGGTTTGGGACCTCCTTTTCCACGTTTTAGCTGGGGAAGGCAAGGCTCAATCAATTTCCACTGAGCGTCGGTTAATTCTGACTTAAATCCACTCACACTTACTGGTCTTATCATTCCATGAGGTCGCAAGAATAACTGATTTCAAGTTATGAAACAGCTTCTAGACTGTTTTATCAAGTGTAGTAAAAGCAAAGCGCCCCATTTGTACGAAAATAAGGGGGTTGAATTTTGTGATGCGTCAGTTGAGTAACTTCGCAAATGAAAAGTCAAAGTGTTTGGTCTTGGTAAAATTGTCTCTTGTACTATTTGAAAGTTTGACAAAGCCAATAAAGTGCTGAGAGCTAGGATATGGTTTACTTGGGTTCAAAATTTGAGGTAATATGAAAAAATTTCCGTATAAACTGAATAAAGGTGGTATCTACATTGAAATATCTCTCCCTAAGCTTGCTAGGTGATCTGTTGATGTTTTAAGTTGGTGATCGACAGATATAATTTTTTTATTACATTTAGCTCGTGATTTTCTTAGTGCAGTTTTAAAAGGTTGAAATTATATGGGAGGGTATTGGATTAAAGTGTTTTCTTGTGAATTTTGATTTTTATTGATGGATATAGAAAATTGAAGGTAAAAAGCAGTCGAGGAATATTTCTCAGCATTGTAGCTATGCTCTGTATAGCCGGTATGGATGCAACCGGTAAACTACTTGTTCAAACCTATCCTATTGTGCAAATTATGGCTGTTCGATTTGCAACTTTTTTTATTATTGTAATGCTTATAGCTTCACTCAAAGGTGATCTCAAGCAGGTTCGAAGTAATATTTGGGGTACTCAAGTTTTAAGGTCACTTTTACTTGTGGTTGAGGTTACGGTATTTATACTTGCTTTTAGCATGATGCCATTAGCAGATGTCCATGCAATCGCTACAATGGCCCCATTGTTCGCTATGCTAATGGCTGGATGGTTTCTTGGGGAGAAGGTAGACCGAAGAAGTTGGATTGCTGTCGCTATTGGCTTTATAGGTGCTTTGATTATTATTCGCCCTGGATTGGGTATTTTGAGCTGGTATGTTGTTATACCGATCAGTGGAGCCATTTTATGGGCATCCTATCAAGTCCTTTCTCGTCATGTCAGCCAATTTGATAGTTCCGCTACAACAGTCTTTTATACGGCCTTTATAGGCCTCATTGTATTTGGTGGACTAGCACCCTTTAACTGGGTAGACCCAACTTTTATTGGCTGGCAACTATTAATACTTAATGGGCTTTTTGGTGCAATGGGCCATTATTTATTGATTAAAGCTCTTACCTATGCTCGAGCTTCAACTTTGCAGCCTTTTAACTATACCTTGTTATTTTGGGCGATAGCGATTGGTTTTTTTATCTTTGGCGAATTCCCAGATGGATTTACAATACTTGGGGCGATTATAGTCTTGAGTGCTGGTATTTATACATCAGACGCTGGTCGGAGAATGAGTGGTCTTTCATTAATTGCAAGTAAAAAGGAGTTTAATTTTATTCGAAAATTTTCGAATAAAATTACTTAAGCTCTAATTGATTGCTTTCTGATTTTATCATGGTCTATGAAGTATGGGGAAGCTTTTGTGAATGTTTCTGGCTTGGAGCATTTTAAAGTTCTTGTCTTAACTTTCTAGGGTATTAACTTGGGATGTTCAGTTTGAGGTTGACTATGGTGATTGATGCTAGCCTAATTATCTCTATAGCCTGCTGTATCTATATCTTTTGTTAGGTTTGATTTTAATAGCAGGATATGCTCTATGAGAAGTCGGTCTTCAATATAAATTTAAGGAGGGAGTATGCATATTCTTGTTCCTGTCTTTTTTAAGGCGCCGTTAGGTGGGCTTCACTCACATGTGTACGCTCAAGCTAAAGCAATTATCCGTGAAGGATGGCGTTGCACTATATTATGTAAGCCTGGCCCTTTCGCACAACAGTGTCGTGATAGTGGTATAGAAATTATTGAGGATGATTTTAGCGATTTATCCAAATCAATTGCTGAAATATCTGAAAGTTTTAAGTTCGATCTCATTCATGCGCACCCCTTTGCATCCCGGGAGATAGGCCAAGGTATTGCCAAAAACTTAAATATACCCATATTACTTACAGTCCACGGTAAGTACACTGATACTTTAGTAGATGATTGTGATGAATTCAGCCGTATTTATTGCGTCAGTCTTGGAGTCAGGGATCATCTTGTTAAAAACGGTATTAAAAGCCTTCATAAGATTTTTGTGTACCCAAATGCAGTTAACACTGAAGTTTTCTACGCCGGCCATGAAAGTAGATTAGATCGTCTTAAAGAAGTTGAATGTTTTATTGATAATAATATGATAAAGGGCTGTCGAATAATTATTTTTTCTTGTCGAATGGGGATAGATAAAAAATTTATTTTAAACTGCGTTAAGGATGCCTGGATATATCAGGCTAGGTATAAGATAGACTCTTGGCGGTGGATTGTAGCTGGTGATGGCCCTGGAAAAGCTGATTTAGAGCTGGCGGCAAATGAACTTAATGAGTATCTTGGCCATAAGTGCATAACGTTTTTAGGTTGGCAGTCGGAGGATAAGCTTAATGCTCTTTATCAATCGGCTGACTTAGTAGTGGCACCAGGGCGGAGCGCTCTCGATTGTCTGGCGAGTAATCGGCCGGTAATAGCGATTGGTTCACAGGGCTATATTGGTGCTATAGATGAAGGAAATTGGTATAAAGGTTCCTATTCAAACTTTGGAGGTGTTGGTGAAAAAGATTATATATCTGGTGAATTGTTTCAGGATATAAATTCTATCATCTATGATGATGAAAAACTTGATTCGATTGGTAAGTTTGGAAGAAAGCGGGTTTTAGACTCTCATGATCAAAAGTATTGGGATGTGTGGTTGTTAGATCAGTACCGTGAGATTATGGCATTATATGATGAAGCTAGATCTCTTTCTTGTGAATTGTTGGAAGAATATAGTGTACCAGATACTTGAGTATGACTCTGATGATTTGGAAAGGATTAATGTATATCTTATTGCGAGAATAGATCTATGTGATTTGAAATGCTCAGATTTTTACTGATAAAAATTTTCTACGGCATAATAGTTAATTTTAGGAATAGGAAGGGAGGTTGTGAGGGTTAAACTTTAGTGTTTTGTGGAATAGCTTAAGTGTGATTGATGAGTTTTTGGATGCATTTGCAGTTATTGCTTCTCTAGTACATCTCGTTGCTCTAATCAGAGCTCAGAAGGAAGGAGTCGAAATTGCTTCTATAGATGGTATTTGTCACGGATAGGGAGGGGGATGCGATATGTCTATGCAAAGGCGATAAAAAATTTTGACTCTTTATCTAGTTCAGACACTTTACTAATTGTAGGGTTACATATCGTTTTTTTAAGGTTTGGGAGGAAGCTTTTTTGCAGTAAAACCAAATAGAGTGAATTGTATCACTTGGGATTCAATGATTTCTCAATACATATAGTATATTTATTTATGCGACCTTTTAGGGGGATCTGGAAGACTTGCTCCAATTTTTTTCTCCAGAGTTTCGGGGTGTGTGAACTCAAGAAATTCAATTAATTTTATTTTATCAAGTTCAGCTTGAAAGGGATAATCGTGACCTCGGTTTTAATTTTTTTATAGGCGCAAAAAAACTGGAATTTTCAGCTCACAAAGAATTACTTCCCCGATTAAATTTTATGCAATTTTGATAGGCTTTTTTTTGCTGTCCTATTGTAATTCCAATCGAGTATTCAATAGGTCGTGTAAATGAAGTGTTTCTATTTTGTCAAATGGTATAGGGAGTGCCTGGTTACGATAAAGTTTTGCTGACTTCATATTTGGGCAGTTAATGAGCAGTTAATCCTTAGAGAATCAAAGTTCCATATCATAGATTCAGCTGCTTGCTGAAAAGGATGAAAGCGATCGAGCTATAGCGCAATGACTCGAGCTGAATAGCTCTGTCTAATGAGGGCTTCGATCTGGTATCGCTCTTTCAAGGTCAGCTGTTTGGTGTGGGTTCTCATGGGGTTCTTGATTTGTTTGTGTGGAAGTGAATCAGCCTACGGCTAGTTGGACTCCGTTACTATTGCCAAGTGTGTTGGTTATTGTGGGAATCTAGGATTCATGAATATAAACGAAAGGGAGCATATTAAAATGTATGTATGATATCTGTAGGTGGATGGTATTTATTGTCACTCCCGTAAGTCTCTAGTAGAAGATTTGTTGCAGTATAAACTGTACCAATCCGTGAAGGATACTTATAGAAATCGTAGGGGGTCCGCTCAACGATTATAATTAGTTCCTTCACGCAAGAAAGGAGGCTACTAGGCATCAACGAAGATTACTTCGCCAGTTATAAATCCATCTACAGAACGCTCAAAAGCTTTTCCGACCAAGTGCCCCGGTACGGGCTCAAAGCCTGGCATCATGTCACCGTAGACATCCCAGGCTTCTTCCAATACCGTCGGATTAACCGCATTGATTCGAATCCCCCTGGGGAGTTCATAAGCAACGCATTTGACAAAGGTATCAATTGCTCCACTGGTTGTTGCATCGGCAATTGCCATGGGGATCGGCTTTATGTTTAGAATGCCGGATATTAGCGTAAAGGATCCTTTATCGGCGATATACTCTTGACCTATTCTTACAAGATTGATTTGCCCCATCATCTTGCTCATTACCGTTGTCATCCATTGCTGCTCAGTCATATCGACAAAGTCTGCGTATTCACAGAAACCAACGGTGTTTACGACAGCATCGAAGTCACCCACTGTCTCAAACAGTCGTCTGATAGACTCTTCATCAGTAATATCAACCTGATAGTCACATCCCTTGCCCGAGCGACTTGCTGTGATAACCCTGTGGCTGCTTAACCCTGTTAATGCGGCCTGTCCCATTTTACCTTGTGCGCCAATGAGGATAACATTTTTCACTCTAAGTACCTGTTTTATATGAAGAATTTGCTATTTGCTGCAATGCGATGCTGCTCAATTACTAGGAGAATGCTAGTTTTATTGTGATACAATGTTAAACAGCATTTATTTGTAAGAGATACAAGTGTGAACCAAATAAATCGATTGGAGGTCAAGCAACTCCGAATATTCCAGGCATTAATATCTGAAAGAAGTGTATCTCGTGTCGCAAGCCAGATCGGCCTTACTCAGCAAGCTGTCAGTGAACATTTAAAAAAATTGAGAGATATTTTTAGTGATGAACTTTTTCTCCGGAAAAGCAATGGACTAATTCCAACGCCGACAGCAATAAACTTAGGAGAAAAGGTTGATGCGATCCTCCAAGGGTTAGATAAATTGCTGGAGCCATCAGTTTTTGACCCAGCTAAAATAGCGCAAACCTATACCATCGCTGCGACAGATTATTCCCAGCAAGTGGTGCTTCCCAGCTTATTGCCTAAACTCAGAGCGTTAGCTCCCAACTTGAAAGTGGTAATACGGGATATTGCTACAGACAGACTGGAAAAGTTAATGAGTGAAGCCAAGGTGGATTTAATCGTTGCAGATTCGGATGTAAATTCTGAGCTGTACTCCTCTATCACGTTATTTACTGATTACTATGTCTGCGTTACGGCGAAGAGTTCGCCTCTGACCAAGAAGAAACTGAGTTTGGAGGAAATAGCTTCTGAGCCGCATCTTATGGCATCTCCGCTTAAGTCTGGGGCGTCAGGAATTATTGATGGTTGGTTTGCAAAGCACCGTTTGCGTAGAAATGTTGTTATGTCTACACCATGTTTTACCACGGTTCCACAATATCTAAAGAAAACAGATATGCTTGCTTTTTTACCTAATCGGGTAGCGAGTGATTCAAACCTTGCCATTCTTAATCTGAAAAACAAACCGATAGAGTTTGATGTTATAGCCGCATGGCACCCACGTTCAGATCATGATGCTTTACATAATTGGGTTGTAAACTTGTTGAGAGAGAGTGCCTAGTATTCTGTAGTTGATATTAAAGTGCATAAAGGTACGAGAGGGCATAGAGATTTCTGGAGGTGCTGAATAAATGAGATCTTTAGAAACGCAATTTTATCAGAAAAACAAATGACTTTTGATTTTTGTTCGTACAATAAGAAGTTGAATAGGAGGGGCACGTCGGAGAGGGTGGCGTAGAAATATATCAAGCCCTTAAATGTAGAGATTGTAATAGAGCATGAGACTTTGCTATTCCTGTTGGGATGCCACGGTTTAGCTCTGTGGGTGAGTATACCCATTGTGATATTGAGGAGATGTATATCATTTTAAAAGCTAAAGGTACCATGGCTATCGAAGGCGAGAAGATACGAGTTTCCGCTGAATGTATAATTTTAACTAAAAAGCTGGAGACCATGGATTAGTTAATGACTCTTCGAAAGAGATGGAATTGTTAATTAATCAAGCCAGTTTGAAGTGGTACCAGCTTAGTAAGTCAGTTAATTTGACGGTAGAGAATTACCAGGCTTTAATGCCCCAATTTTCATTGGGGTGACGATTTAATAACGTGATTGAGAGTGGGGAAGAGTGTTGAAAGTGCGAAACTTCTTAAGAATGGTAATTATCGGGATTGGTTTATCTGTGGTCAATGTGGCTGCAGAAGAAGTCGAGATAGATAAAGACCTCACTATTTATTATGAACACTCGGGGAGTGGAGATACTGCCATTATTTTTATTCCTGGCTGGATGATGTCGGCAGACGTTTTTGAGCATCAACTTGCCCACTTTAAAGATTCTAAAAAGTACCGCGCGCTGGCATATGATCCCCGTGGGCAGGGCAAATCATCAAAGCCCGTCGAGGGGCACACCTACCAACAACATGCTAGAGACCTGGCTAAGTTAATAGAGAAATTGGATATAGACAGCGTGATCTTGGCAGGTTGGTCATATGGCGTAACAGAGCAATTGGCCTATTTGAATCAGTTTGGTTCCGATAAACTGAAAGCGATGATCATGATTGATACTGGACCAGATATAGCGGGAGCAAGCCGTGATGAGTGGGTTTGGTATCTAAATGATGATTCGGACGGCTATTCACGCTCATTTACTGAGGGCATTATAGAAGATCGAGATAATGTAATTAGTGAATTTGTGAAATGGATGCTTGAAAACCCTTCAAAGGAAAATATTGCCTGGGTTACCCAGATTGCTAATCAGACCTCTAGTAGTGTCGCTTCAATTACCAACGCGACCGGGTTTTACCTGGACTATAGTGATGATCTTGTAACATTGGAAGGTAAATTGCCCCTATTGTATGTTGTGAGAGAGGAAGTTAAAAGCGTTGCGGATAAATGGATTAAGGCCAATACACCGTCTGCCACTGCTGTTTATATGGGAAAACACATGATGTTTTGGGAGAGACCTAGAGAGTTTAATCAGGTGCTCGATCAGTTTCTTTCTGCCATGGAGAATGATAAATAATATATAAGCCCCTGCTTTACTTAACTTGTATTTAGAGTGGTTTCGTGGTGATAAACACAGAGGATCAAGAAAATCTGGTTCTCTGTAGTTTTGTTTCAAAAGTTAAAGTGCTCCCCAATGGGGAATGATTTGTAAAGCGCATATTATGTCTAGAAAAATATTATCCTTAAAGGTAAAAAAAAATACGGAGCCTAAAAAGGTTGATAAAAAGCAAGAGGATACTTCTGATCCAAAGAAGCGGTTCTTAAATGGCGTAGCTATTAATCCATCTGAGCCTATTCGCCTTGAGTCAGGTTCTCAGCAACTTACAGTACGGGCGATGGATTTGATTACGCCAATTGGCAAGGGGCAACGGGGCTTGATTGTGGCTCCACCGGGCTGTGGCAAAACCACTATCCTCAAGCATATCTGCCAAGCAGTGGGGAAGGCTTACCCCGAAATAAAGCTGTACGCTCTGCTTATTGATGAAAGGCCAGAGGAGGTTACTGACTTCAAGCGAAGTGTACCGGCGGAAGTTTATGCGTCCTCTTCTGATCATAGCTATAAAGAGCATGTGCGGGTAGCTAATGAACTCCTTGATAGGGCCTGTAAGGAAGCCGGTGAAGGCCAGGATGTAATGATTGTGGTTGACTCGTTGACAAGGCTATCACGGGTGCATAATGCGCAGCAGAGTGGTAGGGGACGTACAATGTCAGGTGGGATAGATGCCAGGGCTATGGAGATACCCAGAAAGCTGTTTGGCACTGCGAGAAAGATTGAAGGTGGTGGATCACTTACGATTCTGGCAACGATACTTGTGGATACCGGAAGCCGAATGGACCAGGTGATATTTGAGGAGTTTAAGGGTACGGGAAATATGGAGGTAGTATTGTCAAAGGAAGTTGCGAGACAGCGAATTTTCCCTGCCTTGGATATTGCTAAAAGCAGTACTCGCCGTGAGGAAGTCCTGTTTAACTCGAAAGATATTGCAACTATAAGAGCTTTACGAAGAACGCTTGCCAGCCTCAAGACTGTAGACGGCACTAAAAAACTTATTGAACTCCTTAAAAAGTACCCGACTAATGCGGAGTTACTTGGCCACTAATTTTGGTTAAGTTTAAGGGGAGTATTTAGCCGCTTAACATTTTAGGGGTTAGTTACTGAAAACCCGAGCCCTTATTATGACAGCTGTTAGTTAGTTGAGGGCTTCACACTTTAATTCTGTGGTGTGTTTTTGCAGGATGCTCTTCAATAGCTTCTCCCTCTAGTATTTCACTACCAGTTTGGTAGCGCATTGTCATCTGGCCAGTTGCAAGCAGGGTTCCTACACTGTCATAAACTTCGGTATAGGAATAAAAGATTTTATGTCCCGAGCTGGTCAACTTACCTATGGCGGTTAACTGGTTGGTTTTGGCTCTACCGGTGAAATTGGTTGTTAATGAAAGCGTGAGGGACTTACGCCGACGATTTGGGTATGGGCAGTAGAGACCACAGTAGGAACCGGCAATATCAATTAACGTTGTAATAAATCCCCCATGGGGTACTCCGTGGCTATTCAAATGCTCAGGAAGTACGGTTACGCTGATCACTACACGGCCCTCCTGCCACTCATCAATTTTCACACCCAAATGATCATTGAACGGTGGTTGTTTTTTATTTTGCCAGCTCATTTGGACTTACCTTTTGGAAAATTAGTTCGGAATAGGGTGCGTTCGGGCAGCCTGCTGTGTGGAGAAATACACTGTGAGCAGACCTGCTGTAACCACTATACAAATTCCTATCAGCGCAATTGTGTTAGGTAGATGTTGCCATATCAGCCAGCCAAAAATGCCCGCAATAACCACTCCAAAATAGCTGATTGGTGAAACTACACTGGGTTTTGCATAACTATAAGCTTTGGTATAGAGCCATATCGCTAATAAAACAGAAACCCCATTAAAAGCCAGGTAGGGAATAGTCCAGCTAGGTATTGATTGCCAGTAGTAGATACCCAGGGGAAGGCTGCACATAAATGAGATAAGGACATAGTAAAACAAAATAAGACTCGGCTTATCAGTGTGAGACAGAATACGTGTGCCCACCATAGAGGCAGCTAGAGTAATACCTGACAGTAAGCCGAAGGCGTGGCCACTACTGATACCATGGATATCAGGTTGAAGAATCAGTGCGATACCAAGTAGCCCAAGCACAATGGGTAGCCAGCTTGTGGCGGGAATCTGTGCACGCGCCCAAAGCCAGGCTACAAGCGGAACAAAAATAGGGGCGGCATTCCGCAGTAAGCCTGCCTCCATCAATGAAATACGGCTGAGTGCATAAAAGTAGGAAAAGAAGCAGAGCCAGCCTGCAAAGCCGCGCAGTAAATGGGTTTTCCAGTGTTGTGTTATGAGCCGTTGGGGTGACTGGCGCACCAGCCAGGGAATAAGTAATAGTAAGCAGATGCTGTATTGGCTGAGAACTATTAAAGGTACTGGTACCGCGGGTGATATCCATTTACTGGCTGCGGCGGCTGTACTGGCAACCATAGCGGTGGCCAGTGCGTAACCTATGCCTTTCCAATTGTTTCTCTTAACCTTGGCTTGGATCGCTTTGTGGTGATCTGGCGGTTCTGGTGACTGTTCGAGCTGCAGCTCATTAAGACGCATTTGGCTCGGTCGTAGTTTCGATTCTATTAACGTATCAGGCCTTATCATTGTGTTGCCAACTAAAAATCTCTCAACTTTGGCAAAAAGGGTAACCGGTACTTTTACCGGTTACCCTTGAGAAGCGAATACTATCGCTGATCGTCTGCCCAGTCCGTAAATGTTTTACCTTCTTTTACCAGTTGGACGAGCAATGGTGCAGGAGTCCAGTTGGCTTCGCCATATAGGTCACGGAATGTGCAAATAGTATCGTAGATCTTTTTCAGGCCGATGCTATCTGCGTAAAACATGGGGCCGCCACGATGGGGAGGGAAACCATAGCCATAAACATACACAACATCAATATCACTGGGACGTTGGGCTATTCCATCTTCCAGAATCCTGGCTCCCTCATTAATTAAAGAGAAAGTAAGGCGATTAAGAATTTCTTTATCAGAGATGTCTCGCCGCTCTATCCCATAAGCTTTGGCTTGAGCCTCTATAATTGCTTGGACTTCGGGGTCACTGGTACGAGCGCGAGTTTCTGGGTCATAGCGGTAATAACCGGCTCCACTTTTTTGGCCCAGGCGTCCCATCTCTACTAAAGCATCCGCAATGCAGTAGGTTTTGGGGTCGCCTTTTTCTGCTTCGCTCAGGCCCTCGCGGGCTTTGTGGCCAATATCGAGACCGGCCAAATCTCCAACCGCTATGGGCCCCATGGCCATGCCCCAGGATTGCATTACGGTATCTATTTGCTCCGCGGTGGCTCCTTCTATTAAACAGAGTTGTGCTTCACGGGCATAGGGCCGCAGCATCCGGTTGCCAATAAACCCATAACAGTTTCCGGCCAGCACGGGAACTTTCTTGATAGTTTTTGCCAACCGCATTGCGGTAGCAATAACATCGTCGGCGCTCTTTGAGCCACGAACGACTTCTAGAAGTTTCATAACATTGGCGGGGCTGAAAAAGTGTAAGCCGATAACATCTTCTGGCCGATTGGTAGCAGCGGCGATCTGGTCGATATCCTGGTAGGAAGTGTTTGTTGCGAGAATGGTGCCGGGTTTACAGTATTGGTCCAGCTTGGAAAAAATTTCCTTTTTAAGCGTTACATTCTCAAACACAGCTTCGATAACGAGGTCTACCTCTACCAGGTCGGAATAGTCAGTGGTTCCCTGGATTAGTGAGAGACAGTGTGCTTTTTGGGGCTCTGTAATCTTCCCCTTTTTCATACTGATATTGTAATTCTTGTCGATTACTGCTCGGCCACGTTCTACGGCAGCTTGATCGATATCTAGCAGCTTGACTGGGATACCGGCATTGGCAAAATTCATGGCGATACCTCCCCCCATCGTGCCGCCGCCAATAATGCCAATACTGTTTATTTCTCTGATAGGGGTATCTTTGGAGAGACCCTGAACTTTTGTCGCACGTCGCTCGGCAAAGAACATATGCCTCAGGGCGGCAGACTGACTTGAGAGTAGGCATTCGATGAATAGATCCAGCTCTTTAGCCAGCCCTTTATCGAATGGCAGCTTCACCGCTGCCTCCACACAGGAGACAATATTCTGTGGGGCCAGTTGACCAGGTGCTCTTTTTTCCAGTCGCTGGCGGAAATCATCGAACAAGCCCTCTGGAATACTGGCTGGATCTATTGTGATGTCCCGGACTCTGCGTGGTGGGGCTTTCTGGTCAATTAGCTCGCGAGCAAAGGCGAGGGCCCCTTCGAATAGATCATCATCAACCACGTGATCGATCAGCTTCATGCTTTTGGCTTTCGCGGCCGGGATTGGGGCACCTTTGGTGATCATTTCTAATGCAGCCGCAACGCCGGCCAGACGTGGAGTGCGCTGAGTACCACCGGCCCCAGGCAATAACCCCAATTTAACTTCAGGCAGGCCGACTTTGGCAGATGCCAGGGCACAGCGATAGTGACAAGCCAGTGCCACCTCAAAGCCCCCGCCCAATGCGGTCCCGTGAATAGCGGCAATCACCGGTTTAAGAGAGTTTTCGATTTCTGTAATCACCTCAGATAAGGCAGGTGCCTGTGGTGGCTTACTAAATTCTGTGATGTCTGCACCAGCAATAAAAGTGCGGCCTTCACATATTAAAACCAGTGCCTGAGAGGCATCTTCCTGGGCACTCTTGATCGCTCCCCAAATGCCTTCGCGCAGCCCGTGGGAAAGCGCGTTGACAGGGGGGTTGTTAAGTCGAATAACACCAATATCGCCAATAAGTTCATAATTTACGGTAGACATTGTTATCTCCAGATCTTAAATGACTATTAGATGGTTTCTCCTAGAGGGTCTCGCCGGTTTTTATATACGCTCTATTATCACTGCGATTCCCTGGCCAATACCAATACACATGGTGGCTAACCCGTAGCGCCCGCCGCTACGCTCCAGCTGGCGTAATGCTGTGAGTAGAATGCGGGCTCCGCTGGCGCCGAGCGGATGCCCAACTGCAATTGCACCACCATTGGGGTTTACCCTGGAGTCCTCGTAATCAATCTCGAGCATTTTCAGGCAGCCCATGGCCTGTACAGCAAAAGCCTCGTTAAACTCCATGACATCCATATCTGCCAGGCTCAAGCCTGCACGAGCCAATGCCTTACGGGTAGCCGGGACCGGGCCTAACCCCATTACTCTTGGCTCCACTCCCGCAATAGCACTGGCGAGAATACGTGCGCGGGGCTTGAGATCTACGGCCTGCCCGGCCTCCTGGCTGCCAATAATGAGTGCTGCGGCACCATCGTTGATTCCAGAAGCATTTCCAGCAGTTACTACGCCGCCTTCAAATAGCGGGCGTAGCGTTTGCAGGCGCTCCAGGCTGGTATCGGGGCGGGGATGCTCATCAGTATCGATAAGGCGGGGTGGTTGCTTTCGGTCCTGTGGCACCTCGATAGGAATAATTTCATCAATAAAAAAGCCATCAAAACGCGCGCTTTCATATTTTGCTTGTGAAGCTAGTGCAAAGATATCGCACTCTTCCCGCTGAATATTGAGGTCTGCGGCGATATTGTCTGCAGTTTGCGGCATGGTATGGCTGCCAAATTTTGCAACAATATCGGGATTGGTGAAGCGTGGACCCAAAGTGGTATCCGCCAATTGCTGGGTGCGATCGAAAGGGCTGCTTGCTTTGGAGAGGACCAAGGGGGCACGGCTCATGGATTCAACACCACCGGCAATGAACAAATCACCTTCCGAGGCCCTGATGCAACGGGCTGCATCGGCAACGGCAGATAAGCCTGAACCACATAGGCGGTTTACCGTAATACCACCGGTGGAGATTGGCAGTCCTGCAATTAGCCCGGCAAAGCGGGCGATATTACGACTGTCCTCACCGGCCTGATTGGTATTTCCGGCAATCACATCCTCAAATTGCTTGTGATCGAAATTATTACGTTCAACCAGGGCTTTAATGACATGCGCGAGCATATTGTCAGGCCTGATACTGGAAAGGCTACCTCCATGGCGACCAAAAGCACTTCGGCCGCCATCATAGATATAAGCTTGTGGCATTGTCAGTTTTCCCAATGATTGATTATTGTTTTGTGAGCAGTAGTAAATGTCCGCGCTTAATCAAACTCCAGCGCTACCGGAATGTTTTCCAATGCCTCCTCTGCTACCGTTTTAGCTGAAGGTTTTTCCAGACGAACTTTTGCAACCTGGCCCAGGGCACTATCAAAACGGGCAGAAAACTCTGCAGATATATTTTTTTCCTGAAGTGCCAGGCCAATAACATATTCGGTAGCGCGATTGCGCAAAGCGGGTTTGAATACCTTGGCTACTGCGGTTAGGGGAATTTCATCAATAATCTCTACCCGCTTGGGTATCGCTGCACGTTCAGAAATCTGGGTGCGGCAGTAGTCGATAAGCTGCTCTTCTGTGGGTGGATTTTCGGACGGGTATAGAGTGACGTAGGCCACCGGAACCTCACCGGCATAGGCATCGGGCTGGCCAACGGCAACAGCCATAGCCACGGCGGGGTGACGGCTTAGTGGCTCTTCAATCAAGGCTGGATCTATATTGTGGCCGCCACGAATGATTAAATCCTTGGCTCGCCCGGTCAAATAAAGATTGCCATCGCCATCGACATATCCCATATCGCCAGTATTAAACCAACTGTGGTCAACCCAAGCCTTGGCGTTATCCTCTTCGGAGAGGTAGCCTGAAAAAATATGTGGCCCCCGTGCAAGTACAATACCGACTTCACCGGTGTTACAGGTTCTCACTAGCCGGTTTCCATCCAGTTCGGCAATTTTCATTTCCATATAAGGGAGGCGGCGGCCGACGCTGCCCTCGGGTGCTTGCATATCTGTTGGGGGGCGGGCCAGCAGGCAGCTGGACTCTGTCATGCCATAGCCGTTACTTACCGTCACATTGAATTTTTCCTCAAACGCACTCTTAAGCGCTGCGGGTAAAGGCGAAGCCCCGCAGCCAACATCTGTCAGGCAGCTGATGTCATTGTCGCCCACAGGGATTTGCATCAAGATGCCGAGAATAGTGGGCACGGCGCCAAAGCCCTGTACACGGAAGCGGGCGACGTGATGCCACCAGTTGGGGAGCACATTGGGGGAGCGAAAACCTGAGGGGGTCATTATAACAATCGTGCGGCCGGCGAGCAGAGTGCCAATGCCGGCGACCACAGTGCCGAAAATGTGAAACAGAGGAAGGCCACTGAGGGTAGCAAATCGCCCCTTACTGGATGTTGTGTCCACACTCAGCTGTGCGACAAACGCAATATTACTGTGGGTCAGGCGTGCAATTTTAGGCCGCCCGGTTGTCCCTCCGGTGTGGAAGTAACTGGCAATTTCATCGCCTTGAATAGATCTCCCACTAATTAAATGGTCATTTGGCTGTTGGGCAATAGCCAATACAAAATTCTCTACCTTAATGCCGGAAGGTATGGATAGGGTGCTAACCGGTTTTTTACTGATTAGCAGCAGTGCCTTCAAGGTTGGAACCTGCTTAATGACCTGCGCAACCTTTTCCCAAATCTCCTCACTGAGATCCTGCCCAAGGCTGACTAATACCTTAGCTTTGGTGGCATTCATGATCTCGGCGATATGCTCCGGTTCCAGCAACGGATTGATAGGGCTGGCGATTCCCGCGGCTTGTCCACCCCAGAGTGCAAAATGCGTTTCAGGAAGGTTGGGTAATAGTAATGAAACGGTATCTGTCGAATTAATACCGAGAGAATGGAGTAGATTGGCGGTTTGGTGAACTTTTTCGGATAGCTGCGAGTAGCTCACTGTCACACTTTCTTCATCTGGTACAGCGGTGGGAAGAAATTCGATGGCTGCATCTTGTTGGTAAAGACGGGCGGCCTGCCGAATTAAATCGTAGGTGTTTTCCCAGGGATAACGTTGTAACAAAGGTACTTTTTCATATTCCTGGATTTCTGCAAGAGATTGCAGCATGGGACTGCCAGTGGAAGTGGACGTGATAGACATGGGGGCTTCTCTCACTATGGTTATTATGTTGGTGACAATATCAAAAGTGAAAAGAGCATTCCACTCTGCGGAATTCAATGGTAATGTTTTGTGCGTCGAGTAGTTATTTGAAAGCTAATTGGTGGGAAGTGGCGGATAAATATTTACACCAGCTATATATAAACGCCACTAAGTAGAAAGTTGCGTCAATAGAGTTGGCTCGATAATTGAGGACCTACTTGCGTGAGTCGGAAAAAGTCAAAATAGCGATGCTCAGATATCAATATCATCGTGAAATTGTTTGTAGATAGGTTTATTTAAGACAAAGAGTGGAGCTCGCCGAGCCAGATCGAAAGTGAATTTATTCCGCTTGTATAAGGGAACTTCCGAATTTAGTACATGTTGATTGTGCAAGTTGGTGAAGGAAGTTAGCTGAAAAATCTCTGCCAATTGCACCCATAAAAACAGGAGCAAGCGAATGAATATAGATTTTTCCCCCGAAGAATTAGCTTTTCAGCAGGAAGTTAAGCAATTCCTGCAAGAGAAGCTTCCGGCGGATATCAGTGAGAGGACTCTGGATGAAATTCCCCTGGGAAAAGAGGACTATGAACGCTGGCAAAAGATCCTGTACGAACAGGGTTGGGCTGCGACTAACTGGCCAGTTGAATATGGGGGTACCGGTTGGACGCCAACACAAAAATACATATGGGCCAATGAGTGTGCCAACTTCGGCGCGCCAGATGTAATTCCTTTCGGCTTTAAAATGGTTGCACCGGTTATCTTCACTTATGGTAGTGAAGAGCAAAAACAGCGGTTTTTACCGGATATTTTGGCAAGTAATGTTTGGTGGTGCCAAGGGTATTCGGAGCCAAATGCGGGCTCTGATTTGGCGTCGTTAAAAACCACAGCAGTGCGAGATGGCGATGAGTATATCGTTAATGGCACCAAAACCTGGACTACTCTGGGACACTGGGCCGATTGGATTTTCTGCCTGGTTCGTACCGGAGGCCCCGAAGTCAAAAACCAGGCCGCAATCACTTTCCTGTTAATTGAAATGAACCACCCGGGCATTACTGTATCGCCCATTATGACTTTGGGTGGTCATCATGAAGTGAATGAAGTGCATTTTGATAATGTACGGGTACCAGTGGCCAACCGTATTGGCGAGGAAGGTCACGGCTGGACCTATGCCAAGGTACTGTTGACCCATGAACGCACGGGCATTGCACGGGTTGCCACTTCCAAAAAACGTTTACAGACTTTAAAAAAGCTTGCAGGTGATACTTGTGATGGTGACGCCAGCCTCCTGGAAAATCCAGCCTTTGCGCAAAAGCTCGCAGAAGTTGAAATAGATCTTTTAGCTTTGGAGTTTACTGAGCTAAGAGCACTCGCGGCAGTGAGTACCGGTAATGCACCGGGACCGGAATCCTCCATTTTAAAAATTAAAGGAACTGAAATCGCCCAACTTATTGATGAACTTTACATGGAAACTGCGGGTTACTACGGAATGCCATTTGTCCGAGAGCAATTTAAAAGCGGATTTGATGGCGAGCATGTAGGCCCTGGAGTTATTACCAGCAGCGTGCCCCGTTACTTAAATAACCGTAAATCCTCGATTTATGGTGGCAGTAACGAAATTCAAAAAAATATTATCAGCAAGTGGGTACTTGGTCTGTAAACGCGACGTTTAATGAGGATTGGAACGATGGATTTTTCCTATAGTGAAGAGCAGCAGATGCTACAAAGCAGTGTGAGCAAATTTATTCAACAGGATTATGACTTTGATCGTCGCAGTAAGTTAATAGACAGTGATACTGGGTTTAGTGAAGATAACTGGAAGTTATTTGCTGAGCTGGGCTGGCTAATGGTTCCATTTAGTGCAGAAGACGGTGGTCTGGGTGGTTCTGCTGTTGATCTGATAGTGGTGATGGAAGAGTTTGGTCGTGGTCTGGTGGTGGAACCCTTCCTGGCAAGTGCAGTTTTAAGTGGTGGGCTAATAGCAAACGGTGCCAACGAGGCGCAGAAGCGAGAGCTAATAAGCTTGTTGATGGAAGGCAACTTGCAGCTGGCATTTGCATTTGCTGAGCCCCAGAGCCGTTTCAATCTTTCTGATATTACCACCAAAGCTGTAAGGAACGGAGACAGCTACGTAGTGAATGGCCACAAAGCCGTTGTTCTGAACGGTTCAGCCGCAGATAAACTATTGGTGGCAGTACGTACTAGCGGCGGCCAACATGATTGTGAAGGTATCACTTTATTATTGATAGATGCCAACACTGAGGGTGTTCACCGCCAGGGGTATGCCACTGTGGATGGGCACCGTGCGGCTGAGGTAAAGTTTAATAATGTCATGGTTCCTGTGGCAAACCGAGTTGGGGAAGAGGGAGCAGCTTTACCTGTAATCGAACAGACAATTGACCGGGCCACACTGGCGCTGTGTGCCGAGGCAGTAGGAGCCATGGAGAAAATTTATAGAAAGACCGTGGAATATACCAAGACCCGGGAGCAGTTTGGCGTTCCCATAGGTAAGTTCCAGGCCTTGCAACACCGGATGGTGGATATGTTTACCGAATATGAACAGGCCCGCTCTATTCTATTAATGGCAGCTTTACAGTTGGATGTGAATAATGGCGTTGCCCCTAAGGCAATTTCTGCAGCAAAAAGCCGCATTGGAAAAGCTGCCCGGTTAGTAGGCCAGGAAGCAATTCAGTTACATGGTGGTATAGGGGTTACAGAGGAGTTGGATGTGAGCCATTATTTTAAACGCTTAACCACAATCCAGTATTACTTCGGTAGTACAGATTATCATACTCGCCGATTTGCCGGGCACTAGCGAGGCAGGCAGCCGTGAGGTGATGAGTTGTCCCCCAGGTTGGTCGCATTGCGCTACTAACCTGGGGTTAAGCTATCTAGTAGCGGATCAGCATGGCCTCTATATTGCCGACCATATTTTTCAATAAGGGGGCGACTTCTTCTTCCAGGAATTCTGGACTCAGACGGTAAGCAGGTCCGCCCGCATTAAATGTATAAATGCGCCCCTGGCTTAATTGTAGGGGGACAGCAACACCATTAACATCGCGGTTCCAGTCGCCAAAGGAGCTACAAAAGCCGCGCTGCTTATAGCTTGCTACCGCTTCTTCAATTCCAACCTTGATTTTCGGCCAGCGCTCGCTATTTCTTTTCTCCAGGTGCCCATAAAAGTACTCGCGCTCCTCTTGAGGTAGCGCTGCCAGGAAAGCCCTTCCTGAACCACTGGTAGCTAAAGAAACACGGTTACCTATTTCGTAGCGAAAAGTCGTAACATTAGCGGCTGCACAAAACTCGACAAATATCATGTCGAGTCGATCACGGTCAGACAGCCCTACAGCAGTTCCTGTGGAGTTTGCAAGGTCTTGCATTAGGGGTTTGGCAACCTGCCGAATAGCCAGATTAGAGACGAAAGAGTAACCCAGCGCTAGTACGCCGCTACCTAATTGGTACTTTTCCAGTCGGTCTGAGTAGGTCAAATAGCCTAATTTTGTCAGAGTATAGGTTAACCGTGAAATACTGGAGCGAGGCAAGCCTGTGCGTTGGGCGATTTCAAGGTTACCCAGAAAGCCATCACCGGGCTGAAATGCCCGCAGTACATCCAGTCCTCGGGCGAGGGCTTCAATAAACTTGCGATCGGGTTCTGCGCTTTTCTTTCTTGGGAGATCACTCAGCGGAGCCATGGTCTTAAATCCTGCATCTATAGTAGCAAGTATACAAATTTTACTCCTGGATCTGAAGTTAGATACTTAGCCTTAAAGAGAAATTTAGGCCTGTGAAGGGTGTTTGGAAAATAATGAGCAGTAACGTAAATTGTGGTTGTACTTGGGGGGCAACTGTGAGTCCCGGGAAGAGTGTTCTTTAAAGCCGATATGGTTTAATTGTATTTTTTGCGGAATACCTATATATACATTCTATTTATCGTATTTTGCATAGTTGCTCCTTGTCTCAAAGATGAAATTAGTGTTTGAATCCGTTGCCAGTGAAATTTTCCAGGTTTGAGCTCATTTAAAAAAGAATTTTAGATATGATAATAAGGCATCTCATTAGTATCACAATGGCTTTGATTGTCGTTAGTAACTGTTATGCCATAGATGATAATGTTGGAAAAGAAATAAAATCAGCTCTGGAAGAGCTATCTAATAGCAACCGCTTAATTGGCTCACATTTTGTTGCGGTAGTTGATAAGAACGGGCTTGATTTCTTTTATGCCTATTCTGAAGGTGGCCCTCAAGTTACAGAGAGCACGCCTTTCTTAATCGCAAGTCACACAAAGTCTTTTACCAGTACTTTGATGGCTATCCTGCATAACTCGGGCAAGTTAGATTTAGATAAACCCATATCATCTTATAAGCTCCAGCTGGGGCTTGAGGGAAAAGTTGATACCAATAAAATCAGTGTTAGGGATTTACTTACCCATACGTCTGGATTTACAAGTGTTCAACATACCTTTAAGTCAGCTTTTTTAGGTTATTTCGGTCCAGAGGAGCTGGTACATTCATTAAGTGAAAATCTACTCATAGCGCCAGATTACAACTTTAGGTATTCAAATACGGGCCCGATAGTCGCCTCGATGATTGCAGAGAATGTCACTGGAAAAGCTTGGGGAGAGCTTATAGAGAAGTATATAACTGAGCCTCTGGATATGAATTCGACTACGAATAAGGTATCCAAAGTGGATAATTTTCTTCCATCTATTATCACCTCCAGTGATGGTAATATCTTCACTTCAGGACATTTCAAGTCTGATCAAACGATGCACCCCGCAGGAGGCTTGATTTCTACTGTAAGTGATTTGGCGACATGGCTTCAGGTAAATATAAATAAAGATAGGTCAAATGTATCTAAGATTAATATTTTTGATGAGCTTCATGAAAAGCAGGTAGATCAATCAAAAACCTATTTCACCTATAAGAGAACAGGCTACACCTTGGGGTGGGATCTGGCAGAGTATAATGAAGAGACTCTTTTAACTCGGTTTGGAAATTATGGTGGATATAGCATCCATGTATCATTTATACCAAAAAGAGAGACAGGTGTAATTGCATTTACCAATCAGGATGCGGCTTATATGTTACCCCATGTAATAGCTAATTATACTTATAACTCAATTTTAAATAAAGCAAATAGAGATACGCTGTTTGAGCAGGAGATTAAGCGGCTAAAGAAGTCTGTCCGAGGCGAGCTATTGGAAGCGCCAGATCCTGTATTGGTTGTCAGTGCCGAAAATTTTCCAGGAAACTTGCTTGGTATCTATGTGAATAGTAATGGCTGGCCGGAGCAAAAACTCTATATTGAGGGTGATAAAATAATGGTTAGTTGGGGAGGGCTCAGTGGACCACTGCTAAAAACTGGGGAGGTATATAAGGTGCATTTAGGAGCGCTCCAAAGAGATCTTTCATTTCATTTTCAGGGTAAGGGCGTTGTAATGTCTCAGAATGGATCAGTCAAGTTTATTAAAATATAGGCTGGGTGCTAAAGAGGTATTCCATGAAAGAAAATACAGATTTTTTTGTCAGTAAATCCTTGGTCTCCTGGGATGAGGCTGGGCCTGTTCACTGGGAATTCAGCAAGCGGCTACTTGAGAAAGTCTCCGAGTCTAATTTTAATGCCTTAGAGCAAGACTTTGATGGCATGTTGGATGGGTTTGATCTTTCCGGAAAGTCAGTGGTTCAAATTTGCTGCAATAATGCGAAAGATTTAATCTCCATCAAAAAGAAAGGCGCCGGGCTCTGTGTGGGGATTGATGGATCCCAAGCTTTTGTCGATCAAGCTCGGCTTTTGGTAAATGCCTCAAGGTGTTCGGATGTAGAAATCGTATGCTCTAACATCTATGAGTTGCCTGATGAGTATATCGGCCGTTTTGACTTTGCGGTTATCACTATTGGCGTACTTAATTGGATGCCGGATCTAAAGCAGTTTATGAGAATTTGTACTTCCTTGCTGAAGCCGGGTGGTTATCTTTTAATGGAAGAAATACATCCGGTTCTAAATATGTATGAGGAAGGTAATCCCTCACACATTGCCATGTCTTATTTTAATCGCGAGCCGCAAAAGGATGACCAAGGTTTGGGCTATTTGGATGGTAGAAAATATCAGGCTAAAGAAAATTATAATTTTCATCACACCTTGTCAGATATTTTGATGGCGGCAATTGAAAGTAATCTATCTCTAAAGAAGTTTGTTGAACTCGGGAAGAATGTGGGTAATTGGTGTGGAGATTTGGAAAGCTCTGAATGTGTTCCGCCAATGGCAATGCTGGCTTGTTGGAAAAAGGACTTATAGATTTTGACGTTCACCAAGGTCCTAAGCTATAGAGCCAGTAGAAATAGGCTAAGAAAAGAGGCCTGCCATTAAATTTGAGTCTTAAATTCCTTAATTTTCGTATTTATACGGACAATATTTCTTCCGGCAGTGATACCTCAATATTTTAGAGGGCGTGCCACTGTTGTCTACTTGATGTTCTGTAGATCTCTTGGGCAGCAGCATCTGTATTGAGATCGCCCAATTTGCTTTATTGAGAGGCTAAATGAGCCACATTGGCTAATTATTCGAATGATTTATAAGTTGAATGAAACCACTTAATAAATCGTTATCAAGATAAAGTATACTCTTTATGCCCATGGTGGCGCCGGTAGTCCAAAGGGGGAGGTTGTCGCACAAATCACTCACTTAGCCGCAGTTTCAGACTGCTGAGACGGTAGAATTGGCCGGCATAGGCCAAGAGAGGGTAGAATCCCGCTCTTAAAACTATTAAAAGACCCTTTTTTACGAGGAGATAGCAAATGCGTCAGACAATGATCGCACTAGCCGTAGCCGCATCCCTGGCGGTTGTGGGCGGTTGTGGTGAAAAGGCAAAACAGGCTGAGGTAGCTAAAGACACTGTGAAAGCCGAAGAGTCCATGGCTGTAACTCCAGAGCACGCCAGTAACATGCTGCTGGCAGAGTGGACTGGTCCCTTTGGTGGTGTACCTGCGTTTGACAAGATGAAGCTGGAAGATCTCAAGCCCGCAATTGAAAAAGGTATTGAGATAAGCCTTACCGAGCTAGGTGCGATCGCTTCAGATTCCGCTGAGCCAACCTTTGCTAACACCATTGTGCCGATGGAGCGCAGTGGCGCCGAGCTAAGCCGCGCAACGGCTTACTATGGAATCTGGGCTGCGAATATGTCTTCACCAGAGTTCCGCAAAGTTCAGCAAGAGCTGGCACCGATCTGGGCTGATTACGAGTCCAAAATTTATCAGAACAAAGACTTGTTTAAGCGCATCAAGGCGATCTACGACCAGCGCAACGCGATGGACCTGGATGCTGAACAGAAGCGTGTGGTTGAGCTGATCTATACCCAGTTCTCTACCAATGGTGCGACCCTGGAAGGTAAGGCCAAGGAGCGCTATGCGGAAATCAACAAGCGCCTGGCTGAACTTTATACCAAGTTCTCCAACAATGTACTGGCCGATGAGGAAGGCTACGATATCTTCCTGAGCAAAGATCAGTTGAGCGGCCTGCCGGAATCCTTTGTTGCAGCGGCGGCAGCTCTGGCGGAAGAGAAGGGCGAGAAGGGCAAGTACGCAATTACCAATACCCGCTCCTCCATGGACCCATTCCTCACTTACTCCGATAACCGTGAGTTGCGCAAGCAAGTGTGGACCAACTACTACAGCCGTGGTGACAATGGCGATGAGCGTGATAATAACGCTATCATTGCTGAGATCTTGAAGCTGCGCGATGAGCGTGTGGGCCTGCAGGGCTTTGACAACTACGCTGAATGGCGCCTGCAAGACCGTATGGCTAAAAATCCTGAGCGGGCCATGGACCTGATGGAAGCGGTATGGCCCGCAGCAGTTGCCCGCGTAAAAGAAGAAGTAGCTGATATGCAGGCGGTGGCGGATGCCGAGAAAGCCAATATCACTATTGAGCCCTGGGACTATCGTTACTACGCCGAGAAGGTTCGCAAGGCCAAGTACGACCTGAACTCCGATGAAGTGAAGCAGTACCTGCAGCTAGATAACCTGCGTGAAGCCATGTTCTACGTAGCTGGTGAGTTGTTCAACTTCAAATTCACCCCGGTGAAAGAGGGTTCCGTACCGGTATTCCACGAAGATGTTAAAGTCTGGGAAGTCACTGACAAGACCAGTGGCGACCATATCGGCCTCTGGTACCTGGACCCATTCGCCCGTGCTGGCAAGCGTTCCGGTGCTTGGGCAACCATGTATCGTGACCACTCCACCTTTGATGGCAAGAAGAACGTCCTGTCTTCTAACAACTCCAACTTTATCAAGGGCGCGCCGGGTGAGCCTGTGCTGGTGAGCTGGGACGATGCCGAAACCTTCTTCCACGAGTTTGGCCACGCGCTGCACTTCCTTGCTTCCAACGTGACTTACCCGACCCTGAACAGCGGTGTTCGCGACTACACCGAGTTCCAATCCCAGCTGCTGGAGCGCTGGTTGTCTACCGATGCGGTTATCGATAACTATCTGGTGCACTACAAGACTGGTGAGCCTATTCCTGCGGATCTGGTGAAGAAGATTAAGAAAGCCGCCAAGTTCAACTCTGGTTTTGCCACCACTGAGTACCTGGCCTCTGCGCTGATTGATATGAAGTTCCACACTGCTGATCCAGAGGGTATCGACCCAGATAAGTTTGAGCGTGAAACTCTGGATAAGCTGGGCATGCCGAAAGAGCTGGTCATGCGTCACCGCACCCCGCACTTTGGCCATATCTTCTCTGGTGAAGGTTATGCAGCTAGCTACTATGGTTACATGTGGGCCGACGTGCTGACTTCCGACGCCTCTGAGGCCTTCTCCGAGTCTAAAGGTGGCTTCTACGACAAAGAGGTAGCAGCCAAGTTGGTGAAACACCTGTTTGCACCGCGTAATGCTGTAGACCCCGCTGATGCTTATCGTGCTTTCCGTGGTCGTGATGCCAATATCGAAGCGTTGATGCGCGATCGTGGCTTCCCGATCCCGGAGAAGAAAGAGAGTACGGTTGCCTCCAAGAACTAGTTTATTGATTTAATAAATTGTTCATGAAAAAGCCGCATCTTTGGATGCGGCTTTTTTTGTTTAAGTGGTCTTTGAGTTAAGAAGTGCTCGAGAATAAAAATTCATTAACCATATGTTTGCGGCATATGCAATCTGCATTGTAAAAATTTCCTATTCAATATTGGTCTCGTGATCCCCTCATTGGCTGGTAAGTAGATACCCAGAAGTTATTTCTAGGACGAGTTTTCAATACTGGGCAAGGTCTTCATTTCTAAAAGTAAGTCCCTAGCTATATCTGCTGCCCTCTATTTTTAGCGGAATCAGATAGCTGGTTCTTATGTTCCATTTCTGATTGGTCGTTGTTTTTTTGTTTTGTTATATGTTAAAAAAATTTAACTAAAAATATTAGGTTGCTTGTTGAAGTGTTCTTCTCTTTTTCTGCCCTTGTGCTTATAAATTAGCAATAAATATCCTATCGACCTTAAATTTCAACGGCTGTATTCTTGCCCACGTCGACATGCCCATTGATATTTTATTATTTTGACTTATATCAATTGGTTTTGTCGCCTTTCAAAATCTTAAACACCAGATTAGGTTACAAATCCGTGAATTTTCAGAGAAGGAACATGAAAATGAAAAAGTTAACCGGTGCAGTGCTGGGGGTTACCACAAGCTTGGCCTTATTAAGTCAATTGACACTGGCATCAGGCCAGGCAGTGGCTAATAGCATTCCAAACTTTACCGAGAATGAATTTGCACAACTGGAAGAGCAATTCTCCTCAAGGAAGGTGATGGTTGATGGCAAACTCTATCAGTTAACTGGGGATATGCTGGAGCTGGTTCCACAGGAATCCGGGCAGGTCAGTATAATGTCAGCCTTTGAGTTGTCAGCAAATAAGTGGCCTGAAGGTGTTGTCTATTATGATTTTCATGAAGACGTAACAGAAGAAAACCGCCAGCGATTCGTTGATGCTACCAAGGTTTGGGAAGAGGTCGCAGATTTACATTTTAAATTGCGCAAAGACCAAACCAATTATATCTACGTGCGAAATGGCAGTGAAAATCGATCTATGGTTGGAATGTCTGGTGGCGGGCAGTTTTTCAGTATGAAAGACTGGAGTATGAAATATATTATTGTTCATGAGCTGGGTCATGCCATCGGCATGAGACATGAGCAGCAGCGTTCTGATCGGGATCAATATGTGATGATCCTGGAAGACAATATAAAGCCAGCGTATATCTACAATTTTGATGTTCGCCAATCACACAGCTACAGCGAATACGACTTCCTGTCAGTCATGCACTACCCCTCCCGCGCATATAGTGCTAATGGGGGTGCGACAATTGTCCCCAAAAAAGGCTATGAGAAATATGATGGCATTGTAGGGCAGCGCGTTGACCTCGGAGCTGGTGATCAGGTAGGGGCGGCTTCTCACTATGGTACTGTGAATATCAACATTCCTGATCCGGCATTTAAATCTTATTTGCTTGCTTACTTTGATGCCGATAATAATGGTGAAATAAGTAGTTTAGAGGCGGCGAAGGTTGAGAAAATTCATACCCCTGGAAACGGTGAAATTCAATCTTTGCAAGGTATACATCTTTTTCGATATCTAAAACATCTTACTGTTGCTAGTGAAAATCTAACCGAGATTCCTGAGTTACCCAAGCGCTTGGAGTCTATGAATTTCTCTGGCAACCATTTGGATTCCGTTCAATTTGAGTGGGTAATGGATAAGCCTTTCCTGAAAGAGGTAGATTTCACCAATAATTTATTGGATGTTTATTCCTGTGAAATGCTCACTTTTATCAATGGTGTGATCGAGGGCGGTAATATCCAATACAGCCCGGTTAAGGGTGGTGAAACATTTATTTGTGATGAAGAGGCGGAGCGAACACTTATTTCTGGCAAACCAAGGGTCGACTTACGGGGGAAAGATGGCAAGCTATTTCACATTGATGTCCCTGAAAATGCTCAAAAACTGACTATTCAAACAGAAGAGTCGGAAATAGGCGGTGAGATGAATGTATATGTGGCTCATAACCGCCTACCCGATACCACAGATTTTGACTACAAGTCTGAAAATGCCGGTAATATCGAATACATACAGATCATCTCGCCTCAGTCAGGCCGTTGGCATGTATTGCTCACACCGGTAGAGCGTTCATTTGAAGGCGTGGATCTAACCGCAACTCTGGATTTGGGAGGTGAGCCTGGCAACCAGCTAGTCAACCTTCAGGAAATAGGTGGGTTGGCTGCCAGCAAGGGGGAGGCCTTGTATTTCACCATGAACGTTCCCCAAAATGCTAAAGATCTACAGTTTGCCATGAATGGCGGCAGTGGTGATGCAGATCTCTATGTGCGTTTTGGTGAGAAGCCAACTGAATCTGTCTACGACTACCGCCCCTATTTAGGTGGTAATGACGAAACTGCTTCAATTGCTAATCCCAAAGCCGGTGAGTGGCATATTATGCTATTGGGTTATGCGGATTTTGAGCAAGTCTCTTTAATGGGTTCCTTCAAAACGTTTACCCCAGAAGAGTTCCTCGTAGCTGGTGAGACCATTGCAGACTTGGATGGCAAAGCGGGTGATGCGCTCACTTTTAAAATTCAAGTGCCAGAGGGTTTAGCCAAACTCTCTATTGCCACCGGACCTTCATTTATCGCTTCTCTTGGTGATGCAGATTTGTATATAAAGTACGGTGAGGAGGCTTCTGTGAGCAATGCGGATTTCACTTCAGAAAACTGGACCAGTCATGAGTCTATAAATGTGAGTGCGCCTCAAGCAGGCGTCTGGTATGTTACCGTTTATGGCTACACTGATTTTGAAAATCTCTGGTTAAGTGTTGATTATTAACGGCTAGGTAATTTATTTATTTTGGGTGATGGGTTGATTTAAATTTAAATCAACCCATTGCCTGCTTTGCTTTTAAAAAATTGATCAATTGCAATATTTTGTGTGTGTGCTTGATTCAGTGAAAGCGACTTAGGGAAGGTTGGGTCATACTTTATTGGCGATATTGGTTGAAACTACTTAGGGCTTCATCCTAGGAGGGGTTAAAGCTCAGTTGATCTCTCACTTCCATAAGTGCAAAGCCCATAAGGTTAAGGCCTGCCCAGGTTCTTGGGTCTTGTATTGTCGAGCTATCCTGCGCTTGACCTACCCCCCAAATTTTATCAACGGGGCTAGCCTCCACTAAAACCCTATCCTTTGTATTGAGCAGAAATCTCTTCAGGTCATTATTTTGGGAAAACTTAGCAAGGTTACCATTAACGACAATCTCAAATCGTTTTTTTATCCAGATATCATGGTTAAAACCAACAACCTGCCGGCCTAATTCCTTGGCTTTACCTGGGTGGTCTGAGGTTAGAATCTTCTCACAGGCTTTATGGTCCTTAAAAAGTTTGGCCTTGTGATACATCATGTAGTGCTCAGCGGTAATAAAATGATACCCATCTTCCTCGAACTTGGTGTCATACCACTGGCTAAGACAGCTCTTTGAGATCTGGTTATCTATTTCTTGATGCCCCCAAAAAAAGACATAATTAACTGTATTTCCGTTATCTACGAAGTCGATAAGTTGATCTCTTGACCTTATATTCATTTTTACTCCAGTAGTTAATTTATAAGACTTCTATGGTGGCATTTAAGGCTTATTACAAAAGTAAGGATTACTTTTGTGCAAAACTCCATGTTCGGCGAGTTTGCTACTGAAAAGTTATAGGCTCATTTTTTAAAAGTACATTACAGATGCATTGGGGCTCCAGGAGCCCCGGATCGCCTGCTTATTGGTATGGGTTTACCCAAGCATGTAGCGATTTATCGAAAAATGGTAGCGCCAAGCCAATTTTGGCTATCGCTGATACACTTTTTCCCCTTCAACCCAAGTCTGTAAAACTTGTACCTGCCAGATTTCTTGTGAATCTATTTCAAAAATATTCTTATCTAGCAAGATAAAATCGGCAAATTTTCCGGGCTGTAGGTTGCCTATTACTTTCTCTTGGTGGCCGGCATAGGCCGCATCCAGGGTAAATGCGCGCAGGGCTTGCTCCAGCGTCATTGCTTCTTTGGTGCGCCAGCCTTTGCTAGGGTTACCCTGGCGGTCGCGGCGGGTGGTTGCGGCATGAAGGCCAAACAAAGGGTTGGCGGGTTCAACCGGGAAGTCGGAGCCAGCGGCTATTGGTGTGCCCTGGTTGAGAAGTGTTTGCCAAGCGTAGGCGCCGATCAGGCGTTTATCACCAAGGCGGTCACCCGCCATATTTTTGTCGCTAGTGGCGTGGGTGGGCTGCATGGAGGCAATCAGGTTGAGCTGTGCGAAGCGGGGAATATCCTTCACCTCTATAACCTGTGCGTGCTCTACGCGGTGGCGATACTCTTGCTGGCTTTTCTTTTTATCCAGGGCCTCAAGATGGTTGAGTACGATATGATTGGCTCTATCGCCAATCGCATGTACGTTCACCTGGAAGTTGTTATCCGTGGCCAGTTTCAGTAGCGATAACATTTTGCTCTCTGGGTAGAGCAGCAACCCCTTCTCCTGTGGGCGGTCGTGATAGGGTTCCAGAAGCGCTGCGCCACGGCTGCCCAGGGCACCATCGGCAGATAATTTAATGCTGCGCATATAGAGTCGCGTTTCTGGGCTGCCGATATGGCCAGCCTTCAGCAACTTCACATAGTTGTGGCTGTCCACCGATAACATTGGATAAACCCGCATAGGAATGGCGTTTTCCTTGGCCAATTCTCGGTAGGCAGTGAGGGTTTGTTCGTTGATACCCGCATCGTGCACACTGGTCAATCCCAGAGAAAGCGCCGTAGTAAAGGCGTTTTGCAGGGACTTTTTTTCCTGGGCTAGGGTGGGGGAAGGTACTGCCTGTTGTAGCAGGCTCATGGCGTTGTCAATTAAGATCCCAGTGGGTTCCCCTTCGCTATCCCGCAGAATCTCTCCGCCCTCAGGGGCCTGCGTGCTCTTATCGATACCGGCAAGATGCAGGGCTTTGGAGTTTGCCCAGCCTGCGTGGCCATCTACCCGCCGCAACCAGATGGGGTGATCAATCTCCAGAGCGTCCAGTTGCTCACGACTGGGGAATTGCTTACCGGGCCAGGTGACTTGGTTCCAACCGCGGCCAAGCAGCCACTGGCCTGGTTCCAGTCTCTCGGCTTGGTGTTTTATCGCCGCAAGGGAATCCTCCAGAGAGTGGTCGCGCAGATCCAGCAACTCATTAAGTTGCCCAAGGCCCAGCATATGTCCGTGAGCATCAATCAGGCCGGGCAGTAAGGTCTTGCCCTTGGCATCTATCCGTTCAGCATCTGAATACTTTTCATCCAGCTCAGTAAAATTACCAGTATCCAGCACCTTGCCCTGGTCGAAGGCCATGGCATTGAACTGAATTAACGCTTTATCCGTGGTTTGGTATCCTGAAAAGTTATGGATTAGTGTCACTGCTTGGGAGCTGAAAGAAGTGGCGGCAAGCAGTGTCGCCGCCAAAGTTTGGGCTAGACGCATATTGGAATGCCTTGTTGTTTTCGTTATTGGCCATTCTATGGTGGCTTCATACCCCATGAAAAGTAGATTAAATGGCTACTGGGTTAATGAGTGTGGGAGTAGGGGCTTCTTACTGATCGGGTTCTATACGAAGTAAATGGCCCTGGGGTCCATCGGTGATGATGTAGAGATTACCGTCTGCTCCGATTTCAGCGTCTCGAACCCGCTCACCGATGACAATTCTTTTCTCAATATTCAGCGGATCCCCTTGCGGATTGATTACCCTCAGGTCTTGGGTGACCAAACCAGCGGAAAGGAGGTGACCACGCCACTGTGGAAATGCTGTGCCGGTATAAATGGTTAGGCCGCCGGGGGCATGAGTATCAATCCAGGCAAGGAAAGGAGAGGTAAATTCCGGGCTGGCAATTTTGAAAGAGATGTTGGATCCATCCCGATAATCCCTACCAAAGGTCACCCTGGGCCAACCGTAGTTAGCGCCCTTTTGGACTTGGTTTAATTCGTCTCCAGCTGCAGGACCGTGCTCTGAGGACCAGATAACCTGGCTTTCAGGGTCGATAGCAAGCCCCTGAGGGTTGCGGTGGCCAAAACTCCAAATCTCTGGGAGGGCGCCTTTGGTATTAACAAAGGGGTTGTCACCAGGTACTGAACCATCAGGGCTAATACGGATTATTGAACCAAAGTGTGTTTGTAGATTTTGTCCCTGCTCACGGGCAAAGATGTCGAGAAAATCCTGTGGGGGGTTGCCGCCGTCCCCAATACTGGCCAGCAGGGTACCGTCAGGGAGAAAGGCAAATCTCGAACCAAAATGTGCGCTATTCTTTTTACCCTGAGCTGCCTTGAATATCTCTTGAAAGTCCACCAGCTGGCCACTTTGCCACCTTCCCCTACCAATAGTTAGGCGGTTACTTTCGGTATTGCCACTAGCGTAACTAAAATAAAGTAGCTGGTCTTTGTCAAAGTTTGGGCTGGCAATTACATCCAGAAGCCCTCCCTGCCCCTCAAAGAAAACCTGCGCTGGAAAATCAATAGCTTCGGAAAGGGTATTGTTGCTTATGGTGCGTAACTTACCATCTCGCTGAGTGATGATTAGAGTGCCATCAGGGAGCAAGGCTATACCCCATGGATATGGAATAGGGCCTGTCACCTTACTAATCTTAATTTTGTCTATCACGGGGATCGCGCCCCGGGAAAGAAAAGTATCAGCAGAGCTTACACCAGAGATGATTGTGCAAGTGAAAGCTAATAATGTTGTATAAAAAGAAATCCTTCTCACTTTAGGCGACCCCTGGGGTAGGTGGGTGTGCCGAACAGTATAACAATAGGGCTATTGACAACAATGTCGATTTGCCTAGTGCAATGAGCACTACGCATTGCATGAAGAGTCTCTTTCTTAGTGCTACCTAGTCTATACTGAATTATTTTTTATTTTGTAAAAATTCAATAGTGAGATAATCAATCTTTTCAGCTTATCAGCTAAAAGTAGTAGGAGAATAATTTACCCAAAATATTTTAGGTTTTTCAATATTCTACTTATGTCGAGATTGTGATAATGGTACTGAAATTAGTTGATGTGGCGCCAAAATACTTTTGACTTGTGGGAGTAGATGGGTGTCAATGAATAGCAGATAACGGGGGGAATATCAGCTCTTTTGGTGAAAAAAATAGATAAGGGGGATGGTTGTTTAGGGTATGTAATACCTATGTTAATGCTATGGCCTTCATTTTCTGGGGTTTAAGATCTACATTGACAGGCCTTGATAGTCAAGCAGGCTATAGCAACTCTTAAAGAGTTCTTCTCAAGAAAATCTGATGTTTCAGCGGATTCTACCCCAGCCTCATTGAGGCTAAACAAAGAAGTTAACTCCCTTCTTTTTGAAAGCAAGCATACATGTACTCCATGTATCAACCAAGGAGTAATGGCTACCGGCACAGGCTGGAGTTAAAGAAAGCCTGTTGCTTTTCCTTTCATTGGTGAATATCTGTTACTCAGGTGACTAATAATTTAGTTTTACGCAGGATAATAAGCCATATCTACTAGTTAGGGTTGTTATTTGTTGAGATAGAAATAACGTGTTAAGCAGCTCTTTATTTTTTTTATTTCAAACAAAACTATTTTAATACTTTTGTCTTAGTGACGATTGTTGTGTTTAGCAGTTGCTTTTATATTTGCCACTTGCCTTACCCCAAGCCCGAACCTTTTGGCAACTGCTGATCGAGATTCACCAAAGTGCAAAGCTTGTAAAATCTCACGATTACGTGCCTGAATGTCGATTTGTCGTGATGTGGGTAAGGTGAGATAGGTACCGCCATAGATGTCACTAAGGGTTTGCAAGGATTGGATGGGTAGGATATCTATCAGCTTGCTTCTCTCTGGATATTTAGGGATATAAACATCCTGCCCTCCAAAAGAAGCTATCAGTATAAGCATATCGCTATAGCCAATTAGCTCGATAAGCTCTTGCATCAGATCTGGTAGCTTCTTGTGATCAATCTCCACATTATAAAAGCGGTTTTGGTTCCCTTGCTGCATTTTGTCATCCTTGTCAGATATAACATGCAACGAGAGTACGATTAACGATATACCCTGGCGTAGAGTGAAATGGTTCCCAATGCGTTATGGTGTGGCTTTGTGCTCTTTTGATTTTTTTAGGAATGGATGAAAGTGAAAAAATATTTTATGATGAAAGGAAAGGTAGTATTTACAAGTTGTGGGGAAAAGTAACATCGGAGTTTGCAGTATCCGGGGTTGAATTTTGATTTTTGTAGATATTTAGGGAATATATGTGGGCTCAAAGGCATTGACCTGCTAGCCGGTAGCCAAATACTTTAATTCATCGTTCTATGGTGGCTCGTTGTTAATGATGAAGCTTGACATTTTTACTAAATGTCAATGATTTAATGCTTCTTGGTTAGGTGGAATTAATCGTTGGTTGATCTCTACTTAAACCTTTCTTTTTTAAGAGGCGTTCTATGAGGCAAGCTATCTTGAAATGATTGTCTGGGAGAGGAGCTGATAAAAGTTAGTAGCCGCTTAAAATCAAGTTGATGCAGCTATCAGAGGAGTAATGTTTGCCCATATTCCTAGGAGTCAATCCTTTGGTGCTTTATGCTCTTTAGCTGTGATTTATAAGTAGGACGATTCTAAAAAATGAAAGAGAATGTTCACTTTAGAGAATAGTTGTTAGAGGCTGTTTCATAACTTGAAATCGGTTATTCTCACGCAATTACATAGAAAAAAAGTTCAGCAATAGTGAGCCGATTCAAGTCAGAGTTAACCAATGATCAATGGAAATTGATCGAACCATGTCTTCCTGAATTAAAACGAGGAAAGGGAGGCCCAAAACCCATTGATAATCGGGCTTGTTTTGAAGGCATCCTGTGGGTTTTGCGTTCTGGAGCGCGATGGAAAGATCTTCCTTCACACTATCCATCACCGAGTACATGTTGGAGAAGGCTTCAGTTTTGGGAAGAGCAAGGAGCTTGGCTACATGCATGGAGAAGATTCCTGGAGCTATTGGATCAACAGTCTTTGCTTAACTGGGAGGAAGTCTTTTCTGATGGTAGCTTTGCACCAGCAAAAAAGGGGGCTTCGAAGTCGGGAAAACCAAGCGGGGCAAGGGTTCAAAGAGGATGGTGGTGGTCGATGGCGAAGGTATTCCACTGGGAGGCACCATTACTTCGGCCTCACCAGCAGAAGTAAAGTTATTACATCCATTGCTTGATGTTACGTATAAAAATACAAAGATTCATCGCTTAGTTTATGATAAAGCGGCGGACTCTGATCCTCTTAGAGATAGTCTGTTGAGTCGTGGAATCGACCTTATCTGTCCACACAGGATAAATAGGGAAAAAGCCTCAAGGCAGGATGGTAGAAAGCTCAGAAGGTATACTCGCCGTTGGAAAGTTGAGCGGACTTTTGCGTGGTTGGGAAATTACCGCCGTTTGGTTGTTAGATGGGAGCGATATTTGTCCACTTATCGTGCTTTTTTCTATATTGCATGCATGTTAATTACGTTAAATAAGTTATGAAACAGCTTCTAGTTTATTGGGTGAGGGGTGGCATTCAAGAGTTGAATGCACATGCCGCACGCCCTTCTATCATTCTATGGGAAGAGAAGTCTATATAGGTGTTTGAGGCTACTTTTCTCCCTATCTTCTTTGCGGTACAGACTTTACTTTACAGCTTATGAGGATGCTCTACTTGTCTTTATTTGATTAAAAGAGGTAAATAGAAAGTAAGAGTTTAAAAATTTATTTTTGAATTGTGATGTAATTCACTTGCTGTGTAAGTGAATTACATTGATGTGTAGAGTTTAAGTCTTAAAAATTGGCTCCATGTAGGATCGCAATAGTGCTTGTGGGGAATTATTTCTCTAAGAATTTAGTGGTTTTTTCTTAGAGGTGTCAGTGTTTTTAATAAATTTTGGTTTTGAAGCTGGCTAAAAACTATTTTGTAATTAGGAGGGTGGTTGTCTGGATATGATAGGTGGCACTGTATGGTAATGTTTGATGTAAGTGCGCCCAGCGGATGGCCAGGCGCTATTTTCCTACTGAGTGTCAGGTCTGTTGTACAAGGTGTCTTCAGGTTCTAGCAACTTTTCGCTGTTTGAATTCCTGGCTGCATTGGGGGCAAAAAATAACTCTGCGCAAACCCATATTGCTCCAATGCCTGGTATGGCAACGATCAACATACGACGGGGTAGCCCAGAACTGCGAAGGCGTTTGCTGCATACTGTTAGCGAAACCCAGATTATGCTTAGCTGAACCGGGATACTGACTACCGCCATAAATATTTCTGCAGTTTTCCAAATTCCATCGCTGAAATTAAAATTGCCATATTCCAATATTAGCCCAGTAATAAACTGAATGCAGAGCACCGGTATTATAAAAAGCAGCCAGAACTGTCGCCGCGTTACGTTACCATCAAAGTTGAAATAAAAATCCAGATAGTCTTGATCCCTCATGAGTATTTCCTCATCTGATTGTCAGAGCTTATATGGTGTGGTTCCGAGGTGATGTATTATCATCGGGAATTGCTTCACTGTTTTTCTTAAGGCTCTCAAGCCGGGATCGATAATCGGCTTCTCTCTGAAATATTTTGCGAACATAATGGCGGGTTTCTGTGCCGCGGCAATAGCCATATTTTACCTCTGGACTATTGTAGAACTCTGCTTTTTGCAAGAGTACGATGTAATCTTCAACTCCTTTGCTGTTGGTGGTTGAGAACCATTGATTAGGGTTCATCCCATCCTGCAGAGCTAGTCGGCGGGCATCTAAGACGTGTCCTGCACCTGCGTTATAGGAAGCAAAAGTAAAGGCCATGGCATCCCGTTTCGGTAAATTCATCCAACGTTGATATTGATTCAGATTGTACTTGGAGCCACCTTGGATATTTTGTGCCGGGTTAAAGTTATCTTTTACTCCCATTTCATTGGCAGTTTCAGGCATTAACTGCATTAGCCCCTGTGCCCCGGCGCGGGATATGGCATTAGGCCTAAAGTTGGATTCTGTAGATGCTTGTGCGGCAAGCCATACCCAATCGAAAGGTTCAATTGCATAGCGTTTAAAGAGCTTGTCCCAGGGGCTTAGCGTATTATTGGGTAGGATATATTCTTGTTGGTAGCCTATTCTTAGCTTGTTCAGTTGGCTCAGAAATTTCTGAAGTATTGTCTGTGCCTCTGCACTTTTCAGCCAACTGTTGAGGTCGTCGAGGAGAGAGGTATCATTATCCTTAGTTAAAGCAAAAGCAACCTTTCGATTTTCCCCAAATACTAGCGAAGTATCTAAGTTATTTCTGTAACCATTACTTCCATTCACGATATGTTCATCGGCGATAGTGAAATCTATTTCCCCCATGCTAACGGCATCAATGAGCTCAAGAATTGATACTGCTTTATCCGCAAAGCCAATTCTGATTGCTTTCATGTTTTTTGAGTTTCCGGGATAGGTCAGGGGAATTTCTTGAGATAGTGCTTTCTCCTCTATCTCATCAAGATAGACGCTATCTTGATGAATAGTGAGCGTTTTTCCTTTTAGATCCTTGAATACTGCTACAGCTTTTTTTTTTCGCTGTACGAGCACCTCCCGTGTTTCAAATAATGTGTGACTAAACGTTATTTGTTTTTCCCGTTTGCGGGTGTGAGTAAGATCTGCAGCTGCTATGTCTACATTTCCTTCTTTCACTAAAGTTAAAATTTTGTTAATCGATGACGCTTTTTTGAATTCAATATTTACGCCCAGGTGCTCTGCATAAGCTTGTAGTAAATCGCATTCCAGCCCGGCAGGCTGACCACGATGATAATAACAGCCCACTCCATCCATTCGTGTGGCTACAGTTAACGTATCTATTGCCAGGATACTGTTGAGTCGATTCTTCGGGATCTTGCAGGCATAGATAATGACTCCTGAGAGGATCATTGCTGAAAGAAGGAAAATCCAACTTTTATTGAATGACTTCATGATAGCTCCTTGACTTGGTTTAAATCTTGGAGCCTATCGATGTCTCGCTAAGCCAAAAGGAGGAAGCAATTCCCGATTAACTGGTTATAAATCGCGGTTTAGAGTGATCGGGCTACATACCTAGCAACCCTCTAAGAGAAGGAAAAAACATGTCTGATGAAACTGATAGCAACTTGGAAGGAATTGATCCCTCGCCTTACCGGGATCGGCTCGACCCCAAAGTATCTGATGAAACCACTTCAAGTGCTGCAAAAAGCCTAAATCTAGATGGATTGCGCGATCTGTCTGCACTTTCCAAATTACAGGTACGTGAATTTACTCATACCAGTTCTACCCAGATGCAGGCCACATCCAATGCCATGACACAAATGGCTGCGGCTGGCGCCACTGCGGTAAATGCTATTTTGGGTAATGGTAGTAAAGGGGAGGGGCAGAAAGATACTGCACAGCTATCTAATCGCTGATGGAGAAAAGTTTCCCGATTATCAGTGATTGGGATTTTCCGTACAGTGATATAGCCCAATAACTGGGTTGATTAATTAACTGATTGAAAGGAAAAAATTATGTCTGATGAAACCAATACTGTAGACGGTATTCAACCTTCCCCTTATCGCGATCGTGTTGACCCTAAAGTCTCTGACCAGACAACCAGTTCTTCAGCACAAAGCCTGAATCTGGATGGTCTACGTGACCTGTCTGCGCTTTCCAAGCTGCAGGTTCGTGAGTTTACTCACACAGGTGCAACACAAATGCAAGCAACCTCCAATGCTATGACGCAAATGGCGGCGGCAGGTGCAAAGGCCGTAAATTACATCATGGATGGCGGTAAGTAAGGTTTTTGACCTTCAAGGGGTAGCGGTTTATCGCTACCCCTTAATAAAAGGAGCAAGTTATGAGAGATACTTTCCGAGATCGCCTGGCGACTAAAGTGGTTGATCAGATGGCAACTTCTTCAGCACTTAGCCTTCATCTAGATGGTCTGCGCGATTTGTCTGCACTATCTAAACTACAAGTACGTGAATTTACCCATACCGGCGCAACTCAAATGCAGGCAACAGCAAATTCAATCCTGCAAATGTCGGCAGTTGGGGCGCGCACATTTAGAGATACCTTCTAATTTACTGTCTGAAAGGATGAACAGATGGCAAAGGATGATGATACACCAACGCTTAGGGAGCTCTCCGCAGGGAAGGGGAGGCTGATTGATGTGATGTCTAGTGCTTACTTGCAGCGTTCCATCAATAGCGCTGTGGAAACTACGCTGCAAGATCAAGTCAATGCACGCAACCAGCGTATGTTGTTGATGACTAAGCAGCTAAATAAAATAGTTGATTTGTAATTTTATGAAAGACGAGGGGGGGGCGGCAAAAGAAGGGAAGCGTATGTCTTCCTCTTTTTTAGTTCAAAGTGCAGCCGATCATGTAAGGGATACAGCCTTGCAAACCTCTACAGTTGCCGGGAAAGCTTTTCAGAAATGGTTGACCCAACCATTCAACCTCATCTTCCTGCTGATAATCATCGTTGCACATATACAGTTGATCGTGGCTGTGATTCAGAGTTTCTTGATGCTGTTGCTTTCAATGTTTATGCGTTAAGGATTTCAACTTATGCCTAATACAAAACCTACAAGAGAAAGTTACCTCCCTCCGGATTTTGAAGAGCAGCTGGATAAACTGATTAGCAGTCAAGGCACCGATGTTGACTTGGGTGAAGAGCTACAGCAGTCAATCATGGCTATCTGTCGAGAAGTTAACGATGCATTGACAAAATCCTTTTCGGATATATCAACTACAGGCTTTGAGATGGATGACCAAATAAAGGGGCAAGGTGAAAATAATGAGTAATCAGACTAAAAATACTTTTCAGCCGGATGTGAGTAATATTTCCAAGCAAATTGTGAGAAACGCGGTAGAGCTACAAGGAATTCACATTTTACAAGGAAAATCTGACTCGTTAAGGGATGAAAGACTTAGCAATATCATGTTAAAAAATAGTGTGATGATGAAGTGGCTTCAGAATCCATCCAATACCAGCTATAAGGAAGTATTAAGTGGTATAGGTGTCAACTCACTAAAAGACGATGTCAGAGAAGCTTATCAGTATGCTCTTGAAATGGTCCATCAAAAGAGTGATAAAAGTTAACATAGCGCTCCAGCTGACCTTTAGTGACTAGAGGGCAATAACTCGTGGGATTTCCTGGAGAGACCGGGGAGAGAAAATACAGCAAGGAGCTTGCTGCAATGCAGCCAGATTATGATTTTGCGGTTTTTATCGGCCGCTTCCAGCCATTTGGCTGTGATTTAAGGTCGCTTACAAGAAACCAAATTTTTATGTATTGAGATAATTCTAGTTCTCTAGAAAAAATTTTCAGAAATTTAGATGAGCGACGATTGATTGGATAGAGGGCTTGGTTAATCTGTTTTTCTACACCGCTCGTTAACGGCTTCTCCAATACTTAATCTATTCACCATGAAATAAATGTATATGTAATCAAGCTAAGGATTAAGATACAAAGTAAATGCCAAGAGTATACAAAAAGGAGAAACATAAAGACAAAAAACCTTTCTGGTTAGCCCTAGACTTCTGCTAGCTATGTCAATGTAGCTTATTGAACACTCTGTAATTTTTTAAGATAGGAATTAATGATGCCAGTAACACAACTTAGCCAATTACCTAATGCTCGCGCAATTTGGAGTGCAATAGATCAGTACAATATTTATGTGGTCGCCACAATGAGCGATGCTTTCGCACAAATACCGGACACTGGAGCCGACTTTCAAATGCCACCTCCGATACTTATGTATCATGAAGGAGACATGTGTGCACTTCTCATAATGGGAGAAAGGCATGGCGCACAATCTCAGGATATAAGAGCAGCTGCAAAAAATACTGCAACTGCAATTTTAAATATTCCCGACACGATGATAGCAGTTGAAGAACCTATTGAAGTTAATGATAGACTCTATTCCAATGGTGGGGCCCAGAAACAATTATCATTAATTGGTGATCAAAACCTACTTACATACGACCCCTCTTTGAGAGGTGCAATTAGCGCCGAGCTTGCTGATCAAGGCTATCGTCTAAATACTGATGCTCAGCCCTATCGTTTTTCTGCAGAACAAGGAAGGCGTTATGATCCTAGATATGGACAAAATGGAAATGCACCATTGATAAACAACCAAATGGCCACTTCTTTAAGCACCTATGCTAACACGGGGGCACTTATAGCTTATCCAGTTGGACCCGACCATCTAAGGTTTGGGCCCGATGCCTACGTCAGAAATGAGAATGAAACTTTACAAGGTCAACTCCTAGCAAAAAATTGGACGGTACTTGAAATTTCAGAACCTCCTCGTGGCGGTAACGGTAACGGTAACGGTAACGGTAACGCTCAAAATTGACAGATAAATAAACATATCAAATTATTAATCTGTTGTAGTTCAGACTTGATCTGACAGTCACCGGTTTTTCAGAAGGTGCTCTGTCAGGTCAAATTCAGTTTACGAGCTCCTCCTTCCAGATACTTTTACCCTCTTCAAGGGTTGCTATCGGTGTGCGACCATAACACTTTTTACCCTGATGAGTTCGATCATTATTGTAATATATGAGCCATTCGTCCAGATCCTTTTGTAGGTCTTCTATTGATCCATAGATCTTTCGTCGCAATGATGGTTGGTAGAACTCTTGTAATATAGTTTTATGGAAGCACTCACGATGGCCAGTACCAAACGATTCGCGAGCAGCAGTTAGGAGAGTGTATCAATCAGCTTCGCCCGGTAATTCGCGATGGCAAGCTGTTGGTCGATCAGGATTTTAAGGTCGTCCGCTTACTGGCAGAAATGCCCACCCAGGAGGGAATGCTGGCAACAGCTATCTGAGCTCTTCTTATTGAGCCGGCTTATACCGGCTTTATCATTCATTGGCGACTGATAGTCCAACCTTATAGAGATCTTCTGCCAAGGTGTGAATTTCTTCCGACAAAGAGATTTGCTGGGCCCATTCCTCAGGTATTCCAGAAACTCCGTAGTAAGCTCCGGCTATTTGTCCGCAAATGGCTGCTGTTGTATCAGCATCGTTGCCAATATTGGCTGCCAAAAGAATGGCTTCCCGAAAACTATTGGTATTGAAAAAACACCAAAGCCCCGACATTAGGGACTCGATAACGTAACCACTTCCGGTTAACTCTTCATAGTGCTGGTCTAGAAATTGCCCACTGGCAATGGTTTTTACTTTTTCATTAGTTGGAGTTTTTTCGATAGAAGCGAGAAGCTCATTTTTATTGATGCCAATAAATATGGAAAGTATAAGATTACAGAGGAGTCGGCAGCTTTCGATGCATTCGTCCGAGCCATGAGTGGTTCTGGAGCTTTCCCCTGCGAAATAAATGGCATCCGAAGCTGTTGAAGAAAAAAATATGGGAATTGGCGCTAAGCGCATGAGTGAACCATTACCTGACGAGCGAGTAGATGTTGAACCACTAATAGGATCACCTGTTTGCAAATATCGATTTAATGCGGATAAAACTGTTGAACCAATATCGAAGCACTCACCCGTAGAGCTCATATACCCATACTGGTACCAGTTACAGTAATGATTCATCTGATCAGTCGCACTGAAGCCTTTTTTCTGGAGTAAACTGTGGGCCAGGCAGAGCGCCATGGAGGTATCATCGGTCCATTGCCCCTTTTTTAATCCAAATGGGCCTCCACCTTCCATGTCTGATAAAGGAGTGAATTCCCCTTTGTACTTAAACTCCAACGTGGTGCCCACAGCATCACCGCATGCGAGTCCGACTAAACAGCCTTTTACCTTGTCTAGCGTTTCAATATTCACCTATAAAATCCTTCTTATACTTGCTTGAGAGTGATTGCTAAATAAAATTAGGGACAATGGGGCAGGGCTATTGCTCCAGATTCCGCACGAAAGTATGTTTCCCTGAACCTGGACGCAAACTGTACAACGCGGCCGGGCGACCACGTTCAGTACGTTTTTTACCGGTATTTATCAGAAGATCTGCCTGCTCAATCCTTCTGCGAAAGGACTTTTTTTGCAGTGGCTTGCCGATAATGACTTCGTGCACCTGTTGAAGCTCGGGTAGGGTAAATTTCTTTGGCAGTGCGTAGGCAGGGATAATACTGTAAAGAGCCTTTTGAATAAGACGCTCATGTGCCCTATTAATAATTTTGAGATGGTCAAAGGCCAAGTTCATTTTCTTGACTTTTTCGATAGGCAGCCAGGCGACATCGGAGATGGTTTCTAATTCGCTTTCACAGGCCTGATGAGCGATCAGAGCCGTGTAACAAATGGTTACAGACCAGCCCCGCTGATCTCTGGAGGCGCCACCAAAGGTAGCTAGCTGCTCAACATAAGGGGGAACAACTCCGGTTTTCTCCTTGAGCTTTCGGGTGACCGTATCCTCTAGGGTCTTATCTTCGCTCTCGGAAATGAAACCTCCCGGCAGCGCCCATTTTCCCTGTTCGGGATGATTAGAGCGCTCTACCAGCAAAACTTTGAGTTGACCATCTTGATAAGTAAACAAGACGGCATCTACGGTAAGTAGAGGGGCTTCAAAGTTGCCCTTGTTGTAGGCGGCGAGGAATTCTTTCTCGTTCATTGCTTTACTAAGTGTCAGTTAGTCACTTATGGTGGCTGTCTAATCCTGTATGCTCAAGAGGGTTAGAGGGGTAAACAAATTCTTCTTATCACTTGAATAGAGCAAAATGAGAGGAGAGCTATGTCACGCTGGTTGATAATTACTGGATTGGTCCTGATAGTCGTTGGTATAGCGCTGCACTTTGCCCCCTGGCTATTTAACTGGTTTGGCCGGTTGCCGGGGGATATTCGTATTGAATCTAGCCGCACTCGTTTTTATTTTCCAATTGTCTCGATGATTATTGTCAGCCTGATATTAAGCCTCTTAGTGAATTTTTTCCGCAGATAAATATTCTACTGGTGCAGCAGAATAAAAAAAGGCCGCATGGGGGCGGCCGCAAGGGACTTATAGGAGAGTATGAGAAAAGGAGGGTGCGTTCTCCGCTAGTCAAAAAAGGTCGTCCGTGACCTACCTGATTCAGCCTCTGAAATTGCGCAAAAGCGCAGAGTGATTTGTATTTCAGGGGCTTTGCTGGCCGTGACCAGCGACGACGCTTCCTTGCGTCGTATCAAGCCGGCTATCCACAAATTAGCCGGATTAATAACTTAGAAATCGTACTTAATGGATGCAGAGAAAGTACGGCCCGGAGCAGAGTTTACGTAGATATCACTGTCTTCATCCCAGCCAGCAACATTTAGGTATGGCACATACTCCTTGTCGAGCAGGTTGTTGACGGCCAGGTTGAGAGACATCTGCTCCATCAGCTGGTAGCTCAGACTCCAATCTACAGAGCCATAGCCTGGAGTCCTTGTTTCGCCTTCATTGACATGTTCCATGCGGTCTGCCCAGCGCACTAGTACTTGGCTGGAAAGTTGTGCCACTGTGTAGCTGGCACCAACAACACCAGAAAGCGGGTTGATACTGGTGAGGTATTCGCCAGTGGTATCGTTTTCACCGCGTTGATAGCTGGCATTTGCAAATAGCTCGAATGCTGGAGACAAGTACCAATTTGCGCTCAGCTCCACTCCTTTGATCGTCACTGAGTCGATGTTTTGGTATTGGTATTGCTCAAACACGTGCGAGAAACTGCCATCGTTGTTGAAGAAAGTTTCGCTGTCTATGAGTTCAGTTTGGAGGAAGTCATCATACTCGGTATAGAAGGCGGCAGCGCTGAAGGCGATGGGGCCCAGGTGTCCACGCAGGCCGAGTTCGAAGGAATCGCTGGTTTCTGGAGACAGATCGTCAGCTGGTAATACCTCGTAAGCATAAGTAGAAGTTGGCTGTTTATAGTGCTCGATATATGCCAGATCGTAGGCTGGTACTTTGAAACCCTGGCCGTATTGGATGAAGGCAGACAAGCGAGAGTTGATTTTGTAGAGGGCTCCCAGATTGAAGGAGAGGTTGCTCTCCTCAATCGTGGCAAAAGGAGTACCGTCAGCTTTTTCTGCACCATCGGGGTCCATTTCGTACCAATCGTAGCGTACCCCTGGGGTTACAATCAGCTGTCCATTGGCAAAAGTCATTTCATCGTTCAGGAATAATCCTGCACGGGAGACTGCATTTTCTGGGAACTTTTCTGTTGGGATATTCATTGTGGATGTACCAGCCACTTCGCGGTACTGGAGTAAGGTACGGCGGCTTTCGGTTTTTTCCAGGTCTAGGCCGTATCCCAGCGTGTGGGTCTCGCTCAGAGTCTTGCTGGCATTGGAGAGGAAGCCAATAGTATCTTGGCTATAAAGGCCAGTTTCCCACATATCACGAATTTCAAAAACTCCGAACATAGGGGCGTTGATGTCTAGCTGGCCATACTGTTCATCTTGCTGTTCGGATTCGTTTTTATACAGGCTAATATTCAGCTGGTCAAAGACTGCACTGGGAGTCTCGCTGTGGTAACGCAGTTGGTAAGCGCGGACCTCTTTATCGGAGATCGATTCTTCCTTGACGACGTTGTAGCCGTAATCGGCCAGCCCGCGGAAGTAGTGAAGCAGGCCGTCGGCGCTGTCGCCGGTACTTTCCTGATTCCAATGATCGATGCTGAAACTGACAAAGTCCTCACCGCCAAGGTTGTACTTGGCCTTGTAAAGCAGGCTCTTTGACTCGATTTCGAAGGGGGCTTGGCTCTCGTCGAAATTTTGTTGCTCTTCTCCATCGCGGAAGGTGGTATGCAGTAGTTGTTCAAAGTTGCCGGTGCGCAGAGCCAGGGTAGGGGAGATGTGTGATTGATTGGTAATACCGGTGTATCCGGTTTTGATCGCACCGCCGAATTGCTCTCCGTCCTCTAAGTAGTCGCTGGCATCTTTGGTGGTGAAAACCACGATGCCGGCAAGCGCGTCAGAACCGTATAAAGAAGACGCAGCGCCCTTGGCCACCTCTACCTGTTTCAGGGTATCTATTTCAATAAAGCCGCGGCCCACGATGTCATTTTTACCATTGGCTCCATAGCCTTCGTTAACCCGCATACCGTCTTTGATAATCAGTACCCGGTCGCCACCCATGCCGCGTACCAGGATATTTTGTGCACTGCCGGCGGCGCCTGTTACTTCAACTCCGGGCTCGTATTGGAACAGCTGATTCATATCGTTCAGCTGAAGCTGTTCGATGTCCTCATTGGTGACAACAGAAACACTTCCTGCGACATCTTTCAGCGGCTTTTCCGCGCGGCCGCTGACCACAATCAGTTCCAGGTCGCTGTTGGCTGCTGAACCTGAAGTTTCGGCATGCAGGTTAGCGACGGAAGCCAGGCCCAGTATGGCCGCTGCAATTGGGCGAAGTTTCATGGTGTTGTCCTTGAGGTAATTTCTGTACTTCTGCTCTTGTTGGTCGGCAGTGGTTGGTTGCTCACCACTGTCGCCGATTGAGGGGGATTATAGGGATGATTTTCTTAATGTAAAGCTAAATGCGAATCACTATCAATTAGATTAAATTTGACGTTGATAGGGAGTTCCGTTAGTTTCCGCGGCCATTAATACAGAACGAAAGTGCTGGGCTGAGGAGACTTGCAATGAATATTTCGATAATTGAGAACCTGATGGCCGATGTGGCTGATTTGTTTATGGCCCCGGTATTGCTGGCGATTCTGGTTCTTTTTATCTACGCACTTTACGCAACGGGACGCTTTCTCTCCCTATGGCTGCTGCGCCGCCGCAATGCTGGCACCTACAGCTTGGCCTTAAAGCAAGGTCGGAAAGAGGAGCTGCCCGGCTATCAAGTGCACAACTATTACGTGCGACACCCTTTGGCATGTGATGACGAGTTGGAAGTTTTTGCACTGAAAAAGTTGGAGATGCTGCGTATGGCTACACGCATTGCCCCCATGTTGGGCTTGATCGCCACCATGATCCCGATGGGGCCGGCGTTGCGAGCCTTGGCCAATGGCAATATCCAGGGGATCAGTGAAAACCTGATTATCGCTTTTGCTGCTGTGATCTGGGGTCTCGCAATTTCTACCCTGACCTTCTGGCCGGCCTCGGTAAAGAAGCGTTGGTTTGCTGCTGAGCTAATTAACATTCGCAAATTGAAGGAGGCTGTTTAATGCGCTTCCTGGATGAAGATGAAGAGCTCAACCCGATTTTGAGTGCGGTTAACTTGATTGATGTTTTTCTGGTGATTATTGCCGCACTGCTTATCGCTATCGCACAAAACCCGCTAAACGTGTTTTCCAATGAAAAGGTCACAGTCATCAAAAATGCCGGTGAGCCCAATATGGAAGTCATCGTAAAAGATGGGGAAGAAATTAAGCAGTACAAATCCACCGGTGAAATTGGTTCCGGAGAGGGCACTCGCGCTGGTGTTGCTTACCAGATGGCAGACGGCAGCCTGGTCTATGTACCGGAAGGAAAAGAAGAGTCTGCAAAAGACAAGGCTGTAGGGGGTAAATAGTCATGTTGAAGAAGGTTTGTATGCAATTGGCATACTTCGTCGTAATAGCCTTCACTACGATGATGGTGCAGGCTAACGATAAACCCAAAGTTTTGCTGATGATGTCCAGCCATACCGCGAAAGCCAAGGGGGAGCTGTTATCTGATTTGGCTGCGGACCAGCCGTTTACCCTGGAGATATTTAACAGCAAAGGGAAAAGTGAAGAGCAAATAGCGCAGGCCTGGGGTTCCTCCAGCCTGGTGATGCTTGACGGTATCAATCCGGCACTCTCCCAATTTATGTTTGGAAAATACCAACCTCTGCTAACCCAGTACTCCAAAGTGCCGGTGGTTTCCCTGGGGGATGCCGATAACGCCTCCATGAACCAGGGGCTGACCTCTGAACAGCACAAATCCATCGCTGCGTATTTCAATAATGCTGGGCGTCAGAACTACCGGCATTTGATGCAGTTCCTCTCCGCGGGAGTCTTTGGCCTTACCGAGCTGCCTGTAGCCGATCCTATTATTGTGCCTAAAGTGGGTTTTTATCATCCAAGTCTGCCAAACCTGGTGGCTGACAGTGAAGGGGATTTCTTTAATTGGCTGCAGGTATCCGCAGAGCAGCCGGTTATAGGTTTGGCTATCCATCGCTCAGTCGTGGATTACGAGCAGCAGCAGGTTGTAGATGCCATCTTGGCTGGCCTAGAAGAAAAAGGTGCTAAGGCTTTTGCCTTTTTCTTTGAAGGTGAGGATCTGCCGCTTTCCTATCCGGAGTTACTGCAAGACGAAGCGGGGCAAACGCGTGTTGATCTTATGATCAATTACCGCTCTCTCCATTATGTGAGTAAACGTCGTGCGGAGTTCGAAAAGTTGGGTGTCCCGGTGATTCATGCTCTGAACTATACCGAGGGCAGTGAAGCGGATTATCTTGCCGATAATAGTGGGGTTTCTCCTTCGTTAACTCCATTCTTCTTGGTGATGCCTGAAGACACCGGTAGTATCGATCCGGTAATTGTTGCCGCAAGTGAAGGTGGCAATAAGGTTGTAATGACAGACCAGCTCGATGCATTGGTGGAACGCGCCTGGAGTCACGCCTCTCTTGGCTACAAAAAAAACAACCAGAAAAAAGTGGCTACCTTTATCTGGAACTACCCTCCCGGTGAGAAGAATATTGGTGCGGCCTTCCTCGATGTCCCTTCTTCTATTGAGTCTATCGCCAAAGCCATGGAGGAGCGTGGCTATCAAATAGAACAGCAGGACTCCAAGACCCTGATCGCCTGGGCAGGCCAATTGCTGCGCCCTTACTATCGCCGTGAAGACAGGGTGGCACTGATTGATAAAGGTTTGGCGGACTGGATGCCACTTTCCACCTATGTCGATTGGTTTAATCGTTTGCCGGCCTCTGTGCGTGATCCCATTGTGGAGCGGTGGGGTAAGCCGGAAGATAACGCCATGTTGGCAGATTATGATGGTGAGCGGGCTTTCGTTATCCCACGCATGACATTGGGTAACCTGATTGTCCTGCCACAAGGGGTGCGCGCGGATAATGCCAAAGATCACGCCTCCCTCTACCACGATATGAAAACACCGGTAAATCATGCCTACCTGGCGGTTTATCTCTACGCGCGCAAAACTTTCGGGGCAGATGCCTATATTCACTTGGGAACACATGGTTCCCAGGAATGGTTAACCGGTAAGGAGCGCGGGCTCTCTGTGTTCGACGCCCCAAATTTGGCTCTGGGTAATATCCCGGTATTTTATCCCTACATTATTGATAATGTAGGTGAAGCTATGCAGGCCAAGCGTCGCGGACGTGCGACGATGATCAGCCATTTAACACCAGGCTTCGCTAAAGCGGGTCTTTATGCCGAAGTGGCAGAACTCTCTGAGTTGATTGGTAATTACTTGATTCTGGAAGAAGGGCAAACCCGGCTGAATACCCAGGAGCGTATTATCACCCTGGCGGACAAGCTGAATATGCTCAAGGATCTGGAAATCAGCGCTGAAACCCTGCAAGCTGATTTCGATGGCCAGCTCAGTCGTCTTCAGGACCACTTGGCCCAACTGGCTGAAATGAGCCAACCACTGGGTATCCATCGTTTTGGTCAGCTGCCCAAGTCAGAGCATCTCACCAGCACCATGCTACAAATGCTGGGTGAAAACTATATTTCAGCTGCTGGCCAATATGAGAAGGAGCAGGGCCTGGCTTTGCCGGCGGAGCAGCTGCTGGATGAACGCAATGTAGTCGCCTTAGAAGCACAGCCGGGTTATCAGCTGTTAAATGCCTACCTGGCTGGCCACCAATTGCCGGAACTTTCTGAAGAGCTGCAAAATCACCTCCAGCAGTGTCGGGAGTATGCCGATAACTTTGCCGGTATCGCCGAGCTACAAAACTTGATGTTGGCGCTTGACGGTGAGTACATTCCGGTGAGCTATGGGGGTGACCCTATTCGTAATCCGCAGGCAGTGCCTACCGGTCGCAACCTGATTGGATTCAACCCGGCTAAGGTGCCATCCAAGGAGGCTTATGAGGCCGGTGTTCAACTGATGGAGCAGACCATTGCCGACTATCGGGAAAAACATGGCCGTTTCCCGAATAAGCTGGCATTTTCCCTTTGGTCCCTGGAGACGATGCGCCACCAAGGTGCGTTGGAAGCACAAATACTGCATGCGCTGGGTCTCAAGCCCAAATGGAATCAGCAGGGCAATGTTACTGGAACTGAGGTGATTCCCTATTCAGAGTTAAAGCGCCCTCGTATCGATGTGGTGATCTCTGCTACTGGTCTTTACCGCGATGCTTTCCCTAATGTGATGCTGTGGCTGGCGGAAGCCATCGATAAAGTGGCGCAGATGAAGGAGGAGAACAACTTTGTCTATCGCCACAGTCAGGCCTTATTAAAGCAATTAAAGGAAGAAGGCAGTTCCGAAGAAGATGCGCGCTATCTTTCCTCTGTACGCATTTTCTCCAATGAAAGTGGCAATTATGGTACCGGCCTGAATGGTGCCAGCCTGGCTTCCGACAGCTGGGAGACAGACGATAAACTAGCCGATCTGTATATGCGCCGCATGGGCTTTGCCTATGGTAAGGATGAATCCCGTTGGAGCGATGACCAGCGCAATGTTGCACTTTATAGCAAGGTGCTTTCCGGTACCGATGGAGTGATATTCTCGCGCTCCACCAATCTCTACGCAATGATGACTAATGATGACCCTTTCCAGTATTTTGGTGGTATGGGGCTTGCGGTGCGCAATCTCGACGGTAAGACACCCGAAATGTATGTCTCCAACTTGCGTCGCAAGGACAACATTAAGACCCAGACCCTGGGAGAATTTGTCAATCAGGAAATGCGTAGCCGTTATTTCCATCCCCGTTGGATTGAGGCGATGCAGGAATCCGGCTATGCCGGCGCAACGGCAATCCTGGATCGCATGAACAACATGTGGGGCTGGGAGGTGATGACTCCGGAAACCATCCGTGACGACCAATGGCAGGAGATGTTTGAGGTTTACGTGGAGGATAAATACCAAATGGATATGCGTGAGTTCTTTGAGGAGCACAATGCGGAAGCCCTGGCGCAAATGCTGGAGCGCATGCTGGAGGCTGTGCGCAAAGGCTACTGGCCTGCCGATGCAGAAACGCTAAGGAAAATGGTGGAGACTTACACCGAGCTCGCCAACCAGCACGACGTAGCAACAGACAATGAGAAATTTAGTGACTTTGTGAATCAGCAGGCCCTTGGATTTGGTCTTGCCCCGCTTGTGAGTGGCCAGACGGTAGATAATGTCGCTGCCAGCGCTCCCGCGTCTCAGCAAGTTAGTGGGCAGAAACTAGAACAAGTAAAAGAGCCCACAGCTCAGGACAAGCCCCGGGACTTCTTGTGGTTTTTACTGTTGGTAATTGTTATCACTGGATTTATTAGCGTATTTTTTGAGCGCTTTTTTGAGGGGGGAGGGCAGCGAGTGACCCATATCTAGGCATTGGGGATTACCCTTGGCAATAAAAGCCAATCCTAAAGTCACTTTTTGATCAGTTAAGGCCAGCAACTCTTACCAGCGTTGCTGGCTTTTTCTTTTTTGGCAGAAAAAATTTTGAGCTAATGTTGTTGTTATTTTTCAGGAACCTGTCGATATTTTTTCGTATCCAGCAGGTAAAGTCAGAGAACACTCACAGGCTACCCGTACAGGAATGACATTTTTGTGAAATAATTCTGAAAAATTAATTGCGTGGAAATTAGCATTAAGCGTCTCAGCATAGTGGTCCATGTTAGGAAAGGTTAAGTCTCGGTTTTGCTGTAGCTCATTAAGTAATCAGCACCATTGAGATTTTTTCTGAGCTAGCATAAATATTTTGCAGTGAGAAGCTAATGAGAAAAATAATTCCACTGATTGCTCTCCTTTGTGCGGGAGGGTATTTTTTCTGGGCAAAGAGTCATACAGATAGCCCACAACCGATTACTGAAAAACCAGTCTCACCTCCCTCCAAGAAAATTGTTCCAACTGAAACTAAATCTACAGAAGAAGTGGTAGTGATGCCTTCCGCCCAAGAGCAAGAGGCGAACCCTGATAGTGCCTTGATGTGGGCAGAATCGGATGTCGCAAGGCAGGTTTTACATGAGTCAGGACGCTTGCCGCTTGATTTAAATGGAGAGACATATCTTGAGATTGATGTAGAGGCTCTGAAGAATTTATCTATTGGAGACTATGTTGATATAGAAATGCCTGGGGTGAAGGGAAATTACGATGCTCAGGTGGATAAAGTCCAGGAGCATGCCAGTGGGAATAAAAGTGTACAAATGAACCTGCCTGGTTATGGTAGCGTGTATTTTGTAAATTTCACAATTGGCAAAAACTCGGTATATGGTAATTTAACATTGCCTTCAGGCTCATACTCCCTAGAGGCGCAGGGAAATTATGCTTGGGTGGCTTCGAAAAAAGATTTAACCAGGAGTCACTTGGAGGAAGAGGTAAAATTAAAGTAAGAATTTATCTAATGTTGGGGTAGGAGTTTTCTGACCTGGCTAGCAGCAAAGGGAGTGCTGCTTGAAGTGCCTGTTACTGACAGAAGCGATTGCTTTTACAGGTGGAAAAGAGAGTAGGGAGTAATCTATTTTCCAGTTAAGGCGAGTGCATTTTGTGATTTGATCAGTTTGACCAAATATGTAACCGGTTTCATTGGTTGGATCACAAAGGTTGGGGTAAATAATTTAATAATAAAAGGAACTGCTATGAAGCTAAGAAACAGTTTGGCTGCCGCTATAACGGCTCTTACCATCTCTGGGGCGGCAAGTGCGGAGACGATAAAAATTGCGGTTTGGTATACCGACCCTGCGGCTCAGTATACTGGTGATATTTCCGTAATGGTTGATAATCTGATCAGTACTTCTAACCGTATTTACGAGAATAATGGCCTGGATATTCAGCTGGAATTGGTAGACTCAAGAGAGTATTCCAAGGAGGACCTCCTCATTAATGGAGACAACCTCAATGAATTTTCTGGCTTAACTGAGTACTTTGCCGAGGATAGTACGCCGACCTACGCTGAAATTACGCAAGTTGCTCCCGGCCCAGTTGGGGTGCAGCGTCAACTTTTTGAAGCCGACATGGTTGCTCTGTTAGGCAAGGGCGAAGAAGTTTGGGAAGATGGACGCTTTCTTGGTACCCGCTGTGGAGTAGCCTGGGGCGGAATAGGTAGTAACGGTGTAATGGATCCTAGTGCCAAGCGCTTGGCCTATAGTTTGACTGCAGTTGATTGTGGGGGTACTGATCTTACATTTATTCATGAGCTGGGCCACAACATGGGGCTGACTCATTCTCGCCAACAAGGTGATACCAGTGGTTATGTTTACCGTTGGGGACTTGGTTACGGTGTAAATAACAGTTTCTCCACTATTATGGCGTATCCATCTGCATTTGGAAGCGCTGAAAGACTGGATACATTTTCTGATCCAGGCAAAATCTGCAACGGGTTACCGTGTGGCGAGAGAAATCGGGCTGATGCTCATAGAGCATTGGAGCCGATTATTGATGATGTAGCTGGCTATTATTAATCTACTTTTACTCTCTTGATTTGTTGAGAAGTTATTGACTGTTAACTCCATTGTTTTGGGGAGGGCTTTGCCCTCCCTTTTTTTGTTCTTTAACTTTTGGGTTGACTTGTTCTGCAGGTGTCTTTTTTATCTTTTGGTGTAATTTATCGCATCCTTTTTTTTGGTTATAGCTTTATAACCATTTAAGTTCCTCAAGTGGATGAACTTCTCAATATTTTTAAGGACTTATATTTGTTGGTTGCGATGAGGTTTGCAGTTTTTTATGATTTTGTTGTCGTCTTCAGTTGCGATCATTTTTTTATTTTCTTATCTGTGAAGTGTTTTAAAAAAAATATTTTGAGGTCCTGATACCATTCTTCGTCTGAGTCTGGGCGATGGCGAGAATGTCTGGAAGTAACCTTTTCTGGTTGATGTTGCGAGAAAAAATTTTCTTCTGAAGCTTGGGGGTTTCGGGAGTGTTATTTTAATAAATGAATGTTGGGGTAGTGAGCTGTGAAGAAGTTGATAATTCCTGTTTTGGTGATCTTGCTAGGGGCTGGATATTATTTTTGGTCTAAAGGGCAGTCTAATACTGAAAGACAGGTCGCAAAAATTCCAGAGCCTAAACTGGCTATTGATAGGTTTCCTGTAGAAGACTCTTTGGATGAAGTTGTTGAAGGTGAGGCATCTGCAATGGATGAGCCTTTGGAAGAAGTTGAAAATATTCTTTGGGAAGAGTCAGAGTTAGCCAAGCAGGTACTTCATGAAAATGGTCGCCTACCAAAAGATCTCAAGGGTGAAACTTATCTTGAGCTTAACGTGGATATGTTAAGGAATTTAGAGATAGGCGAATATGTTGATATGGATCTTCCTGGAGTGGAAGGTGACTACGATGCTCAGGTGGGAAGTATTCAACAGCACGCGAGTGGAAACAAAAGCTTGGAATTAAACTTTCCGGGGCATGCACGCCTCTTTGGGGCCACAATAACGCTAGGAAAGGATGTGGTTTATGCTCAGCTGAACCTGCCATCGGGCTCTTACACTATGGAGGCACAAGATGGTTTTGCATGGATTGCGCCTAATGGGGCTTTAATTCAGGGTCATGTAGAAAACGGTGATCTACGTAGAAAACCATCGTCCCAAGGTAAGAAATTAGAAGGCGGCGATCTTTTAGTTGAAGATGAGCTGTAAAGAATCTAAAGATGAGGGATGCATAGTTTCAAATCTTTAGGTCGACAAGGGATGTGTCTATAGGTAACCCGTAAATATTAAGAGTTTATTTTCTCGATAGGTTGGAAAAAAAGGATGGTTTCTTTGCGGGTTAGGGTGCAAAAGCATGTCATGTTGGCAGTTGATCAATTTTTGCAGCTGCCAAAAAAGTACATGCATTAATTATATAAAAAAAAGGAAGACTACAATGAGTCTCAAAAAAAGTTTAGCTGCTGCCGTTGCAGCTGCTGCAGTTTCCGGTTTTGCACAGGCTGAAACTGTTGATGTAGGCATTGTATATACAGATCAAGCGGCAGCTTATACTGGCGATATTTCTGCAAAAATTGATCAGTATATTGCTTATGCCAATAATTCTTTTAAAAATAACCTTGTTGATATTCAGCTAAACTTGGTAGGTACAGCGAGAACCTCCACAGATCGCCGCCCTACAGAAAGTGACATCGATACTATCACCGCGAGTAGCAGCTACCAGAACTGGCGTGCTTCAAAAAAAGCGGACATGATCATTTTGTTGGGCATGGCCGAAACTGATGGTCGTTATACCACTTGTGGTATCGCCTGGGTTGGTCAAGGTAGCAATGGCACAATGTATGCTTCTACCCGTGATCAAGCTTATAGCATCACTGCCGTAGACTGTGGCTACAACACTTTCGTTCATGAGCTTGGCCACAATATGGGCCTGAGTCACTCTACTGCTCAGCAAGGTACTCCTGGCGTGTACTCCTATGGCTATGGCCATGGTGTACAAAATAGGTTTACCACGATTATGGCTTATCCGCATGTATTCGGTACTACAACCCAGTTTGATATTTTCTCAGATCCGGATTGGGTAGCCTGTGATGGTTTACCTTGTGGTGAAAGAAGAAATGGTGTTGATATCTCAAACGCGTACCGCGCAATTGGCCCGATCGTAGATGATATTGCAGGTTATTACTAATAACTCGCTGTATCTATATGATCAAAGCAAGCCGTCATTTTATATTTAGTGGCAGTTGCTTGCACCTCTAGTCTTTGACTAGAAAAAAGCCGGGGTTTTCTCCGGCTTTTTAGTTTGACGACTGTTAGTCGCTAAAATTACGCGGATACCACTTAAGCTATACACGTCTGGAGCAGGCAATCTTTAAACTTATTGAAAAAAGCGAATACTGAGTGGGTAGCGCCAAAAAACGCCCTCATTGGCTCGGATGGCCCCAATAAGAATAAAAGCTACATTGATTAAAGCGAGCACGATCAACCCCAAAAGACCTACGCCGAGAACGATAAGAATAGTACTCACAATAGAGTAAATAAACAGGCTGATCATCCAGTTGAAAATCATCTTTCCATGCCTGTCAATCTCTGGAACCTGATCTTTTGTGGTTGCCCACATAATGACTGGTAATACAAAGCCTGCACCAGGAATAATAATCCAGGCCAGTTGACTCAGGTGTAGGAGCATTAGAAACGTATTTCTATCTAGTCCCCATGGTTTATAGCTATCCATAAATGCCTTCTCTTGCGATTTTACGTTTCATGTAAACTTTAATATGGCTGAATTTCACCCGGCTAGCGTTCTGTTGCTAGGCGAGCGGCAAGGCCAAGGAAAATAGCCCCCAGGATGCCCTCCGAATGTCGAGTAAATGCTGCAGGCTGTTTAAATACGTGTCCCAACCGGCTAAATGAAAGAGAAAATATTGTATTGACTATGAGGGCTGTGGTACTGAGCAGAATGCCAAGAAGTAATATTTGGGGCGTAAGGGGCTCTGTACTTGTGGTGAACTGCGGTAAGAACAAGCTAAAAAATAAAAGCGCCTTCGGGTTCATTAAATTATTAATCAGGCCTCTACTGACGAGCTGCCAAGGAGTTAGCCTTTCTGTTACAGGTTTAGTGTTCTGAACAGAGAGGTTGGCGCGCCAGCTACGCAATAGATTAAATCCAAGCCAGGCAAGATAGAGGGCTCCGACAGTTTTTACTACTATGGCGACCAATGGCATGGCCTGCATTATTTGGCCGAGGCCAAATGCGACGAGTAGCGTTTGAATAAGTCCTGCAATGAAAATCCCCAAACCGATTAAAAATCCAGCCAAAAAACCTCTTGTGGCGGAGTAGGTCGATATCAATACTAAATCTGGACCTGGTGAGATGGCCAATAGGGCAGATGCACCAAGGAAGGCGGTCAAAATATGAATCTCGGGCACAAAGAAAGCTCCTAGGGGACTTGTAGCTGGGGGATTATAACCCTGGGATCAGTACTTCCCCTGAAAAGTAATGTCATGTTATGAGGAAATGCAAATTGTACTTTTGCTTTAGATGATGCAGCGTAATTATCTGGAGAGGAAGGTTATTGGTGAGATAATCAGAGTCTTGGGTTTAAGTCAGAAAATGAGTCTTTATTAAGAGTATTTATTTGTGAGTCTCTTGGTTGTAAAGGGGTATTCACCTTTTTCGAAAGCAGGCTAGGGTTGATAGTGTAACCTTAAGTTTATTTGGATCTTCGCACAATCAACCCCGCCTCTGCTTCTCAGTAGGCCCCTACTGCTCCTGTATCATTTCCACTGGGCCATGATCATCACAGTGATCACCGTGTACATGATGCAGGTGTCCATCTACCAGATAATCGACGTGATCTCCATGGGGAATACGTTCGTGTCCGCAGTTTTCCCCATGGACATGAGTGGCGTGTGTGCTGGTAGTGATAGGATTGCAGCTCGCGGGATTTTTGCTGCTGACTTCCAGCACGTGCTCATCATAGTGGCCATGGTGGGGATGGTGTAGATGGCCATTGTGCAAATAACAAACATGGTCTCCATGCCGTATAGCGGCATGCCCGCAGTGGGGGCCGTGCTTATGGGAGTGGTTGTCCGCCTGATGACATGAAGAACTGGTCATTTTGAGCCCTCAATGGTGGCACTGAACTTCTAAATACATCCTTGTCAGCTACATCAAGGATTCCTTCCGTGTATTCACATAATTCTACTTTAGAAACGCATTGGCCCCTTTCAAAGCAATAAATACGTCTTAAAGTCTGTGGCAGCGTCTGCTCACTTCACCGGGAGGATGTCTGGCGGAATCTTACTTCCTTAGCAAATATGACCAAATACAGGAAATAGCCACAAATTACCCTGCCAACCGCATTGCAATCGATTGCAATCCTGCTTTATAGTTGTTCCAAAGTGTCGTCTCACAGGACGGGTACATAAATTGCAATCGTTTGCATTGGCGTGTGCCAGACACATCTCAAAATCCAATAAGAATGACGATGAGAGGGAAGTTTTAATGAAGAAGAATCCTCTAGCGCTGGCTATACCTCTTGGGGCCATGCAGCTGGGCTTCTGGGGCTATGCCACAGCTCAGGAAGCCACTTCACCATTGGCGTCTGAAGATAGGGTGATTGAGGAAGTGATCACCACGGGAACCCCAGGTGGTGCCGGTATAAAAAAGCTGGATGCGAGCTTTTCAATCACAACCCTGAGTGACGATGAAATCGGTAAAGCCTCCCCGTCTAGCACTGCAGATTTGCTGAAGTCTATCCCAGGTCTTTGGGTTGAAAGCTCTGGCGGCGTATCTGGTGCAAACATTGATGTACGGGGATTTCCGGGCGGCAGTGACGCTCCGTTTGTGACGGTCTCTATGAATGGCTTGCCACTTTACCCGGCACCGACTCTTTCTTTCATGGAAAACTCCTCTCTATTCCGTGTGGATGAGACGATCCAGCGTGTAGAAGGCCTGCGCGGTGGCCCTAATCCGGTCTACTCTAACGGCCAGCCGGGTCTCACGACCAATTTCATTTTGAAAGAGGGGACCGAAGAAACCGAGGGTCGCTTTAAATACACCACTTCGGACTATGACCTTCAAAGGGCTGATGCCCTTCTGACCGGGAAGCTCAGCGAAGATGTGTACTACATGATGGGTGGGTATGTGAGTTCTTCTCCCGGTATTCGCGATGCCGGTTTTGATGCGGAAGAAGGTCACCAGTTCACCTTGCACCTGACTAAAGAGATGGACAACGGCAAAGCCGGTTTCTACGTACGAGATACTAAAGATACTGGCACCTGGTATCTGCCAAATGCTTCCTTCCTGGCAACTGACTACACCCAAGTGGGTCCCAGCAATCGCAAAGTTTCAGTGCCCATTTCCCAGGCCGACGGAAATGGTGGCTCTGAAACGCGCTGGGAAACTTTTGATATGGGAGAAGGCCGTGGTTGGGACGGCAGCGTATCTGGCGCCTACCTTGAGCTGGACCTGGGTAATGGCTGGAGCCTTACTGAGCGTTTTGGTTTGACCAGTGGTAATGCTGATACTTTAGGTTTTGTACCCAATGGTCGCCCGGTATTACCTAGTGAGTTGCGATACGACGATGGTACAAGCGTGACTTCAGCTACTACCGTGTCTGGGGCTGAGGTCAGTAATGAAACTTTGTTGCAGCAATTCGGTGCTTGGGTAGTACGAAAAGATATTGAGGCAACGACCAACGATATCAGCCTAGCCAAAGAGTGGGATGACTTTAAGGTAACCGCAGGCTATTACACTTCTAGTTGGGAAGTTGATGAGTGGTGGAGTCTTGGAAACCAAGCGTACTATGTACTTGGTCATGATGGTGAGCAAGTTGCTGGCGATATTTCTTGTGATGATAAAGAACTCGACCCAGTTCTCTGTTGGAGCCATGATCTTGAAGCGATAGGTGATGCCCGAGAAAACGCATTCTACATTGCTGGTGAGTTTTACCTGGGCGATTTCACTTTTGATTTGGGTGTGCGCTCTGCAAATCGTGAAACTAACTACTCAGTAGATGAAGGTGTTCGTGATGGTATTTTTAACACCTATAAGGCGGATGAAGAGGGTACTGCCTATACAGCTGCAGTAGATTGGGCCTTCGCTGAGAATATGGGGGCTTTCTTCCGTATAAATTCAGGCTTCAAATTCGCGGACTTTGATAATTATCGCGAGTTTGGCGAGAGCTTCCGCGCGGGTTCCGATCTGATTATCGATATTGACCAATATGAGCTGGGCTACAAGCTGCAGGATCAAGACTACTCGCTGTTTGCCACCCTTTTCTACAATGAAACCCAGGGAATGCCTGATTGCATTATTGGTAGCACCACATGCGCTCGCCTGGAAACAGAGGCGTTGGGCCTTGAGCTTGATGGCAAGGCCCACTGGGGTGACTTCACTTTGGGCCTGAATGCAACTTTGCAGAAGCCAGAAATCACCCGCGGTGACTTTAAAGGTAATCAAGTGATGCGCCAGCCCGAGTACCAAGTACGCCTAAGCCAGAACTATGATTTCACGATCAGCAATATTGATATGGCGATGTTTGGTGGAGTAAGCCGAGTGGGTGATCGTTTCAATGACAGTAAAAACTCGGTGACGCTGCCGGGTTATACCAAAGTGGATTTTGGAGCAGTGGCCTACTTAAACGATATTACCGTTCAGCTTGCACTGGATAACCTCACCGATGAGGAGGGTATCACCGAGGGAGACCCAAGGGATCCTCAGGCAACCAATGTTCGTTATATCCTGCCGCGCAATATCAAGTTAAGCATCGCTTACGACTTCTAGTTTGACTCAAACCTCTCCCGCAGGTTTTATGAGCTTTGCCGCACAATTTCTATTGTGCGGCTTTTTTATGCCTTCTTGCCACTTGTCCTTAAAATGCTCGACTTGGTCAAATTTTCAGCATTATTAAGATTGATTATTGTCCCTATCAATTAACGAGCCTCTTATAAAGTAAATATTATAGTGATTTCCCTGGCAAAGGTTTTCTGGGATAGTGCTTGTAGATGTTGCTGGCTAAATTGGTAAGTTGTACGAGTTGTTCTTTCGGCAGGTATATTTTTCAGTTAAATATGCAGCATTAAGAGCTACGTCTGTGTCGGGTAAATAGTGTTATTTGATTTAGGTGAATGAGGGACAGGAGTTACTGGTTTGACAATGTTTTGGGTGCCGATACTCACCGTAGATATTATGTAAGCTATAAATTCCAAGGAAGATTATGAAAATTTATACCGCATTTTTACTCAGTGTTCTTTGTAGCTCAGTTTGGGCGCAAGATGAGCATAAATATGAGTTTGTTACCATTGGAAGGAATACAATATCCTATCTTTGTAAAGAGGAGGGTGAGGGTAAAAAAGTAGTATTGATGGTTTCAGGTATGGGGTTAGATGCGCATAGTACCTATAAAAATACCTTTCATAAATTCTCTTCTAATGATTTTATGCTTTGTATCTACGATCGGCCTGGAGTTGGAAAAAGTGCTCATGCCGTTCCAAAAGTTAGATCGATGGATGTGCTTTCTGCTGAGCTTGAGGCTTTTGTGGAGTTTAAAAAATGGGACTCCGTAGTTCTTGTGGCCCACTCATTTGGTGGTTTAGTAGCAAGGGCATTTGCAAGTGAAAACCCCAGCAGGGTGTCTGCCCTTCTATTTGTGGATGCAGCCCATGAATCCTGGTACAGAAACCTGAAGTCTTCTTTATCCAAGGAGGGATGGGCAACGATGCAGTGGATTATGGAGTGGGAAAAGGAAAAGCATTCCTTCGAAGATTTTGCAGAGTCTGCATCAAAACCAGAGCGTTATGAGTTAAAGAAAGAGATTCCAATCACGGTTATGAGTAGAGGGTTGCCACATACCGCAATTCGTCAGACTAAAATGAGTTATGCAGATGTAGACGTTTACAACAGGACTTGGGATCAGTCGCAAATTGAACTCACCAAGATTAGTGACAACGCCAAGCATGTAATTATGAAATACTCCTCGCATCTGTACGATAAAACCGATCCGTGGATTGTACTTGAAGAACTGAATCAACTTTTATCTAAAGTTAAGCCTTCCCCTGAAGAAGGCCTGGGACGTAGGACATCAAACTAAAGTTTGATGATATTAAAGAGTCCCGAGCTCAATTTTAGTGAGAATTTTTATTTTTATAAATGTGTTCAGGGTTGATCTGGTAATGTGTTGTCCCTAAAAAGGGTAATGGTCAAATTAAGCCTGAACCAATAGGTGGGACGGTTTTCATGGTACGGGCTTAATAAGTAGTGCCTACTTGCAATGACCAGCCAAAGAGTACCTGTGATCAAGATGTAAACTGGGTCAAAATAATGTGAATCGCGACTCAGTCCCAAAGAGTTAGGCCTGTGTTCCTCTGTTGGCACTTCCTGTCTCAGGTGAATGGTTTAGTTGTACGTCAACTTTTCTTGGCTATTAAATCCAATTGCCTCGGTTTAATTAAAAAGAAGCCTAGTCATCAACTTAGATTACACTTCTATAGCACCAGAACACTATTTTATGTAAAGATCCCAATCTCAGTTCAATAAGAGGGTTGCATGTCTATTGATCTTATCGATGCACAGGTTTCATCTACAGGGCAGTTTGAGATCCTATCCAAGTATGAAATTAATCGGCTTAGTAGCGAGAGTCGTGGTTCACAATACCAAACCTTTAGAAACTGCTCACTAGCGGTGCTAAATAGTGGCGGTTTTATGGATGATGGTAAGGAGCTTCTGGAAACCTTTGCTAATTTTGATATCTCTGTTGTCCCCACAGAGCGCAGTATAAAACTACAGCTTAAAAACGCTCCAGCCAGTGCTTTTGTTGATGGCAAAATTATCAGTGGTATTGCAGAGCATTTGTTTGCGGTACTGAGAGATATTATTTATGTAAATAGTGAAATCACCGGCAGTAAGTTACATGACTTAACCTCCTCTCAGGGCATTACCGATGCGGTTTTTCATATTATGAGAAATGCCGGTACCTTCGATAGAGTCCGCACGCCTAGGCTGGTAGTATGCTGGGGAGGGCACTCAATCTTATCTGAAGAGTACGATTATACTAAGCAGGTAGGTTATGAGTTGGCTTTGCGCCACCTTGATATTTGTACCGGTTGTGGGCCGGGAGCAATGAAGGGGCCAATGAAGGGTGCCACTATTGGACATGCCAAGCAGCGCGATCGCCATGGACAGTACCTTGGTGTTACCGAACCCGGTATTATTGCTGCAGAAGCACCAAATGCAATCGTCAATCAACTGGTTATTCTCCCAGATATTGAAAAACGCTTAGAAGCTTTTGTACGCACAGGCCACGGAATTGTGGTTTTCCCAGGGGGGGCGGGTACTGCTGAGGAGATCATCTATCTCCTGGGGATACTCCTACACGAAGAAAATAAGGATCAGCCATTCCCTGTTATCTTCACCGGCCCACCTAGTGCAACGGAATATTTTGTTCGTATTGACGAATTTATCGCTTCTACTTTGGGTAAGGAAGCTCGTTCAAGATACCAAATTATTATTGATAACCCACAGGAAGTGGCTAGACAAATGTCGGTAGGCATACAAGAGGTCAAGTCCTTCCGCAAAGCAACGGATGACGCCTATTATTTTAACTGGAAGTTAAAAGTCGCTAATGAATTTCAGCAGCCGTTTATACCAACTCATGAAAGTATGCTGAACCTCGCTTTACATAAAAGCCAAGAACCCTATCTATTAGCTGCCAATCTGCGACGTGCATTCTCTGGCGTTGTATCTGGCAATGTGAAAAATGAAGGGATTCGGATGGTTGAGGAGTATGGACCTTATGAGCTGCGTGGTGATTCGAGCATTATGCGCAGCATTGATATTATGCTGGAGTCTTTTGTGAAACAACAGAGAATGAAGTTGCCGGGTAAAGAGTATGTTCCCTGCTATAAGGTAATTTCCAAGTAGTTTCAGAATTTTCTACCAGAAATAGTAATGTGCAAGGGGGTGCTAGGTGGGGTAGGGTTCTTTACAGTGCTGTCCTCTATTTGAGAAGGCCCCTGGGAAAATAATTATTATGTACAGAATAACTACACTCCCTTTGTAAGTTTGCTGTGAAACCTAGATATAAGAAGATGTTTAGTGGGGCTAAAGAGAAATTTTTGCCTTAATTGGGTTGTTATTATGACCAGTTAGTTGTTAATAAGGATTTATATGAAGGACCATAACTATTACAACAAGATTTGCAAAGGTAAGCTTCCAGGGCTTCTCGGGATTGAACTTGTGAAAGTTGCTGAGGGCGAGATCCATGCAGAGATGAAAATTTTGGAGCCTCATTTGGCACCTAATGGTTACTTACATGCTGGTAGCGTCGTTTCTTTGGCCGATACGGCCTGTGGTATTGGTTGCTTGGCGAACTTACCAGAAAAGGCTTCTGGCTTTACTACTGTTGAACTGAAGTCGAATCATCTGGGAACAGTTCGGGATGGGATTGTTCTTTGTGCTGCAACACCTGTTCATATGGGGCGGACCACTCAGGTATGGGATGCTTCTGTAGTTTGTAAGAGTACGGGTAAAAAGTTGGCATTGTTTCGCTGCACGCAATTGATTTTATACCCGTGACTGAGGATTGCCCCCAGCTTGAACAGCAGTACTTATTTGCAGGGGCTCCTTCTGGAAGTTATATTCTTACCATATTGGGAGGATGATCGATCAGTGTCACTCTTCCCTTGCCTTATAAGAATAACCCGCTGGTGCTTTTCTAATGCTTCGTCCATTTCTACTTGCTCTAATATTGCTCTCTTTAGTTTTTCCCGTTCTCGCAGAAGAAAAGGCATCTGACCAGTTAGATGGTTGGCGATTGGTGAGCTTTAAAAATGAGCCGTTATTGAATTTACATCTATATTTGTATGAATTGGCAAGAGATAAAAATCTATATGCGGCTTTAAAGAAGGAGGAAGGCATTGTTGCTGATCAGTTGTACCTCTTCGAGAGGGCGATCAATGATTATATTACACATGGGGCTGAACAAAATATTAATATTATTCGGTCTAGCGGGGAAGTGGCAGATCTAACAGCCCTGCTTTTATCAGGCACTCCTGTCGATTCTGAATCAGTTAATAATAACTTATATGCTCATTTGCAGGAGCTTTCCACTCTTTATAATGAGCAAATGTGGGGTCTGCATAGAGAAAGTAACTTTAGGTGGTATCTAAGCTTACGGGAGAAACTGGATGTGTATGGTGACCCAATTGCTAGCCGGCTCGAAGACCTCTTTGGTGAAAAACTGCTAGTAAATGCGCATACAGTAAATATTGTCTATAAGCCTGGTATGCGACAGGGAGCTACCACTTCAGGAAGAAGTTCTCAAACTATTATCAATAGTACCTATTCAGATTACTCAGGCTGGCTTGCATTAGAAATGTTTTTTCATGAGTTAACACATGCTAACAGTGTAAATCGCAAAAGCAAACTTCAAGGGATAATCAGCAGTGAGTTTGATAAATATGGCTTAAAGGCTCATAAACATATATGGCATCCAATTCATTTTTATACAGTTGGTGAAGTTGTTAGAAGAGTTATTTCAAAGGAAGAGCCAAATTTCACAGATTACGCAACACTGAACGGTTTATATGTTGGGCGCTGGAATTATAAATCCCTTCTTGATAAGTATTGGATACCTTACTTGAATGGTTTGGTTTCAATGGAAGAGGCGATAGCTAATATTGCCAAAAATCTGTCAAAAGAAAAACGTGAGAATTAAGTGCCTCTTTGGTTGGGATCAATTTTAAGGTTATTGTTAATTTCATTATAGGTCTTAAAGGAATAGTCATGCAGCCTATCAAATTATCTGAACACCCTGAAGGGGGGAGATTTCTTGAAGTGTTCAGGTCCAATGCAGTGGTGACCAATAACAAAGGGCAGAGAAGATCAGCGCTCACTCACATTTATTTTTCATTAGATAAAGGCGAGGTAAGCCGATTTCATAAAGTGCAATCGGATGAGGTGTGGAATTTATATCAAGGCGCAGGACTCTATCTTTATACTTGGAATGACTTGGATAAGAATGTTCAGAGGATGGAAATTTCGTCCAATAATAATACGTTTTGTCAGGTTGTTCCAGCTGGAACTTGGCAGGCAGCTGAACCTATTGGAAAGACAGTACTGGTAGGCTGCTCCGTTGGGCCAGGATTTGAATTTGCTGATTTTAGTCTGATAGATCCACAATCGATTGAGGCTAAAAAATTAATTTCCATAAATTCCGACATGTTGAAGTTTATTTAGTTTTAGATGGGTGGTTGTTCTCATGCAAATGAAGGGGTAAAAGGGTGTCAATAGCATTGTAGATCATATATTCCTTACTATATTTAGGGGTTGATCGTTGGTTTGGGGTTTATAAGTCTGGGGAAATGGGGCTGGTAATTTTGCTCAATCACTCAGTGAATTCTTAGGAAAGGTCAGATACTTATTCTGGTTTTTATTTCTTCGAGTACACGTATTTTCCATATATGCGTAGGGTGATTTCTCCCCAATCTATTGATTGGTGGCCCTTTCTTTCATATCTCGTTTCTGTCGGGGTTGGTTTTTGGAAGTAACCTTAGTGCGTGTTAAATATATTGTAGCAGTAAAGTTTAGCTTTAGGGAGAGACTGTTAGTAGTCGCTATTTAGTGGGCTACCTCTTTACAATATTAGAAAGCAAGTAATGCTGAATAGAAGGAGAGCAATCTTTCTATTCAGCTTGAATATTGATTTTGAAACAGTTCTTACATTTAACTGATTGAAGCTGCGTGGATAGCAGAAAGAAAAAAGTCTTTAGGGACGAACTCCGACAGGCTGCCGACAATAAAATCAGCTTTTCTCAGGGAATTTTCACTCCCCACCCCAACAGCAGTCATTCCCTTGGCGGCTTTGATCGCAGCGACCCCGGCAGCAGCATCCTCAAAGGCAACACAGAGTTCAGGTTCAACTTGTAGGCCTTGCGCTGCTGCGAGGAAAATATCCGGGCAGGGTTTAGGTGCGGACTGTTCTGGATCGGCAATTGTTGAGAAGTAATGTGATATCTCCAATGCTTGCAAAACGGCCTGCGCATTCTTACTGGCTGAGGCCAGGGCGATGGGGATTTGTTTCTCGTTTAACCAGGCGAGAAGCTCCCCAGCACCGGGCAGTAGATCTTTTGGAGATAAGCTGCGAATCAGTTTCTGATAATAACTATTTTTTCTGCTAGCTAGATCGATCTTTTCCTTTTCACTAAACCGATCGCTCTCTTCCCCAAGAATCACTTCCAATGAGGCCATACGCTCCAATCCCTTAAGCCTTTCACCGGTATCTTCAGCCCATGGGCGCTTGAGTTCTTGGGCCAGTTGGTGCCAGGCTTTCAGGTGTAGTCGTGCGGTATCTGCGAGTACACCATCCAGATCAAAAATTGCAGCACGATAGATCACTGTGTTACCTCCACTGGCGGTGCTATCTCAAATGTTTGGGTTTCGCCTACTGCGAGAAATACGGGTTCATGAATGTGATGAAGGCTGATGGGCTCGCCAGTTATCAGGGTATAGCTGGCATTACTGTAATTGATGTCCACTTCCAGGGTGCGACCACGGAATTGCAGACGGAAGCGATAACCTTCCATACCCTCGGGTACAAACGGGGCGAAGCTCAATTCGGTACCATGCAGGCGCATACCGGCAAAGCCCTGCACCATGCACATCCAGGTGCCGCCCATACAGGCGGTATGGATACCGTGCTGGGTATTATTGTGGTGATTGTCCAGGTCCATTCGTGCTACTTGCTGGAAGTAGTCGAGCGCTTTTTCATGGTATCCCACCTCGCTGGCAATAATGCTGTGGATGCAGGCGGATAGGGTGGAATCGTGTGTAGTGAGCGGTTCGTAAAAGTCGAAGTCGCGGCGTTTTTGTTCGATGGAAAACTCGGAACTTTCGAGCAATAGTCCCAAGACTACATCTGCCTGCTTGCAAACCTGATGTCGATAAATTACCAGTGGATGGTAGTGCAGTAGCAGGGGGTAATGATTTGCCGGTGTTTGCTCAAAGTCCCACACTGGCTTGTCGAGGAAGCCATCATCCTGCGGGTGGATGCCTTGGGATTGGTCGTAGGGAAGGTACATGGCCTTTGCGGCTTTTGCCCAAAGCATGGGCTCCTGTGGGCCCAACTCTATACGCTGGGCCAAGGCCAGGCACGCTTCTGGATCAAAGGATTGCAACCATTGGTATACCTCTGCAGCATACTCCAAATGCGCACGGGCCATCAGGTTGGTATAGAAGTTGTTATCTACCAACGCAGTATATTCATCCGGGCCAGTGACTTCATTAATACAAAATTGGTTGTTTCGGCGAGGGTTGAAGTGGCCAATTTCCATCCATAGGCGGGCCCCCTCAATAACCAGCTCCGCCCCTTTTGCCCGCAGAAACTCTGTATCGCCAGTGACTCGGCTGTAGTGGCGCACTGCATAGGCGATATCCGCATTGATATGAAACTGGGCGGTGCCGGCAGGGTAGTAGGCAGAGCACTCCTCTCCGCCAATGGTGCGCCAGGGAAAGAGTGCGCCCTTGCTGATCGCCAGCTCTCGGGCACGGGCGCGGGCCGCATCCAGGATCGAATGGCGATACTCCAGCAGGTGGCGGGCCATATTGGGCTGGGTGTAGAGAAAAAACGGCAATACATAGATTTCTGTATCCCAGAAGTAATGGCCGTCGTAACCATCTCCCGAGAGCCCTTTAGCAGCGATATTCGTACGTCCATCCCTGCCCAGGGATTGGAATAGGTGGAAAAGATTAAATCGAATACCTTGCTGTAGACTGTCGTTGCCAAGTACCTGGATATCGGATTCTTGCCAGAATTTATCCATCTCTATGCGTTGGGCCTTGGCATATTCGGCAAAACTTTTATTGGCGCTAAGTTCAAGGTATTGGCGAAGTGATCCAACTTCAATCGGCTCAGCCCTTTGCTCTGCGAAGTAGGCTAGGTATTTGGTCAGGCCTATGGGTTTACCCCGTTGGGCAACACATCGGTATTCGGTGGCTACTCGGTTTTCATGGCGCAGATTAGTCATTGTGTGGCCCGCACTGGCCTGCAGCCGGTGTGTGGCGGCACAGCGAATCTCATAGCCACTGCTTCTAACTGAGAGTGCCAGTGCCAAGTAGTCACCATCGGCGACGTTATTCAGCCATTGGATATCCCCTTGGTCAATGGGGGAAGCCAGGCGTGGATCGTCACTGCGCTCGGCTTGGTCGAGATTGCCATCCAGCCCCGTTAACAAGCGTATCTCCCCACCAAAATCCAGTGGAGTGATTTCAACATGGATGAGCACTAGGTGTTTTTCAGTTAGGCAGATTTGGCGCTGGGTTTTGAGCCTGAGGGTTTTTCCAAGAGGTGAACGCCAGGTAAGGCTGCGCGCAAGGGTTGCGTTGGCCATATCCAGATGGCGTTCATACTCGAGTATTTCACCCTCAGCGAGGTTGAAACGCTCTCCATCAACCCAGATTTGAATACCCTTGCCGTCCGGTACTGTTAACATGCGCTGATTATTGCGGGCGTAGCCGTAAGCAGCTTCGCCGTAGCGAATAGGTTCACTGGCATAGACCCCATTGAGGTAACAGCCATCAGAAAAGGGCTCGGGATCAAAGCCTTCCTCAAAGGTGCCTCTCAGGCCAATAAAACCATTGCCCAGGGAGAATAGGGTGGCGTTAAGAGGGTAGTCATCCGCTTGAAACTCTCTTTCCAGCAGGCCCCAGGGGTGAATTTCAAGCTTATGTTGTTGTTCTTTCTTCATACCACTTACACAGAAACTGATGGTTAGGTGCTTTGCCAAAGTAATTAGTACTTCGGGCAACTTCCCGCAGTCTATCGCTTGTACACATTGGAATGCAATCGATTGCAAATCGGAGGTAAAAAATCTCCCTGTACGGTAACTATGTGCTATCTGTGAGTGTAAATATTCATTAACTTATTGATAATAAAGAATTTATGGGCATTGTTGTTATCTAGTAACCCGCTAGTCTGACCGGCGATTGCTGAATGGTCTCTATTTGGCAGTTTGAAATATTGCAAACGATTGCAATTCTTTTGTGGTAAGTCATACTGCTGAGTTCTGGGGGCGTGAAAATTTACAGTCATCAACCCACACTAAGAGATCAAAAAATGTACAATAACAGGCTGGTACGGCTGTACGCCTGAGCCATAGACCGATAAAGATTTCCTTATGAACAATCAGCGCATACTGCTTTCCCTATTCGCCATCTACTTTGTGTTCGCCATTCTCTTGAACAGTGTCGGCACTGTGATACTGCAGGTGATTAATACTTACGGCGTGAGTAAGTCTGCAGCCAGTGTATTGGAGGGCTTTAAGGATATCCCCATCGGCATCGTATCTTTTCTGGTGGCTTCGCAACTGCCGCGTTTCGGATTTAAGCGGGCCATGCTGATGGGGCTCGCTATTGTTACCGGGGCTTGTATTGCCATGCCCCTACTGCCAGGTTTCTGGACAGCAAAACTACTGTTCCTTTCCGTGGGAGTCGCATTTGCCTTGGTGAAGGTCGCGGTTTATTCAACTGTGGGCCTGTTAACACGTGGTCCAAATGAACATGCGAGTATGGTGAATACCCTGGAGGGGGTATTTATGGTGGGGGTTCTTGGTGGGTATTGGCTGTTTAGTGCCTTTATCGACTCTGCCAATCCAGGTTCTACAGCTTGGCTGAGTGTCTATTGGGTGCTGGCTGCGATTTGTCTGTTTGCCTTTATTTTATTGTCGCTGACAAAAATGGATGAGTCGGGTACCCGGGTTGAGGGCACCAGTCCACGGCAGGATTTCTGGGCAATGATAAAATTGATGGCCAAGCCCTTGGTTTATATTTATGTAATTTCCGTTTTTATCTATGTGTTGATCGAACAGGGTATCGGCAGCTGGCTGCCCACGTTTAACAATGAAATTTTGAAGTTACCAGCGGCGATGAGCGTCCAGGCTGCCAGTATTTTTGCCGCAGGGCTCGCCTTGGGCCGCTTGGGAGCAGGGGCTATTATGCGGCGTTTACACTGGTACCCAGTGCTGAATGTCTGCCTGCTGGCAATGGCATTACTGGTGGTACTGACTCTGCCGCTATCCAGTGATGTGCAGGCCAACCCGGATATCAACTGGTTCAATGCGCCGATTGCGGCCTTTATTCTGCCTCTGATTGGCCTGTTTATGGCCCCCATTTATCCGGCAATCAACTCGGTGATGCTGAGTTCACTACCGACCCATCAGCATTCGGCGATGACCGGGCTTCTGGTGATTTTTTCTGCGCTAGGGGGCACTACCGGTTCACTGATTACGGGTTCGGTTTTTGAAGCCTTTGATGGTCAGGTGGCCTTTTACTTATCACTGGTGCCGATCTCGGTAATTCTAGTCAGCTTGTTCTTTTTCCGTAGGGCTGTGGAAGGGCGAGAAGTTGGGGCCTCAGCTAAGTTGACGGTTTGAGCTATCAGAGTTCATTTTACAAACTCTTGTAGCACGCCTAAGATGGCGTATTTCCCGCGAACAAGGTGAAGTACGCATGCCTAAGGATTCCTCCTCTCCCGTCTCCATGTCCGATATTGCACGGCTGGCGGGAGTTTCTGAATCCACTGTTTCCCGCGCGCTGAATAACAACCCGCTAATCAATGAAAAGACTCGGGAGCGTATTCAGCAAATCGCGCGTAGTATGAATTACAAAATCAACGAGAGTGCACGCAATCTGCGTTTAAAACGCAGCCATACCATTTCTGTCGTCATCAATACCGGAAGCGCCGGAGGCCAGACTTTTTCCGACCCCTTTATGTTGGACATGATTGGCGCGATTGCCGATCGCTTGGCCGAGCACCGATATGATCTACTGTTTTCAAATCGTATCGTTACAAGTGACGATTGGCATGCCTACTTAATGGGGTCTCGCCGCGCCGATGGGGTAATTGTGATTGGACAAGGGGTGGACGACAGCCCCCTGCGTGAACTACAACGCCAGGGCGATCCGTTGGTAGTATGGGGAGGTACTACCAAACCAGATCTTGATTACTGCATTGTAAGTAGTGACAATCAGATGGGAGGGCGGCAGGCCACCGAGCACCTACTCAAGCTGGGCCGTCGTAACATCCTCTTTCTTGGTGATACTGCGCACCCCGAGATTTACGGTCGCTACGAGGGTTATAGGGCCGCGCTTACCGCAGAGGGGCTGGGTAATAGCGAGCGTCAAATTCAGGTTTCTTTCTCCAGTGAAAGCGGTTATCAATCCATTGCAGACTTGCTAAAAACCGAGGGGTTGAGCTTCGATGCGATTTTCGCCGCAAGTGACAGCATTGCAATGGGAGCCATCAAGGCTTTGCAGAGCCAGGGTTACAAGGTTCCCGACGATATTGCAGTAGTTGGATTTGATGATATCCCCATCGCGCCTTTCTATACGCCCCCACTAACGACTGTGCGACAGAATATCCAGCGCGGCGGTGAGCTGATGGTGGAGAAGATGATGCAGTTGATCGGTGATAAGACAGCAGAGCCAGCAGTGCTGCCAACCGAACTGGTGGTACGCTCTTCCTGTGGCGCTAACCCTGATTTCCAACCGATCCAGGAATATAGTCAGTAATCAATCTTGGCAGCTCCCCCTGGAGTTGCCTGATGCGTTTTTGGACTTCTTCTGGTTTCTCCAGGCACGCCAATCTTCCACCGAGTCCGTTGCTCTACGACCTAATAAGCCAAACTGTCAAAGCAATGGTCTTTGCTCTGATGAAAGAGCGCGCTCGGTAGAACTCAATGGCAGATTCCAATACTTCCAAAAGTAAAGAGAGGTTGTTGGCGCTGATTGGCCTCAGCTTCGCTGTATTTTTGGTGGCAAATGATCTAACCATATTCCCCGCCGCCATCCCCACCATTGAGCAAGAGTTTAATTCTGACATTACAAGAGCCCAGTGGATTATCAACGGCTACATCCTCGTATTTGGTGTTCTGATTATCACGGGTGGACGCTTGGCTGATATTTATGGGCGACGACGCATTTTTTTTATAGGTGCAGGTTTTTTTGCCTTCTTTTCGCTGATTGCCGCTTTATCCATGGATATTTGGATGCTGCTAGTGTCCAGGGCCTTGATGGGAATTGGTGGGGCGCTGATGTGGCCGGCAATATTGGGGATGGTCTATGAGCTCATACCAAAAGAGCGCGCGGGCCTGGCTGGCGGCCTGATCATGGGAGTGTGTGGAATCTCTGACTCCTTTGCCCCAATGTTAGGAGGCTTTTTAACCGAGTTTGCGAGTTGGCGATGGATATTTCTTCTCGATGTTATAGTCGCTGCATTAGTGTGTTTAGGGTGCTGGAAAACGGTCGCTGATGATAAACCAGAGAAGATTGAAGAGCATATTGACTACTTGGGAGTGACGACACTCTCTATTTCTTTGTTTAGCTTGTTAATGGCCTTGGATCTTGTCGTAGAGCTGGGCTTTAAAAGTCCGATAGTTGTCCTCTTATTTATCATTAGCGTGTTTTTTCTAGGGGGCTTTACTGCTGTTGAGCGCAATGCCGGTAGTGATGCACTAATTCCCAAAGATGTTATGAGTGACAGGCGTTTCTTTGCGGCATGTATAGTGACCTTATTGCTTTCTGTAGTCTTCTTTTCTGCGCTTGTATATATTCCACAGTTTCTCACCAAAGTGCGGGGTTATTCCCCAACATTGGCCGGTATTGGGCTGATGCCGATGATGATGGCTTACGGCTTGGTTTCCTATATATCCGGTAGGCTTTACGAAAAAATAGGAGCCAAGGTGATCATAGCGATAGGCTCGGTATTTATCAGTGCAGCAATGTTTATGCTCTCCCATATACAAGTAAATACCAGCTTCCGAGAGTTGATACCAGGCCTATTGGTACTTGGTACCGGGGTTGGTTTTTTCTTTTCGACAGCGACTACTGTTGCAGTGACTATTGTTGCCCGCAACCGATCGAGTCTGGCTGGTGGGATTATCTATATGTTCCAGATTGCCGGCGGTGCATTGGGCTTGGGAATGAATACCACCATAATTGCCTTAGCCCCAGATCTGTCAACCGGTATAGACCGAGCTTTCACGATTAATGCCTACTTAGCACTCATCGGTCTGGTGGTATCAGTTTTGTTTATTGAGGGGGAGCCTCGTAGGGTAGGGAGTACAAAATAAAATTTCTAAAAGGGTAGTAACTCCATTTATTATCAGAAAACCTAAAAACTCTTTTTTTTCTAACAATCAACATTGTCTGGATATTTATACCAGCATTAATCTTTTTTGGGGGCAATATGGCCTCTAGGAGGAATCACTCTTAGGTAGGCAGTCTTTATAGAGTTGGTTGTGTAGGGTGAGAGTGTACGAAGGGTTGATATGGAGGGGAATTGCTAAATTTTAGAGCTTGTTTCTAAGGATATTTTAAATCTTAGTCCGTATTATTTGCTTGGTAACTACCAAGAGTTCGCCCACCATGCGGTAATCAGTCAACATTATAATTCCTCTAAATGTTTCCTGTTTAGTCAGGAAGTGGCAAGAAACACAGAGGGCGGATTAGTCTATGAGTATAGGGATGTTACAGAATTACTCCCAGGAAACCTTGGGAGCTAAGATCTGTATCGATAATAGTTGGCCTTTTTTTCTGCGCGCCTTGGATTCTATACCAAATAAAAAATTTTGTACCACTATCGATTATGGCGCCGCAGATGGTGGTACTTCTATGGAGTTATGGGGGCGAGTATTTAAAAAACTCGGTGATAAAACGATATGCCATATCGCTAATGATTTACCATCCAGTAATCTGTTAACACTCGCTGATAATCTAAACGAATTAAGAGCTAAGTTTGAAAATCTAGTGGTCTTTATACAACCCAGTAGCTTTTATAGTCATGTGGCACCCCAGGCTTCAATCAATATTGCTCTGGCGGCTACCACAATGCACTGGCTATCTAAAATACCTGGCACTTTTATAGAGCACATACACGCAAACAAGGTGCGTGGTTTGCGGCGCGAACCCTTTAGAGCGCAGTCCGTGAATGATTTTGATTCACTGCTTGAGGCGAGAGCCTGGGAGTTTGAAGTGGGTGGTCAGTTTGTCCTTGTGGATTTGGCTCAGGATGATAGCGGCCATTTGCTGGGTAATAACGCAAAAGATAAAGATATGTTCGACACGCTGTATGATATTTGGTTGCAGCTGTATAAAGCTGGAGAAGTATCGAAAAGTGCCTTTGAAGGGGCAGTCTTTCAAAATTATTATCGCACAGGTGAAGATATTTGGCAGGTTTTAAATATGCCTCATCATAAGAAAAACTGGATCGTACATGAAGTATCAATACAAATGACACCATGCCCATATCGCAGTCAGTTTGATTTGGATGGAAATGCTTCAGCCTTTTCCGAGGGGCTGATGAAAACTATACGGAGTTGGAGCGAGCGAACATTCCATACATCAATTGTTGAGCATGGAGGAAGTTCAACTGCGATTAAAAAGTTATATGATGAGTTGCAAGAGCGTATTTTCAATAGTCCCAATCATTATAGTATGGATTATGTTCATCACTATATTCGTTTGGAGCGTCGCTAATACGATGGATCTATTATGAGTGTAGATTTACTTTCGATTGAAATGTCATGTGGGACAATCCATTTCGCTTGCGCTAAAAGAAGTTCAATGCCAGCGAATGGCGGCCTGAGAGTATTAGAGTATCAGAAGGATGAATATGCTGCTGATGAAGCCTGTCAGTTAGCAGAGCGAATGCAGGTTAAGCACCAAACTTATCATACAGGATTTAGGGGTGGGAAAATTGTTGCAAATGTCAACAGTATATCGCAAGCATCCTTTGATGAAATTATTACCATAGCAGCATCAGAGCTCAACAAAAGAAAAGGAGATATGTTCACTGGCGCAGACCTTAACTTTGGAGATACACAAGTGATGCGTCTAGCTGCGAAAACTCAATATGTGTTAGCCGCATTAGGTTCAAAGGTGCATTATGCAGAAGCTACGGCGTCAGGTGCTTTAGGTGCGATTGCAGCGGGAAAGTCCGCACTCAATATCCCCAGGGCAAGAGTTCTAGTGCATGGTGCAGGTGCTGTTGGGAGCAGAATCGTTAAAAGGCTGGTAAAAATGGGAGAGCTGGTATCTGTCTATGACCATATCTTGGAGCGAGGGAGTATTTCAGGTGCCGTCAATTCTGAAAATATAGAAAATTGGATTTCACAGGACTGGGATATTGTTGTTCTCGCCTCAGCCTCTCGGATAATTGATGTTGCTTTGGCTAGGAATCTAAAGGCTAGAGTATTGGTTTGTGTGGCTAACTTACCTTTTGTATCTGGAGCTCAACAAATATTGGAAGAAAAAGGCACGATAGTATTTGATGAAGGACTTTCTAGTGCCGGTGCAGTGATGGCTGATTCTATTGAGTTTTACAACCCAGAGGTTTGGCGGTCTGTGAATCCACGGCAAGTCTATCATTTTATATTTAGTAAAATTTCTGAAGCCTGCTTTAAAAAATTGGAATCCGGTTACCCCCATCTTAGTTATTTAGGACGACAGTTTGTTGGCTACGGTTAGAGTGTCAAGATGACAAGCTACTATGATGTGATAATCATTGGTGCGGGTATGGCAGGGCTTAGTTCGGCTTATGCGCTACGCAAATCTGTGGATTCCATTCTAATTTGTGACCAATTCCAGATTGGAAATACTTTTGGTAGTAGCTCCGGTAGTACGAGAATGTTCAGAGCGATGTACTCCAATCCGTATTACTGCCAAGCTGCAAAATATTCTAATGTACTTTGGGAGTCTCAGGAAAAACATTATGGTAAAAAACTTAGAGTATCCCATGGCTTGTTATTTTACGGTGAAGACTGGGGAGAGGAAACCATTGAAGGGAGTATCTGTGCGGCTAAACAAGTCATGCAGAGGCAGTCAATACCTTTTGAAGAGTTGACTGCAAAGGAAATTAGTGCGCGCTGGCCACTGCGCACCAAGCCCGGCTGGCAAGGGCTATTTGAGCCAGCAGCAGGCGCTGTGTTATCCGGCGAGTCCTTAAATTTTTGGAAAAATGAAGTGATTCGTTGCGGCCATAAAATTAGGTTAGGAACCAAAGTGGTTTCGGTCTCTGATGGTGCTGATGTAAATGTCCTGCTTGAGGATGGTACTAAAGCTTCATCCAAGCGTTGTATTATAGCAGCAGGCCCTTGGTCTAGATATTTCCTTGAACTATTGGGGTATCAGGTACAGCTTCAGATTTGGCCAATGTTATGGGCGTACTATACGATTGAAAGAGATCGTATGGATACCTATCCACAGTGGTTCTGTTTTCAGGAAAAAGCAAAGAATGATCCTGATCAAGGGCTTTACTATGGGTTTCCTTTTATGGGGGATAAGAAGAACGGCACAGATTTGATCAAAATAGGTATTGATTGGGCACCAGACAAGTTAAAAAGGTCAGATTACACTCCCTCTGCGAATATGACGATTCCTACAGAGCTACTGCAAATTCTAGACGATTTTGTATTTTCTTATATAGAAGGTGTTAGATCCCGCTCAGAGGCGCACTTATGTCCTTATACAATGAGTACAGATGCAGGGTTTGTATTAGACCGTTTGAGCAAAAATATTTTTATTTTTAGCCATGGTTCAGGTCAAGCCTTTAAGTTTGCCCCAGTGATTGGGGAAAATTTAAAGCGCCTAGTATTGGATGAGGCACCTTTGTTTGATTTGTCACCTTGGTCTGTAAAAAGAGCCGCTTTGCAAGTTTGAAGTGTTAAGGGGGCGCGAGGATCAATTAAGATAGGTTCTAAATGTTCGCGTAAATGTTTTTATTTTTAAGTCAAAAATAATTGCCGATTAAGTTTTTGATTGGTTGGTTATGCGCCCATAATTTTTTTGTTGAAATCCAAGACCATTTGTGGTCTGTCGGTAAATACTCCATCCGCACCCTGTGAGGCAAGTAGTGCTAAGTCGTCAGGGTTATTTACTGTGAAAATATAGTTTTTTAACCCTCGATATTTGGCATCGTTAAGTAAATCTTTGTGGAGGAAGTCCAAGGCAGTATGTAGTGAATAAGCTTTCAAAGGGGCTGTACATGCGGCTAGATCGAGGGGAACCCCAACTATTATTACACCGCGACGAACTTCTGGTAGTAGGCGTAGGCATTCATATAATTGTAATTGATCAAATGAAGATACTATATATTGATCAAAAGTAGCCCCGCTATCTGTAACAAATGTACGAATCTCTTGTGCCAATAGTGTCGCACAATTAGGGCCTTTGAGTTCTATGTTTAATTGAGCCTTGTCACCTATTAAGTCTAAGACTTCTTGTAGCGTTGGAATCTTACTGCCGCAGGGTAGAGGCATAGCTCTAAGAGTTTCTGGTTGCATGTCTGTAATAATTGTATTCCCAGGTTGCAAACGACCTAGGCGCCTATCATGAGTAACAAGAAGTTGACCGCCAATATTCCATATATCAATTTCTACTCCTCCAACCTTCAAATCCAGTGCTTCGCCAATTGCCTGTAGCGTGTTTTCACTAAACAAGCCTTGGTAACCTCGGTGAGCAAAGCAGAAGAGGGTGCCTAATGCCATTTTCAGAAAGTCCAAGTAGTTGATATAAATAAATGATTTATAAGGTATATTCTAGAAGATTGTGTTGTTATTAATACTAATCAATATTGGTTTGTAAGTGTTAATGGGTGTTCTCTCAAGTAGTAATGTGTTTCCTTAGCTAATTTGGCTGAGTCTTAATAGGTCACTGTAATGGGTTGAATTATGAATCCTTGTGGGGCTTACCATTTAACAGTGGCGTGAAATGTTGTGATACAACTATCTTTATGGCATAAATAATAAGTGGCTATATTTAACTCTATCTTAAAGATGGTGTATTTGATAGGTTTTATGGTTTGGGTGTATTATTCGATTCTATGATTTATAGGTTTGGTATTTTAAATATGGAATTATAATGTCACGAATATTGGTTGCAGGTGGCGCCGGCTTCTTAGGGGCTCATCTATGTGAAAAATTATTGGGAGAGGGGCATGATGTCTACTGCGCTGATAATTTACACACGGGGGTAAAGCACAATATAAAACATCTGTTATCGAATTCATGTTTCAATTTTATTCAGCATGATGTAACAAACGCATTATATGTTGATGTTGATGAAATTTATAATCTGGCTTGCCCAGCTTCGCCAATTCATTACCAGGTTGATCCAGTACAGACGCTAAAAATTAATATTAATGGCGCAATTAACATGCTTGACCTTTCAAAACGGGTTAATGCCAAAATACTCCAGGCTTCATCAAGCGAAGTCTATGGAGACCCTGAAGTGCATCCTCAGTCTGAGCAGTACTGGGGAAAGGTAGATCCGGTTTGTATGCGTTCATGTTATATTGAAGGGAAACGGTGTGTTGAAACCCTGTTTTTCAGTTACTTCCGTCAATATGGATTGCAAATTAAAGTAGGTAGGATTTTCAATACATACGGACCAAGAATGCACCCAAATGATGGACGTGTAATAAGTAACTTCATCGTTCAGGCGCTTAAGGGTGATGATATAACCATATATGGTACAGGCCAACAAACACGAAGCTTTTGCTACGTTGATGACTTAGTTGAAGGATTGATTCGCTTGATGGGGGCTCCAGCAAACATAACGGGACCCATCAATCTGGGAAATCCATCTGAGATTACTATTAGTCAGCTGGCTCAGCGTATACTTTCATTAACGGGGTCATCTTCAAAATTGATCTACCTACCATTACCTAGAGATGATCCTCGTCAGCGTAAACCAGTTATTGATCAGGCAAAATCTTTACTTAATTGGGAGCCCAGAGTAAAGCTAAACGATGGACTTAAACAAACCATTATTTACTTTGAGAAGCTGCTTTGTATAAGAGGGAGCTCTGGGTTATTGAAAAATTAATTTCAAAGCCTTAAGCATTGAAGTTGGCAATATTGATTGATAGGTTAATACACATTAACTTCCTATCCGTTCATTCTGGTGAAAATAAAATGCTTTTGCATTTTGCCAAAGAACTTGGTTAGCTCCCGTTTCATCCAGAGTATTTTTAATTAATGTGACATCCTCATCTCGAAAAGGACGCGGTGCTCTAGTAGACGGTAAATCTGAACCGAACATAAGGCAGCTAGGGTTAGCCTGATAAAGATCTTTAATGGCGTTAGATGGATTGAAGTCCAGGCGCCCAAATCCTGTTGCTTTCACTCGTACACCTTTTTCGGCAAGAGATAGCAGCAACTTGAGCCCAGATTGACTCAACCCCAGGTGATCAATAGACACGCTGGGTAAGGTTAGTAAGGTGCTTTCTAGAGGGGCCAAGTTGGCTGAATCTACATAGAGTTCTACATGCCAATTGGCCAGATCATAGACTCTTTGTGCGAAATCCTTGATAGTTGCTGCAGAGATTGAATCCCCACGCTTTAGATTGAATCTTACAGCACGGACGCCATGTTCATTGAGCGCCAGTATCTTTTCATCACTGGTATCTGGCGGAAGCTGGATCACTCCTACAAAATTCTTCCCTAGGTTTTTTAGAGCATCCATTAGGTAGGTGTGATCATTTCGCTGAAAAGACCCAGAAATAACTGCACCACCGAGAAGGTCGTAATTTTTTACCCGGTCCAAATAGTCGCTGGTGGTAAAGAAATCAGGCGTAAATCCTTGATTTGAAAAAAGAGGAAAACCAGGGGTAATAATGTGAAAATGACTGTCGAAAATAGCAGTTCTATCTGTAGGCATAATAAATAACATCTAAAGACTTTGGGTTGAGTGACTTTCTAAAAGTAATGCGCTCACAAAAAATTAATACTAAAAGGGTCAGATAGGCCAAACTTTCTAGAATGATTTTTTAGTTCGTGCTGTAAAAATAAGTGCCGGGAAGGATACCATGACAGAAACTAGGACTCCCCTGACAAAAACCCAATTTTGGGGTTTGGTAGCACTCAGTCTAGCGGTATTTCTTATTGCAAATGACTTCACAGCTTTCTCTGTAGCGATTCCTGCAATGGAGAAGGAGTTTAACTCTGATATCACTACGGCTCAGTGGGTAATAAACGGATATACCCTGGTTTTTGGCGTTCTAATCATCTCTGGAGGGCGCTTGGCCGATATGTTTGGGCGCCGACGTATCTTCTTTATCGGCACTGCAATCTTTGTCTTTTTTTCTCTTCTTGGTGGACTGGCTGTAGACATGTGGATGCTCCTAATATCTCGGGCACTAATGGGTATTGGAGGCGCAATGATGTGGCCGGCCATTCTTGGGATGATCTATGGATTAATGCCGGAGGATCGTTCAGGCTTGGCGGGTGGCCTAATTATGACAGTCTGCGGAGCATCCAATGCCATTGGGCCAATGTTGGGAGGAATACTAACTGATTTAGCTAGTTGGCGCTGGATCTTTTTTATTAACATCCCCATTGCGATTCTGGCTTGCCTAGTTTGTTGGAAGGTGATCGCCGATGACAGTCCGGATAAAATTGATGAAAAAATAGATTATGCAGGAGTAACGACCCTGTCTATCTCTTTGTTTGGTTTGCTCGTTGCGCTGGATTTGGCGGTAGACTTTGGCTTTAAAAGCCCCTGGATAGTCTCTTTATTTGCAGTTTTCTTGATATTTTTGGGGCTTTTTATCATCGTAGAACGCAATGCTGGCAAGAATGCCTTAATCCCTGAAGATGTAGCTACAAATAATAAGTTCTTTGCGGCGGGCATGGCAACATTACTACTCTCTGTGGTCTTTTTTGCAGCATTGCTCTATATCCCTCAGTTTCTGACCAAGGTTAGGGGTTACTCAGCAGCATTTTCTGGAATAGGGTTGTTACCAATGATGGCGGTATTTGGCATAGTTTCCTATATATCTGGCAGTTTGTATGAAAAGCTTGGAGCTAAAGTGATTGTTTCTGCCGGTACCATTTGTATGTGTATCGGAATGTTTATGCTTTCGCATATGACTGCCAATACCACCTATCCGGTGCTTATTCCCGGCTTGATGATTCTGGGTGCGGGGGTTGGGCTCTTCTATTCCACAATAACGACTGCGGCGATAACGGTAGTCGATCCATCGCGATCAAGTCTAGCTGGAGCAATACTTTATATGTATCAAATAGCCGGTGGGGCATTAGGATTAGGAATGAATACCACCATCGTTGCTATGGCTCCAGATCTTCCCACAGGTATTGATAGAGCTTTTACAGTCAATGCCTACCTTGCCTTGGCAGGCTTTGTAGTGTGTGTTTTGTTTGTAACAGGTAAAGATGTGAAGGTAGATTATGAAGAAGAGGGGATTTTGTGAAGCTCTTTAGAGAATTTATTAGGTGCTCTAACTTAAGTTATTAGGGAGGCCATAGATTCTCAGTGATCACTCTTCAATGATTGAAAGCTATTTAATCAATAGAAACATCTTTGGTAAATAAAAAGCACGTAAAACCGGATCTAAATCAAGCTATTCTATGATGTTTGATAGTCTACAATCATCTAGGCACTTTTTAAGTGCCCAATAGAAAAACAATTTTTCAGTCAAATCGATTGTATTAATGCTGAGAGTAATTTGCTGATGTTGAGAGGATGCCTATGAATTATACTTTTATACAAAAGTTATCTGCAGAATTGATTGGTACCTTCATTCTCGCTGCAGCGGTATTAACCTCTCTAACCCCAACCAACCCTTTTCCCATAGCGACACCTATTGCTGCGGGGCTTGCATTGGGCTTATGCGTATATCTCCTTGGGGGCATTTCTGGCTGTCATATCAACCCAGCAATTTCTTTTTCCATGTTAATTTCCAAGAAGATTAGCTTTAAAGACTTTCTGGGTTATGTAATTGTTCAAATTTGTGGAGGAGTTTTGGCGTTACTGATGGTAACTATGTATGTGCCATTGGGGCAGGAAGGTTGGCTGGTTTCTCATAAAGCCTCTGTTTTTAGCGGCATTGGTGAAGCATTGGGGACTGCTTTCTTTAGTTTTGGGGTTATGTCTACGACATATAATAAAGATATAAGTAAGGCCACCTCAGGGATTGTTGTGGGTGGCTCACTACTGCTAGGGTTGATTGTATCCCACAACGCTTCATACGGAATTTTAAACCCGGCTGTGGCTTTGGCAACAAAGGCCTGGAGCTGGGATTATTTATTCATGCCCTTTGTTGGTGGAGCTGTAGGAGCATTGATTAGTTATTTACTATTTAGGCCCAGTAAACATACTCAGTAGCATTGTAGAATCACCCCTCTTAAGTATAAGTTTGATTTTTATTGTAAATAGATTTCTTTCCTTGGAAGGATTCATAAAATTTCAAATGTGAGTCGTAAGAAAAGGTATCTAGCCTTGTTTTATAATCCTTTATCCAATTAACCAGCATATTTAGATTTGAATCTTGAGCTTCTTTAGAGTCATACTTATGCGGTTCCCATGGCCTAGACTTGGCATTGTGTATACATTGCTCAATGCTAAGATCCATAAATATGATTTCAGTGGCTTGGTCAGCCAGAATTTCTAATAAATCTGTATAACACCCCTCTACCACCCAGTTTTCATGTTTCTCTAGAAAGTCAATGACCTTCAATTGAGATTCATCTAGAGGCATTCTTTGCGGGGGAGAGGTTGGCAGCCATGCTAAAGTGTCTAAATCTAAATGTGCAAGTCCTAACTTCTGGGAAAGATACTTTGCTAGAGTGGATTTCCCTGAGGCTGAGTTACCAAATATTAACACCTTGCTCAATGATGTATCCTATAAAATAGTTGAAGAGAATTAGTTAATAACTCTTCCTGTTGATTTTAAGAGCAGAAGTAGTAGCAAAGAACGATGTATGTGCCTAGCTTGTCTCGATACTAAGGTTGACCAATATTACTATTTCTGCGCTTTGAATAGATATTTTCTTGTGATGTAAAATAGCCGATAGTTATACTCTACCCCATAATAACTTTCGCCATATTCAGATGCGGATGCTGTGGATTATACTTAATTCCGTTGTTCGGAGAAAAACCGTAATGCTCTGCCAGCGCTGTTACAAGCACGTAAGTATAGAAGTCGCCTATGGATGTATCGCCACTGAATTTGCCAGCAGCATCTAAGAGTTTCTGCTTGTTTTCTGATAATTCTAGACCGGTTTTATTAAAATTTTTAAGGTCTCGTATATCGCTATACATCCACGCGACAATAATTGTATTTCCTACCGCTGTTGGTGCAAAAAGACCAATGATATTTGAAGCAATAGCCAGAAAATCACGACGGACAGCTCTATAGTGTTCGCTCCAACTGGTATCCACCGCCCCAAGATTTTGTTTTAGACTTTTAAGTGCAAGTATAGTGGCCACAATTCCATTGATCTTTGAGGGGATATCATGGATGGATGAGGCTAAAGAAGAAGTTGAAATGCCAAGGTTAATTTTTCTGTCTTTTTTGAGAGCATTGTTTTTCTCAATTTTATTGTCAATATTTTTTGCAAGGTGTGCTGTGGAGCAAAGTCTTTGATAATCTACAACCGTCAACAAAAAGCTGTTTTTCATCGCGTCAAGCTGTGAGATTTCACTAGCTGGCACTTTAGAAGTTAAGTATTCCCTGAGAAAGGAGTGAATAGCCAAAATACAACTAACTTCACTGTTAAGGTGATTCCAATATATCTGACCTTCTATAGAACGATCGCGGCCAGCAACGTAGTTGTTGCTGACATCTCTCTTGATAATTTTACCCCATACATCATAGCCAGTAGAGCAAAATTTAATCATTTGCTGGATTTTTAAGTCGGTGAAAATATCTGGAGTCATATGAAATCCCTTGATGAAATTAAATGTTCAGCATTTTCTCATTATTATTAGTTCTTCAAGCGTAAGAAAATTACTTAACCAAAAGGTATAGGTATAGCAAGACAGGTTGTGAGTAAAATATGATATAAACCATATTTTGAAGAGGCTGTATACCAAATGCCTTTACCTATAGCTACCCGTTACAAACCGAGCGAATACTAGCATACTCACTTCTCAAGCAAATTACCTCTTGGCACACTGACTTTAAGGGTTGGATTACTGGCTTGAGATGAAAGAATCTGAAAAGAGTCAGCTATGAACACTTACACCTAATTGGCACCAATGTGCACACTTCAGTGGGACTTCAATATCTGTACTGACGTTTTAGTTAGTCTCTTTATGAGGCAATGATGAAGTGGAATGTACCAGATATGGAAAGTTTGGCACCTTATGAATCTTATCATATGTCGGTCTGATACCCCTGCAGGGTATGATTTGAACGATGTTTCATTGAGTTGCAGCACTGCAAGCGCAGCATTCTTTTCATAGCGATAGTACAAATAATACGATATAGCTGACCCTTTTGGATCTTTCAGGGTTCGAAATGCTTTATTGGATTAATATCGATTTAACCTAAAGTTAACAGTTTACTTAACTTAGTAAATCAAACCCAGAGCTCTGTCGATTGACCAATATGCACTAACTACTCCAACTGGATAAATAATGTAGCTTGACGGCGCCAAGGTATATTTATAAAAAAATGAAACGCTCCATCTTGAAAAGATCCACTTGATCAGGAAAATTGAAGCAATCAAGACTAAAACAAAGAGTATTTGCCCAAGCTCTACACCTATATTAAAGCTAAATAAAGCGATGATTTTCTGACTTTGTGGAAGACCTAATTCTGTTAATGCGCTGGCAAACCCAAACCCATGTAACAACCCAAATCCACCAGCTACAATAGCAGGATAACGCCAGGTCAAAGTGTTTTTATTACCTCGCTCAATGGCGTATACAATTTCTGCGGCTAGAAACATAATGCTTAATGGAATCAAAACTTCTACAACATCAATTCTAATGGAGAATAGATTTAAACTTGCGAGCCCCAATGTGAGGGAGTGTCCTAATGTAAATCCACTAATAGCGACTAAAATACTCTTAAGACCTTGGGCAATAAATACTAAACAAAATACAAAAAGCAAGTGATCATAGCCCTCTAGTATATGTAGAAATCCAGCTTCGATATACTGTTTAACGCACTCCCAAATGGTTAATTTGTAAGGCAAGTCTATTACTAAGATCTTTGGGCCATTAAAGATGTTGATTGTATCACCCTTAAATTTTTTATATTGAATTAAGCTTGATAAGGCAGGGTTAGCAATTGGGTATGAGATTTTTAGTTTAAGGGTGTTTTCTGCTCCTTTAAAATCATGAAGGTGGGAGGCTTGACATAGATAGCTCTTAACATGACGTCCAGAAAAATCTAATGTAGTTGAGTGCCTTTGGCAAAAATTTCCTGTCAAACTTACTTCAGGCTCAGTACCTGGTTGCATAACTGGCGGTGTTTTCCAGCGAAGGTTGTATCTGCTTTCCGAGATCTCTTTTAATTCAATGTAAAGCGGTCTTCCATCATGCGCAAAGCTTAGATTATTAAAGATTGTACCTAGTAACGAAATTATAATGGTTGTAATGGTCTTGTAGAGACTTCTATTTAGCATAGGTTGTGTCCATAGGCACATAAGGTAAGGAGTTATCCCACTCAACTCTATACTCAGCCAGCAATTCTTTAAATTTCATTTTTTTATTCACTTCCAGTTTTTCTCGTCGATAATCCTCTAGAACTAAGGGGTAGGCCTCGGTAAGGCTGGGTAGGCGACTTTTTTTGTGATCGCTAACCAATATAAGGTGTAGACCATAGGGGGACTCAAGCGGGCCAGACCAGGTGTTTAAGGGCAGGTCGAAAACATTCTGCGCCAAAGTATTTCCGAGATGGCTAGCTACTAGTTGATAAGTTCGTTCTACATAGTTTCGATGGAAAAGAAACCTATCCCCATAGAGGGAGGATTTTTCAAAAGGGATTGATTGTTTTAAAAGTTGATCCAAAGTCTGCTTGGCGGTCTCCTCTAAATTTTCTTTAGAGTAATGCCTTGCATCAAAGAAAACATGGGTGAAAGTAATTGATGCTTCGATGCGATATTTTTCTTGATTAAGTTGAAAGTAATTTTTCAAATCTTCATCAGTGATACTTATTTTACTAGAAAATCCTCCAGTTACGTAGTCCAGCTTTTGAATAAGGCGTCTTCGTATAATTTGATCATGTTCCTGTAAACCTAGATTAATCGCTTCTCGATAAAGTATTTCTTCCCTAATGTAATCATCAATCAAGTTGAATTTTTCAGTTTGAGTTAGGCTTTGCCAATAGCGTCTAGCAAATGTCTGGTTGAATGTTTTTTTCTGAAATTGGAGGTGTTCAATGATCTTGTCTTCGTTTATAAGTAGGGTGTATTCTTGATTGAATTTATTATCTTTGTTTAGAAATTCTGCAGCGATGAATAGCATTAATGCGATAATGAAAAAGTGTAGCAGGGGTTCTTTTCTTAGTTCTTCAAACTTCCACTGCATTTAATGTCCTCCATTGATATTTATAGAGAGTTTCTATTCTTCATCAGAATGGATTAACGAAATTAACCATCAGGCTTCTTTAGTTATCGGGTTTATTAAAGATGTTAAGGGGTATACCAGATAGGAGAGGTGTAAGCACGCTCCTGGAGAACCGCGGGCCCTTCAGGTGGTATCTGAATACTTCCATCATTAATTTCTTTTGAGGCTACGGCATCGTAGAGTGAATGGCGTGGAGTAGGGATCTGCAATACTCGAACATAGTAAAAAGCGCGTGCATTTACATCAAAATCTGGGTCTTGCCATAAAGTGGATAATTCAATAGAACCAATCTTATTGGTATATTGTCCTGTTTCTCGATTTACTGTATCACCCACAGAATCTAATTTCCCTTGGTTGTTAAGAGTACGTTCCCCAGACCAAGCAACATTGAATATTTTTTCATGGCTTTTTCCTGTCGTATCCAACCAGGATTTAACAACTTGGATTCTATCCAGATTTGCTCCTTTTGGATCTTTAACCGCACGTATGAGCAGCTGAATTGGTTTGTTAGCTTCTTGTGGTTTGGTCAAATCTCCTCCCATAGGTACGCCATGGATGTATCCCAATTCGGCGATATTTTCAGCATCTATGGCGTGCTTAGGGAAGTTCCAGCCGGCAAAGACACGTACCTGTATTCTAGGTCCGGTAGTGGCATAGACTTCACGGCGTTTAAACGCAGCGAAAAGGCTCTCTCTTGTATTTTCTTCTGCCCAAGCGGCAGCGAGTCCCGAAGCAGACATATTCCAGCCAGTAGCCTTGGTCCCGCCAATGACAGTGTTGGTACGCTTGCTAGTTGGTATGGAATCATGGGCAAATTTACCCCAGAAATTGTTCTCCTCTGCAGTAGACATACCAGTATGTGAATCCGTGGACCCTATAAAACCCAACTTATAAGGGTTTACACCAATCTTATCCTGTATCTCAAGGCCAGTACGTAAGGCGGATCTAATGAAGTCACCTTTAGCAATACGGTAAGCCTCTGGATCAGATTGTAAGTAAAATGGATAATTTTCGAAGTCGGCGAAGGGATCTCGCGGTGAAAGTTTTGAATGGGTTTCTGAATCCCCCTTAATTTGTGTTATTTCGACTAAGGGCTCCCAGCGCATACGTGTGCGCGCATACTGTGCATCAATTGGCTCACCGCGCAGTGTGGTTTCTGCGAACATGTAGCCTTTGGAAACATTGGAGTTATGAGGAATGGCAATAAATTCACTGCCAGTTCGTTGAGAAGTCTCATCTAACCAGTACCATAAATCCTCTGGATACTGGCTCTGGTCAGACCCAAAAGGAAGATACTGCTTAGCCTTTTCTGCACCATCTGGGGACACCACGACCCGGTGTAAATTAGCCCCGGTTGGTGTTGAACTCCATTCCCAGCCAATAAAGCTGGTGAAGGTACCGGGGTTATTGTGACGCTCT